>CAIXWQ010000935.1 GCA_903923175.1 uncultured delta proteobacterium | reverse complement strand
GCACCGCGGCGGTCTCGGCGCTCCGGCGCGCCGTGCCGCGTCCCGTGCCGTAGAGCTGCACAATTCCACCGAGGCGCGCGTCGAAGGCTGGCCCTCCCGCCCGCGCGACCCTACGCCCCGGCCTCCATGCCCGAGACCGATCGCGCCTCCACTCCGCGCGCCTCCGCGCCCCCGCGCCGCTGGCTCGCGCGCGTGGGGCGCCTGGTCGCCGCGTCGGTCGCCTTCGGAGCGCTGCTCGCGGGCCCGGCGGTCCGCGAGGCGCGCGCGCAGGCGAAGACGACGCAGCTGCGCGTGGGGATCGAGCGCGAGGGCGATCTGCGGCTCCTCGCGCTGTGGGTCGCCATCGGCGACGGCG
Organism: uncultured delta proteobacterium; assembly: GCA_903923175.1. GTDB lineage: Bacteria > Myxococcota_A > Polyangia > Polyangiales > JADJMO01 > CAIXWQ01. The sequence continues at coordinate 3,945 of CAIXWQ010000935.1, read as the reverse complement.
ACTTCCGGCGCGTCGGGCTCGAGATCGTCCCGGTGGTGCTGGGGGCGCGCGTCGGCGAGGCGCTGCGCGCGGGCGAGGTGGACGTGGCCGCGCTCCGACCGACGCTCTGGGCGCCGCTGGTCACGGGACGAGGGGCTTCGGGCGGCGCGACCGGCGCGCAGCCGAGTCCGGGCGACGTGACGCTCGTCGCCGCACTGCTACGCAACGACGCGTCCAACCTGATCGTGCAGCGCAAGGTGCTCGAGCGGCGCGGCCTCGACGGCGCGGCGCTCGACTCGACCGCGCTCGGGGTGCGGCTCGACGCGCTGCGGGAGCTGCGGGTCGGCTACGTGGGGAGCAGCGCCGCGCACCTCTCCGTGCTGCTCGGCGAACGCGCGGCGCGCGTGCGGCTGGTCGAGCTCGACGAGGCCTCGGCCGACGGCGCGTTCGCGAGCGGCGACGTCGACGCGCTCTTCGCCCCCTCGCCGTGGGCCGAGCGCGCGATGCTCTCCGCCGACGGCGCGCTGCTGGTGCACGCCTCGCGCGAGCCGGCGGCGGGCGCGCTCCCGCTCCTCGACGCGGCGGTCGCGACGCGCGCCTTCGCGCAGCGCGACGAGGCCCGGCTCGACGCGTTCGTGCGCGCGCTCACCCAGGCCGAGCAGCTCGTGCACGACGAGCGCGCCGCGGCGGTGCACGCGCTCGTCGAGGCGCGCCCCACCGTCGACCGCGCGCTGCTCGAGACGGCGGTGCTCCTCTACGAGCCGGCGGTGCCGCGCGATCCGCGCCTCGATCTCGAGATGGTGACGGCCACCCTGCGCGCAGCCCAGCCGCCGATCGACCTCGCGACCATCGACGTGGCGAAGACCTTCGACCCGCGCTTCGCCCAGCGCGCGGTCGGCTCGAGCACCCCGCCGCGCAGGTTCGTGAAGATCCTCGGCGCCGTGCTCGGCGTGGTGGTCGGCGGCGTCGTGACCTTCATGGTGCTGTATCGCAAGAAGAGCGCCGGCGGAGACGACGGAGACGACGCCGCGCCCCGCGACGCGCCCGCGGCCTGACGAAGCGGCGCCTCCGCGGGGTGCTCACGCGCCGATCGCCCGCGCGAGCGCGGCGGCGTCGCTGACGGGCGGGCTGCAGGTGCGGCCGCGGCAGACGTAGGCCACCGGGTGCGGCCGCGCCTCCTTGCCCTCGGCGAGCGCGGGGCACGCCGCGCGCGTCGCGTCGTCGCCCGGATCGACGAACGCGAGCGTGCGGTGCGGCACGTAGGCGCGGCGGACGGCGTCGAGGAGCGCCTCGGTGCGCGGATCGTCGCGAGGGCCGACCACCACGACGTCGGTCGAGCCGCGCACGAGCCGATCGAGCGCGATGACGTGCTGCGCGAGGCCGAGCGGCTGGTCCAGCGCCGCCTGCGCGAACGGCGCGAGCGTGCCGCGCGCGCGCGCCTCCAGCGCCGGGTCGCCGTCGAGCGCGAAGAGTCGCAGCAGCGCGAGCGCCATCATCGAGGAGCCCGAGGGGATGGCCTGATCGTGCGGATCCTTCGGGCGATGAAGCAGCGCCTCGCCGTCGCTCGGCGCGAAGTAGAAGCCGCCGCGGGCCTCGTCGGCGAAGCGCGCGATCGCCGCGCGTGCCACGCGCCGCGCGACCGCGACGTAGCGCGGCGTCGCGGTCGCCTCGTAGAGATCGAGCGCGGCGTTCGCGACGAAGGCGTAGTCGTCGAGGAAGCCGGCCACCGTGGCCTCGCCCGGATGATCGGGCGGCGGCGCCACGCGCATCACGCGGTCGCCGGTCAGTAGCCGCGCCTCCAGCGCCGCGAACGCTCGCTCGGCCATCGCGCGCGCGGCGGTGTCGCCGGTCGCCATGGCGACCTCGGCGCACGCGCCGATCATCAGGGCGTTCCAGCTGGCGATGACCTTCTCGTCGCGGAACGGTCGCGGGCGCTGATCGCGCTGCGCGGCCAGCCCGCGGCTCGCGCGCTCGAGCGCCGCCCTCGTCGTCGCGAGCGAGGCGCCGCGCTCGGAGGCCACCTCGTCGAGCGGCATCGCCTCGTGCAGCACGGTGCGCGGCGCGCCGGGGGACGCGTGCGGATCCTCGAAGTTGCCTCGCGCGGTCACGCCGAAGGCGAGCTTCGCGACCTGCGCGGCCTCGTCGTCCCCGGGGAGCGCCGCGTCGATCTCGGCCGGCGTCCAGACGAAGAACGCCCCCTCTTCGGCGTGGGCGCCGTGCGCGCCGGCCGGCGCTCCTGCGGGCACGCTGTCGGCGTCCTGCGTCGAGAAGAACGCGCCGTCGGCCGCGGTCATCTCGCGCGCGACGTAGCGCAGCACGTCGTGCGCGACCGCGGCCAGGCGCGGCTCGTCGTAGGCGCGCGCGGCGTCGGCGTAGAGGCGCGCGAGCAGCGCGTTGTCGTACAGCATCTTCTCGAAGTGCGGCACGAGCCAGCGCTCGTCGGTCGAGTAGCGATGGAACCCGCCGCCGAGCTGATCCCAGATCCCGCCCGCGCGCATCGCCGCGAGCGCGCGCTTCACGCGCGTCTCGCACTGCGCGTCGCGCTCGCCCGCGCCGCCGGACGCGGCGACCACGCTCCGCCGGAGCATCACGTCGAGCGCCATCGTGTTCGGGAACTTGGGGCGGTGGCCGAAGCCGCCGCGGGCGTCGTCGAAGCGGCGCGCCATCGCCTTGGTCGCGCGCTCCAGGATCTCGGCGGGCGCGAGCGCGTCGAGCGCGTCACGCGCGTCGCTCCCGGCGCGCTCGTCCTGCGCCTCGAGCTGGGTGGCCCGCTCGATCGCGCCGGCGATCTCGCCCGCCTGCGCCTCGACCTCGTCGCGCTTGTTACGATACGCGTCGAGCACCGTGTCGAGGACGTGCGGGAAGCTCGGCAGGCCGTGGCGCTCGCGCGGCGGGAAGTAGGTGCCGGCGAAGAACGGCTTGCGCTGGGGCGTGAGGAACACGGTGAGCGGCCAGCCGCCGCCGCGCCCCAGGACCTGCACCGAGAGCTGGTAGATCTGGTCGAGATCGGGGCGCTCCTCGCGGTCGACCTTGATGCAGACGAAATCGCGGCTCATCTGGGCGGCGATGGCCTCGTCCTCGAAGCACTCGTGCGCCATCACGTGGCACCAGTGGCAAGCCGAGTAGCCGATCGAGAGCAGGATCGGGCGGTCCTCGGCCTCGGCGCGGGCGAGGGCCTCGTCGCCCCACGGCCACCAGTCGACGGGGTTGCCCTCGTGCTGGCGCAGGTAGGGCGACGCGCTCGCCGCGAGCCGGTTCTTCTTGGGCGACACGGTGGACATGCACCGTGGATGCGCCGGACCCGCCCGACGGTTGCGCCGGCGGCCTATTTCAGCGCGTGACAGTCGCCCGGGGTCTTGGTGAGGGCGAACACGCCGAAGATCTGCGGCGGCTTCGGCGTGCCGTCGGCGAACGTGGTCTGGCCGTCGCCGCGCAGCAGGCGCACGGCCACGTCGCCCGACTGCAGCAGCGAGATCACCACCACGACCTCGGTGTGCCCGAGATCGGCGACGGCGATCGAGCTCTTCAAGCTCCCTTCGCCGAAGGTGAGCGTCGACAGCGGATCGGCGGGGAGCTGCTTGATCGCGCGGAGCGGCGTGGCGCTGAAGTGCTCGCCCGGGGCGAGGTCTCCCGTCCACAGCACGCCGGGCTGGCTCTCGAGCCCGTCGACGTCGAGGTCGAGGCGCATCGGTGTCCCCTCCTTGAGCGCGTCGCTGCGGACGAACGACGCGCCGGTGACCACGCCGCAGTAGCTCTCGCCGGGCGAGGTCGTGAAGCGCGAGAGCTCCGAGCAGCCGAAGAGGCCGAGCGAGGCGACCGCGGGCGTCAGGATCGAGGCGAGCGAGGCGAGCGAGGCGAACGACACGCGCATGGGCTTCAGGGCTTGGTGATGGGCGCGACCGGCGCGACCGGCGCGACCGGCGCGACCGGGGGCGGCGTGAGCGGCACGGGCGGCGCGGACCCGGG
>CAIXWQ010000934.1 GCA_903923175.1 uncultured delta proteobacterium | reverse complement strand
TGGTGCGGCGGGCTTGGTCGCGGGGGGCGCGAGCTTCGCGAGGCGCGCTCGACGCGCCTCGAGCGCCGCGCCGCCGAGCGCCTGGACCACGCGGCCGACCTCCTCCGCGCTCGCGACGTGATCGCCCACCGCCTCGCGGATCGCCGCGGCGAACGCCCCCGCGCCCTCGAAGCGCGCGGTCGGATCGGTGGACACCGCGCGCGCCAGGAGCGGCACGAGCGCGGCGGCCCAGGGGGCGTCGGCCGGCACCGGCGGCGCGCCGATTTTGCCGGAGAGGTGGCGCACGAGGATGGCGTTCGGCGAGGAGTCGACTAGGAACGGCGCGCCCGAGAGGGCCTCCCAGAGCACGACGCCGACCGAGTAGACGTCGACGCGAGAGTCGACCGTGTCGTCCGCGAGCAGCAGCTCCGGCGCGAGGTAGCGGAGCCACGCGTCCTCGGCCGCCAGCGCGGCTGGGCCGCCGAGCTGGACGACGACCGCGCGCCCGCTCGGCTCGACGATGACGTTGCGCGGATCGAGCTGCCCGTGCAGTCGCGCGGCCGAGGGATCACGGGCCGCGAGCGCGTGGAGGGCGCCGAGGCCCGAGAGGACGTCGAGCGCGATCCGCAGCTCGATCTCGAGCGCGAGACGCTGCTCTATCGAGGCGGCGCGGAGCGCGTCGAGGCTCTGCCCCTCGACGTAGGCGCTCACGAGCAGCGTCTCCTTGCCCGCTTCGAGCAGCTCCTCGACCACGCCGAGGTTCGGGTGGACGAGCTCGACGAGCGCGTGCCGGGCGGTACGATCCTTCGGCGAGAGCGCCTGACGCTGCACCACCACCGGCGCGTCCGCGGCCGAGCGGCGCCCTGCGCGCGACCAGCGCGCGAGCTCCGTCGGTACGCCGCGCCCGCCGAGGCGGACGAGCGTCGTGAGCGGCCGAGCGCCCGGCGCCGTCATCCTGCACATAGTACGGCCTCGCGGCGAGCCAGGCGAATCCGTGACACCGGGCGGCACGGAGGGACGGGGTAAGCGCGTGTGCGGCGCGCCCGGCGCGGCGTGCGCGCCCTTGCGCGGCCGGTCGGGACGTCGCCAGATGCGCCATGGTCGACGTCTCCGCGCTCACGAGACCGCTCGTTCTGCCGTGCGGTGCGACCCTCCCGAACCGGCTCGCGAAGGCGGCGATGAGCGAGGTGCTCGCCGACGCCGAGGGCGCTCCGAGCGACCGGCTCGTCCGGCTCTACGAGCGCCTCGGGCGCGGCGGCGCGGGGCTGCTCATCAGTGGGCACGTCATCGTCTCGCGCGACGGTCGCGGCGAGCCGGGCAACGTCCTCATCGAGGACGAGCGCCACCTCGCGCCGCTCGTTCGCTGGGCGGAGGCGGCGCAGGCGCACGGCGCGCGGCTCTGGATGCAGGTGAACCACACGGGCCGGCAGAGCCCGCGACGCCTCACCCCCGCGCCGGTCGCCCCCTCCGCGGTCGCCCTCCGCGGCTTCTTCGGCACGTTCGCCGCGCCACGCGCCCTCGTGGAAGCGGAGATCCTCGCGCTGATCGAGCGCTTCGCGACCACCGCCGGCGTCGCGCGCGAGGCGGGCTTCGCGGGCGTGCAGGTGCACGGTGCGCACGGCTACCTGGTCAGCCAGTTCCTCTCGCCGCTGGCGAACCGCCGCGACGATCGCTGGGGCGGCTCGGTCGAAGGGCGCATGCGCTTCCTGGTCGAGATCGTCCGGGCCATGCGCGCCCGCGTCGGCGCGGCGTTCCCGATCGGCGTGAAGCTCAACTCCGCCGACTTCCAGCGCGGCGGCTTCGAGGTCGAGGACGCGCGTCTCGTCGCGCAGGCGCTCGAGCGCGAGGGGGTCGACCTGCTCGAGATCTCCGGCGGCAACTACGAGAGCCCGGCGATGGCCGGCCGCGGCGGGCTCCCCGCGAGGCCCGAGGCGCAGCGGCAGAGCACGCGCGAGCGCGAGGCGTACTTCCTCGAGTACGCCCGCGAGATCCGGGCGGTGACCACGCTGCCGCTCATGCTCACCGGCGGCATGCGGACCGCCGCGAAGATGAACGACGTCGTGGCCTCCGGCGCGGTCGACGTGGTCGGGCTCGGCCGACCGCTCACGTTCGAGCCCGACCTGCCGCGGCGCCTGCTCGCCGGCGAGTCCGCCGAGGCGTCGCCGCTGCGCATCGCGACCGGCGTCAAGAAGGTCGACGACATGCTGCAGGTCTTCTGGTTCCAGCAGCAGCTCCACCGCATGGCCGACGGCCTCGAGCCCGACCCGGCGCTCGGCCGCTGGAGCGCGCTCGCGCACGGCGTGCGGCACACGCTCTTCGCGCGGGCGACGTAGCCGCACGAGCGCCCGCGCGCGTCGTCGACCGCGCGCCATGGACTTTGCTACCGTGCGCCGATGTCTCCCACGAGCAAGACGCCGCGCGACGCGTACCGTGACCTCGAGCGTCGCTTCGAACGCATGAACCTGGTGCGCGACGCCGCGACCGTCCTCGAGTGGGACGCGGCGACCTTCATGCCCGACGGCGGCGCCGACGCGCGCGCCGATCAGCTCGCCACGCTCCGCGTGCTGCGCCACGAGCTGCTCACCGACGCGGCGCTCGAGGACCTGCTCGGGCGCGCCGGCGACGCCGACCTCGACGCCTGGGAGCGCGCGAACCTTCACGAAATGCGCCGCGAGCGGCTGCACGCGACGGCCGTCCCCTCGTCGCTCGTCGAGGCGCGCTCGCAGGCGCTCTCCGCGTGCGAGATGCGCTGGCGCACCGCGCGCAAGGACGACGACTTCGCCGGCCTGCTCTCGAGCTTCGAGGAGGTGCTGAAGCTCACCCGCGAGGTCGCCGCCGCGAAGTCGGCGAGCCTGGGCGTCTCGCCGTACGACGCGCTGCTCGACGAGTGGGAGCCCGGCGGTCGCGCGGCGGACATCGACGTCGTGTTCGCGTCGATCGAGGGGTTCCTCCCCTCGCTCGTGGAGCGCGTGCTCGAGCGCCAGGCGAGCCGCCCGAGCCTCGCGCAGCCGGTCGGCCCGTTCGCGCCGGAGCGCCAGCGCGCGCTCGCCGATCGCGTGATGCGCGCGCTCGGCTTCGACTTCGCGCACGGCCGCCTCGACGTCAGCGCCCACCCGTTCTGCATCGGCGTCCCCGACGACGTGCGCATCACCACCCGCTGGGACGAGGCCGACTTCGCCAACGGGCTGTTCGGCGTCATCCACGAGACCGGCCACGCGCTCTACGAGCGAGGGCTCCCGGTACGCTGGCGCAAGCAGCCGGTCGGCCAGGCGCGCGGGATGAGCACCCACGAGAGCCAGTCGCTGCTGTTCGAGATGCAGGCCTCGCGCTCGCCGGAGTTCGTCGGCTGGCTCGCCGGCGTCGCGCGCGAGATCTTCGGTGGCAGCGGAGCGGCGTGGAGCGCGGAGGCGCTGCTGCAGCGCGTGCAGCGCGTCGAGCGGAGCCTGATCCGCATCGACGCCGACGAGGTCACCTACCCGCTGCACGTCGTGCTGCGCTACCGCCTCGAGCGCGCGATGATCGCGGGCGATCTACCGCTGAGGGACCTCCCCGGCGCCTTCGCGGACGGCATGGAGCGCCTGCTGGGCGTGCGGCCGCCCAACCACCGCGACGGCAGCTTGCAGGACATCCACTGGCCGAGCGGGACCTTCGGCTACTTCCCGACCTACACCCTCGGCGCCCTCACCGCCGCGCAGCTCTTCGCGGCCGCGGTGCAGCAGGCGCCCGCGATTCCCGCGGGGCTCGCGGCGGGGGACGCGCGCCCGCTGACGGCCTGGCTGGTCGAGCACGTGCACGCGCTGGGCGCGTCGATCGCGCCGGGCGAGATCGTCTCGCGGGCGACCGGCGAGCCGCTGAATCCCGAGGTCTTCCGGCGTCATCTCGAGCATCGCTACCTCTCGACCTGAGGCCCCCCGACGGCGGACGCGGCGGGGGCGGCCGGTGCGGCGGGGGCGGCCGGTGCGGCGGGCGGCGGGCGGCGCGG
>CAIXWQ010000933.1 GCA_903923175.1 uncultured delta proteobacterium | reverse complement strand
GTCGGTCGCCTGCGGGGCGGGCGCAAGGCGGAGGGGGTGGGATTCGGGGCCGTGGAGCCGCGCGCCGGCGGTTCGGGCGGCGTTCGCGCAGGCGCGCGCGGTGCAGGGGGACGTTCGCCGCGTAACAGCCGCTGCCTCGGCCCTACTGACGTGGGACGGCCTCGGCGCGGCGTGCTCTGCCGACCGGCGAGCGCGCCGACGACCGACTTCGCGGAGTTCTTCTGGGGCGTCACGGGGGACTCGAGCGCGCCAGGGTGGCGCGTGCTCGGGACCGGCAAGGCGATTCGCTCGAACGAATTCTTGGCGGAGGCCGGCCGCCCCCTGCGGCTCGAGGAGGTCTCGATCGCCTTCGACCGCGCGCGCTGGCCGTCGCCGAGCTGAGCCGCCTCGCGGCTTCGCGACGCTGCGCCGCGCGCCGGCTACGCGGCTTCGCGCTTTCGTCGGGTGAGGCCGCGGGCGAGCAGGATGGCGCCGAGGACCCCGAGCGGCACGAGCACGAGGGTGAAGGCGGCGTTCAGGATCACGCACATCTCGCGCGCGGTGGAGATCGGCTTGAATTCCGCGGCGACCTTCTCGGGGGTGAGCTTGTCGTCGTCGTCGAAGGTGAAGTCGTGCTCGACGTAGAAGGGGACGTCCTCGGCGGCGACGATGCCGCGCTCCGGCTTGGGGACGTCGAGCTCGAGCAGCCGCTTCGTCTTCAGGTTGTAGACGTCGGCGCCTTCGAAGTCGGGGTAGCGCGACCAGACCCAGTTCCCTCGCCGGAATTCGGCGCGGTAGAAGATCGATTTGCCCCGCGCGCAGAGGCCGCAGAGGCCCAGGAACGCCGGATCGTGGCGGTACTCGACGATCTCGACGCGCCCTTGCCGGACGCTGAAGGCGCGTCGATCGTCGATCTCGTAGAGCTGGTATTCGTGCTCGCGGCCGAAGGAGAAGCTCGCGCCGCGATAGCGGAAGCCGCTCGCACCGAAGAAGTAGATGAGCTCGAGCGCGACGACGAACGACAGCACGCCGAGGGCGATGCGCCGGTACCAGTAGGGAACGAGCGGCGTCGGTGGGGTCGGCGCAGGTGCGCGCGCGGGCGGGGGCGGGGCGATGGGGTTCATGCGATCGGGACGGTGGACGACGGAGGGGGCGCTTCGATGACGGCGGCGGGGGCGTCGAGCGCGAGGGAGCGCCTCACGCCCGCGCCCGCCACACCTTCGCCGGCGACGGCACCCGAGGCGCGCCCGGCACGTGTCGCGTGTCCACCGGCTGCGACTCGCGGAAGCCGGCCTCGGTGAAGAAGCCGCGGACGTCGTCGTCGCTCGCGAAGTCCTCCGCCGCTCCGCGCCCGCGCGTGACGAGCTTGATCCCGGCCTTCAGCACGCGCGCGGCGATCGCGATGGCGCGCCCCCCCTCGCTGGCGCGCGCGTCGCACACGAACGAGCCGCCGCGCGGCGCCAGCGCCTCCGCGATCGAACGCGCGATCCGCAGGCGCTCCGGCCGCGCGAAATAGCCCATCACCCCCTCCGCGATCACCGCGGGGCGCGCCGCGTCGCCGAGCTGCTCCGCGAGCCACGCGCCGAAGTCGGGCGCCAGCACGTCGTGCTCGACCACCGTCAGCCGCTCGCGAAGCCGCGCGCCGACCGCCCCGTCGAAGCGCGCCGCGATGGCCGCGCGCTTGTGCGCGACCATGTGCGGCAGATCGACCTCGACGTAGGCGACGCCGCGATCGAGGGCCCAGGTCGTGCCGCGGCGCGAGAGCCCAGCGCCGATTTCCACGACGCGATCGGCGTCGAGCTCGACCAGCGCGTGATCGATCGCGAGGTGGCGCAGCGCCAGGTATTGCGCCATCGACGGCACGCCCGGCGCGACGGCGGTGACCCACTCGCCCGCCGCGCGGAGCGTCCAGTAGAGCGCGGCTCCGCGCCGCGTCGCGTAGGCGCCGGAGTAAGGGAGCGCGAGCCGACGCCACACGTAGGCCGTGTAGTGCGCCGTCGGCGCGATCTTCGCGTCGCGCGCGCCGCTCACGGCGTACCCCGCTCGGGCGCGGTGGGAGATGCGGGCGCCGCGGGCGCTGCGGACGCCGGCGCCGCAGGGCTCGTGTACGAGAGCTCGGGGATGGTCTGCGCGCAGAAGCGCTGCAGCCGCACGGTGTGGGCGTCGCCCGCCGCGCGGTCTCGCAGCCCCGGGACGACGTCGCGCTCGTAGCGCTGGTGGGCCGCCTCGTCGCGCCAGAAGGACGTCACGACGAACGTGCGCCGCCCGCGCGCGACGAAGCCGCCGACGCAGCCGTCCGCCCGCTCGAGGGCCGCGTTCCACGCGCGCTGGCTCTCGAGCCAGATGGCGTCGCCCTCCTCGCGGACCCACGCCACCGTCTCGCCGACGTAGCCGACGCCGTCTCGCGGGATCGGCGGCGCCTCGGTCGCATCGGCCGCGCGCAGCACCGAGATGGGATCGAGGTAGAGCACCGCCGAGCGGCCGATGGTCCCCGCCGCGGCCATCGCGGCGTCGTGCGAGCGCTCCATGAACGTGCGCACGGCAGCCTCGTCCTGCCAGACGAAGACGGCGCGCGCGTGTCCGGCGGCTTCGGCGCCGTACGCGCAGAGGAGCCCGCCGGAGGCGATGGACCGCTCGAGCCAGACGCGCTGGCTCGAGCGCCACGCCTCGCGCCTGGCGTCGTCGATCCCGCGGAAGCTGATGTGCTTGATTCGCATGGCGAGGCTCCGATCGATCGCTATCGACGAGGGCGGCGGCGGCGCACGAGCGCGAGCGCGAGCGCCGAGGCGAGCCCCGCCGCCGCGCCGGCCGGCCCGCTTCGCCCCGCGGTGGTGCAGCTGCACCCCTTCGAAGCGGCCGCGGGCTTCGGCGCGTCGACGACCTCCACGACCGCGAGCGCCTCCGCGAAGCGGCCGCTGGCGTTGCGCACGCGCACCTTGAACGAGCGCGTGCCGACGAGATCGAGCGAGATCGTGCGCGCCGCGGGGGCCGCATAGGGGACGTTCCAGCTGCCGTCGTAGTCGTCGTCCCACTTCACCTCGAGCCCGTCGCCGCCCGCGACCGTCGGCGTGAGCACGGCGTGCCCTCCGACGTACGGCGCGGCGCCGTCGAGCTGCACCGCGAGCGTGATGGTCGGCGTAGGGCCGCTCGTGGAGACCCCGAACGCGCCGGCCGCGGAGAGCGCGCCGTAGCCGTAGTCGCCGTTGGGGAGCGCGACCGAGCCGTCGCCCTTGGTCGCCCCCTTGCGGAGCGCGTCGCGCGCGGCGTCGCCGTGCACGCCGGTCTGGGCGAGCAGCGCCGAGAGCCCGGTCACGTGCGGGCTCGCGCCGGAGGTGCCGCCGAAGACGGAGTAGGCGGCGTAGGGGAACTTGTAGGTGTCCTGGGTGGTGTGCGGCGCCGCGGCCCACGGGTTGTCGGGCGCGAGCAGATCGGGCTTCTGCACGCCGTCGATGCGCGGGCCGCGCGGCGAGTACGCGCGCACCTGGAGCTGCGTCTCGGTGAAGCCCGCGGGGACGTCGTAGTCCCAATACGACATGGCGAACCAGGGCGTCGCCGCGTCCGCGACGTGATCGGGCATCGCGCCCACCGCGATGCAGTGGTCGGCGGTGGACGGCACGCCGAGGGTCGACGCGTCGGTCGCGATCGCCGTGTCCCACGCGGCGCCGAGCCCCCAGCTCGACTGATCGTCGGAGACGTAGCCGTCGACGGTGACCGGGCTCGCGCCGCCCCGCGCGGCGAGCTTCCAGGCGCCGACCGGCAGGGCGTCGGTCGTCGGCCCGCCCTGCTGCAGGTAGAGCACGACGTCGTACAGCACCGTGCCGCGGTCGGTCGTCTGCACGGTGACGTAGTAGTTGCCGCCGCCGCTCAGCGCGCCCGTCGCCGCGTCGGTCAGCGCGATCGACGTGCCGCCCGGGCCGTTCAGCGTCATCGAGGCGACGTCGCCTCCGCGCACGTTCGCCGTCAGATCCACGTAGCTGAGCGCGGTGGTCAGCCCCTTGGCGTGGGCGGGGAGATCGAAGGCGACCTCCGCGCTCGCGCCGGCGCCGAGCGCGAGGTGCGTGTGCTTGCGGGCCCCCGCTTGATCGCCCGTCGGGCAGGTGTGGATGACGCCGTTCTTGGTCGTCGAGTCGTCGATCATCCGCGAGAGCGGATCGCTGCCGTCGAGCGGCTGCCCGGTCCAGACCGCGAGCTCGTACAGCATGACGTCGGGCTTCTGGCCGAGGAGCCACGTCATCGCGGCCGTCGGCACCAGCTCGCCGGTCGACTCGACGTCGAACGACTCGACGAGATCCACGTCGGGCGCGATGCCGACCCAGCGCCGACCCGCCAGCGGCACGTCGCCCGCGATGATCGAGTTGACCCCGGTGGCGTGGTAGGCGTCGGGGAAGCCGTAGAGCGTGCCGTGCGTGAGATCCACCGGCGCGCTCGAGAGGTTGCTGCCGCGCGTGAAGACCTTGTTCACGCTGGTCTTGTCGTAGGAGACCTTCACGCGCAGGGCGCGGTACTTCGAGGTGCCGAGCCGCACGACCTTCTCGCCCGGATCGAGCTTGCCGTTGCGATCGAGATCGTCGGGGACGAACAGCGGCTCGCCGAGGGCGGGCGTCGTGTCGTCGAACCCCGCGGCGGCGCCGTAGTCGCGCGCGCCGTTGCCGTTCGTGTCGAGGAAGAGCCAGTCGACGCCTGGGTCGAAGACGGCGGTGCGCGCGTCGACCGCGCCGTACCAGTCGTGGGTCTCGGCCGTGAGCGCGAGCGCCGTCTCGCCGTCGCTCGCCGCGCCGTCGCCGTCGAGATCGATGGCGTCGACCCCCGCCGTGAAGCGGCCGTCGTGGTCGACGTCGATCCAGGAGAAGTAGCCGGCGTCGGCGCGGAACATCGCCGGGTGGAACGGATCGACGAGGCTGTCGCTGTCGCCGACCGTGATCCCCGCGCCGGTCAGGAGATCGAGGGCGGGGCGCGCGCCGCGCGCGTCGGCGAGGTGCATCAGCTCCGCGGAGTGCGCGATCGGCAGAGCGCGCGCAGTGGGCGCGAGCGCGATGCGCTCGACCTCCGGCAGCGCCGCGACCGCGCGCGCGGCCTTCTCGCTCACGTAGGCAGGGACGTGCCGCTCGAAGAACAGCGTCGCGCCGCCGGCGACCTCGAGCTCGGCGCCGGCCGCCGCGAGCCTCGCGAGCACGGCCGGCGTGGCGGGCGCCGTCAGCCGGATCACGACCGGCGCGTGATCCACGTCGGGGGTGCGCGTGCCGCCGCCGTGGAAGCCGGTGCGCGCCGCGCGCAGCACCGTCGAATCGATCTTCGCCGACGAGGCCCCCGCGCGGGCGTCGCGCGCCTCGGAGGAGAGGGCCGCGAGCGCGAGGAGCAGCGAGGGGAGGGCGTAGCGATGGCGGTGCGTCACCGACTGACGCTATCAAAAAGCGAAGCGCGTGCGGTCGGCCGCACGCGCCTTTCGCGATCGCTCGCGGGTCGGAGGGCCGAGCCGATCAGTCCTTGATCGGCGTCGCCTTCAGCGCGGCTTTGCCTTCCTTCTCGTACACCGTGAACTTCACGCGGCGGCAGTTGTACTGCTTCACCAGCTGCTCCTTGTTGCGTCGCAGCTGCACCTGGAACTTCTCGAACGAGAGGCCGGTGGTCGGCTCGCTGCACTTCTTCCGCATCGCGACGAACTCTTCGAACGTCGTGCGCCACTGGACGAGCTCGTCGGCGTTCTCGATCGCCTTGACCTCGCCGGTCGCCGAGGCCTTCATCAGCTCCTCGGGGATCTTGGCGACCTGCGTCGCGTCCTCGTCGTCCTCGAGCATCGCCGCGGCGCGCGCGATGGCCTCTTCGTCGGCCTTGGCTCGCTCGGCGGGCGTCTTCGGCGGCGGGGCCTGCGGGCGCGACGGCGGGCTCGCGGGCTTCGGCGGGGGCGCTGCAGGTGCCGCGGCGGGCGCGCTGAAGGCGCTGGGCGCGCTGGGCGACGACACCGGCGAGCCGAGGGTGGCGATCGCGGGCGGCGGCGCGGCGCCGGCCGGCGGCAGCTCGGGGAAGAGGTCGGGGGCGCTCTTCGAATCGAGGCTGCCGCCGCCGCTCGGGCTGCTGCTGCTCGACGAGTCGAAGTTGAAGCTGAACGCCGACATCTGGGGCGCCGCCGGCACCGGGCCGAGGATCTGCTCGAGGTCGGCCGCCTTGCGCGACGCGCCGCCCCCCTTCGCGATCACCCGCTCGAACCCTTCGTTCACGTCCTGGCCGATGCGGCGGTAGGCGCCGGAGAGCTTCGCGAGCGGGAAGGCGTCCTGCTCGCCTTTCGCGAGCTTGGCGGCCTCGCGGCGCAGCTTGCCGAGCGGCATCGAGTGCTCGAGGAACGTCGCGAGCAGCCCGACGAGCAGCGCGGCGGCGAGGATGCCGCCCACGAACGGCACCGGGACGGCCTTCTTGTCGCCCTCGTCGGCCTGCTGGAGCAGCGCGTTCGGGTCGTTGATCGGGATCGACTTGCGCGCGACGGCGTAGCCCGCGCCCATGTCCCAGCCCTGGCCGATCATGCGCGAGACCTCGTAGGCGAGGTTGCCCGCGGTCTTCAGCGAGGTGACCCCTTCCTTCTGGAAGTGCTCGTCCGTCGCGAGCATCTGCGCGTCGAGCTTGAGCTCGTCGAGGTTGAGGTCGACCTTCTCGGGCTTGCCGCGGGCGATGACCTTGAGGCCGTCGCCGTCCGGCGGGTTCACGAAGAACACGACCGGCGCGTACGTGTACTCGACGACGCGGCGCGCGTACCCCTCGTCCACGCGGCGGAAGCCGACGACGGCGCCGATCGGCGCGGCGCCTTCGGCCGCCACCACGGGCTGCGCGACCACGCGGTAGATGGCCTCGCGATCGACGACCCACGTGTCGTCGCGCTGCCAGCCGTGGAGCGCGTCGGCCACCACCGGGTAGCCGCCGAGCTCGAAGGCCGACTCGTCCTTGATCATCGCGGCGCGGTCGAAGTTCACGCTGCCGACCACGCGGCCGCGCGCGTCGACGACGAAGAGCATGTTCGGGTTGGTGCCCCCCTTGCCCTCGTCGTGGATGGCCGCGGCGTACTTCGGCGCGAGCTCCTCGAGCGCCTTCTTCGTGGCGTCGCGGACGTCCTGCGGGACCTTGCCGTCGGCCGCGGTGGCCTTGTTCAGGTTCGCCTGGACCTTCGAGTCGACGCTGATCAGCTCGAGCGCGTCGAGCCGGCGACGCGAGTCGACCTGGAGGTACCAGTCGACGATGTCGCGATCGTGCTCGACGATCGTCCGCGTGTCGCTCACGCGGATGCGGTTGTGCTGGTTGATCCCGATGTAGACGAGCGCGACGGCCGCGGCGAGGGCGACGGCGAGGATCGCGTACCAGAAGCGCGAGATGAGCATCATCGGCGTGAATCCATCCGGACTTCGAGGTTCGTGATCATCACTTGGAGGCCGCCGAGGCGGACGCGGAAGGCGCGGCGGACGGCAGCGTGCCGACCACCAGCGGATCCTTCACTTCGAGCCCGGCGGGCTGCTTCACCTCGAGCGTCGGCGAGGTGGCCTTCGCGTTGCCCTCGAAGAACGCCTTGAAGACGTAGCTCCCGGCGGGCGCCTCCGCGAACTTCACGGCGCCGTCGCGGCCGGGGGCGAGGTTCATGATCACGCCGTCCTCGATGACCACGAACGCCTTCACGCCCGGGGCCTGCGAGTCGGTGAAGGTGAGGAGGCCCTTGCCCTTGGGCGTGATCTTGTGGGTCTCGCCCGGCTTCAGGTCGCGCTTGAGGTCGCCCGAGATCAGCGTGTGGAGGAACGGATCGTCGTTCACGAAGGTGATGGGGACCCCCGCCGGCACCACGACCGTCGCCGGCGTCGCACGACCGCCGGCGAGGCGGATGCGCGCCTCGAGCCCGAAGCGGTGCGGCCCCTCGCCGTAGACCGCGACGGTGACGTCCTTCTCGGGGTCGGCCGACAGCGCCGTGTACTTCTCCGCGACCAGGCGATCGAACAGCCGCCAGGTGAAGGCGTGCGAGTTCGAGGCGACCGCGCTCGCGAGGGCCTGTGGGCGCAGGGCTTCGTAGCCAGCCACCCTGGCCTTGAGGTCGCCGGCGTGGGCGGCGCCGAGCACCAGGGCGGCGGGCGCGACCAGGGCGGCGGCGAGGGGGAGCGCGGAGCGCAGGGCGGATCGGCGGCGCAGGGGGGCTTGGAGCGGACGAAAACGCACGCTGGCACGCTATCGGAAGCGGGGCCTGCCGGACAACCTGAACGCGAAGGGGAGGCCCTCCATTTTCGCCGCCCCGAAGCGCCGCCGTAGATGCGCGGCGCACGGAAATTCCGCTCTCGCGACGCTGGAACGGCCGTTCCGTCCGTGCGCCGGCGGCGACCCCGGGGACGGGGACGCGTCGCGCGCGGCACGGGGCCCCCCCGCGGGCTCGCCGACCCCGCGCACCCGAAACTTGGCCGCTCGCTTCCCGCTTCGATAACGAGGTCGCGATGGCGCACGCAGGCGGACGAGCCCCGCTCACTCCCTTCTTCCGTGCTGGATCGCGCGACGCGCTCCGGGGCGCTCCGCCGGGAGACGCCCAGGCGAAGAAGCCGGTCCTCGTCTTCGATGGCGTACAGAAGGTCTATCGCCAGCCGAGCGGCGGCGACATGCACGTGCTCCGCGGCGTCGATCTCGTGATCGACCGCGGCGAGTTCGTGTTCGTCACCGGCCCCTCCGGCGCGGGCAAGAGCACGATGCTCAAGCTCGTCTACAAGGCCGAGACGGTCGACGACGGTCGCATCCTCTTCTGTGGCCGCGACATCGCGCGGCTGACCGACGAGAGCATCCCGTTCCTGCGTCGCAACCTCGGCATCGTGTTCCAGGACTTCAAGGTCGTGCCGACCTGGACGGTCGCCGAGAACGTCGCGATCGCGCTGGAGGTGCTCGGCCTCTCCTCGCGCCTCATCCGGCAGCGGGTCGCGGTCGCGCTCGAGCGCGTCGGGCTGTCGGGGCGCGGCGGCGACCGGGCCGGCGTGCTCTCGGGCGGCGAGCAGCAGCGCGTCGCCATCGCCCGCGCCATCGTCGGCGAGCCCGCGATGGTGCTGGCCGACGAGCCCACCGGCAACCTCGATCCGGCCCTCGCGCTCGACGTGCTCGGGCTGTTCGAGGAGATCCACGCCTCGGGCACCACGGTGCTCTTCGCGACGCACGACCGCACGCTGCTCGACGTGCGGCCGCGCCGGATCCTCGTGCTCGACGAGGGGCGCGTGACCGACGTGCAGTCCGGCCTGTCCGCCTTCGCGGAGCCGCTGGCCGGCTACGTCGACGGCACGAACGACGTGGACGTCGAGGTCGCGCACGACGAGCCCGTCGTCGCGCGACACGCGCGCGCTTCTCGGGCGGCGCGCGAGACGCGCGAAGAGCGCCGCGTGCGGCGCGCGGGCTGAGCGATCTTCATCCGACTCGAGACTTGGAACGAACGCGGGGAGCGTCGATATGGCCGGGAGCCTGGAGCGAGCGAAGCGGGGTCTGTACGCGGAGTGGCGGCTGCACGTGCTGAGCGTGGTCAGCCTCGCGGTCGCGTTCGTGTGCCTCGGGGCGGCGCTGCTCGTCGTCGTGAACCTGCACAGCCTGAAGGAGCGCTGGGGGCGCATCGGGCGCGCGTCGGTGTACCTGAAGGACGGCGCCGCGCCGCAGCAGGTCGACGCGCTCGTCGCCGCGCTCAAGCAGACCGAAGGGGTGCGCGAGGTCCGCTACCTCTCGCCGGCCGACGCGCGCACCGCGGCGCTGGGCGGCGGCGACCCCACGCTCAAGGCGCTCCCGCAAGACGCCTTCCCCGCCTCGATCGAGGTCGACGTGGCGCCCGAGGTTCCGGAGGCCGACGTCGCGATGATCGTCTCGAAGCTCGGCGCGCTCCCCGCCGTCGAGGGGGTCGAGACCTATGGCACCTGGACCGAGCGGCTCGGCTCGCTGCTGCAAGGGGGCACCATCGCCGCCGGCGCGCTCGCGGCGATCGTCTTCGGCGCCGTGCTTGCCGTGGTGGCGTCGACGATGCGCCTCGCGCTCACGCGAAGGCGCACCGAGGTCGAGGTCTTGCGGCTCGTCGGCGCGTCCGACGGCTTCGTGCGCACGCCGTACGTCCTCGAAGGGACGTTCCAGGGCGCGATCGGCTCGACGACCGCCGTCGCGATCCTCGCGGGCCTGTTCTTCATCGTGAAGTCGCGCGCCGACGGCGATCTCAGCGGCCTGCTGGGCCTCGATCCGATCTTCCTGCCGCTGTCCGTCATGGCGGCGCTGGTCGGCACCGGGGCGCTGCTCGGCGCGCTCGGCGGCGCGCTCGGTCTGCGCAAGCTCACCGCGGTCTGAGCCTCTCACCACTGCCCGAGGGCGACCCTCCGATGCTCCGAATCCAGCGGCTCAAGCACCTCGCCCTCGCCACCGGCCTGCTCACGATCGTGGGGCTCGCCTCCGCGGGCGACGCGCCCCCGAGCGCGGCCTCGGCGCTCTCCTCGCCCACCGCCGTCGCCGAGATGGAGGCGCGCCTCGGCGCCCTCGACAAGGAGATCCTCGCGGAGCGAAAGGAGCTCGAGGCGATCGCGCCGCGGCGCCAGCTCCTCGCGCTGCGCGCCCGGCAGCGCGGGCGCTACCTCTACCGCCTCACGCGCGCGGGGCTGCTGCCGCTCGGCGGCGGGTTCGCCGCGTTCGTCGAGCACGCGCAGCGCGTCGAGAGCCTCAAGCGCTCGATCGGCGCCGACCACGCCGAAGAGACGCGCCTGTCGACGCGCGGCCTCGGGCTCGCGTCGTCGCTCGAGCGGCTCGAGAAGGAGCGCGGCGATCTCGCCGAGAAGAAGCAGCTCGTCGAGGCGGCCAAGGTCGCGATCGACGAGGAGAAGCGCCGCAGCGAGTCGTTCGAGCGCGCGTTCGCGACCTCCGGCGGCGCGGGCGCCGCGGGCGCAGAGCGAGCGGCCGCGGCGACGAGCGAGATCGTCGTCTACGGGCCGACCGGCAAGACCTCGGCCGGCGAGGACTCGGGGGCCTTCCGCACGCGCAAGGGGCGCCTCACGTTCCCGATCGCGGGGCAGGCCGAGGTGAAGGCGACCACGCGCGAGGGGGGCCCCGGCGTGGAGATCAAGGCGACCGCGGGCGCGCCCGTGCGCGCGGTGCACCCTGGCCGCGTCGCCTTCGCCGATCGCTACGGCACCTACGGCAAGCTCGTGATCATCGATCACGGCGAGAAGTACTACACGGTCAGCGGCAACCTCGCGTCGATCGACGTCAAGGTCGGCGACCAGCTGTCGGCGGGCGAGAAGATCGGCACCGCCGGCGGCGAGCCCGGCGGCCCGGCGTCGCTCTACTTCGAGATCCGGCTCGGGAGCGAGCGGCTCCCGCCGACGGCGTGGCTGGGCCTGTAGGCGCTCGGTTCAGGCCAGATCGAACAGCAGGAACTCCGCGTCGCGCTCGCCCGTGATGCGGACGCGCGCGTCGTGCTCGATCGCCGCGCCGTCGCCGACGCCGAGCTTCTCGCCGTCGACGTCGATCGCGCCCCGCGTGACCTGCACCCACGCGCCGCGCCCCGCGCCGAGCGGGTGCTCGACGCGCTCGCCGACCGCGAGCAGCGAGGCGTAGATGAACGCGTCCTGATGGAGCGTGAGGGCGCCGTCGCGGCCGTCGGGGGCGGCGACCAGGCGCAGCTTCCCGCTCCGCTCGGCGGTCGGGAACGCCTTCTGCTCGTAGCCAGGCTTCAGCCCCTGCTTCGCCGGCAGGATCCAGATCTGGAGGAAGTGCAGCCCCTCGGTGCGCGAGGGGTTGAACTCGCTGTGCGTGACGCCGGTGCCCGCGGTCATGCGCTGCACCTCGCCGGGGCGGAGCACCTCGCCGTTGCCCATGCTGTCGCGGTGCTGGATGGCCCCCTCGAGCACGTACGAGACGATCTCCATGTCCCGGTGCGGGTGGGTGCCGAAGCCCTTGCCGGCTTCGACGCGATCCTCGTTGATCACGCGGAGCGCGCGGAAGCCCATCTGCTTCGGATCGTAGTAGTCGGCGAAGGAGAACGTGTGCCAGGAGTCGAGCCAGCCGTGCTCCGCGTGGCCTCGATCGTTCGCGCGACGGACCGTGATCATGGCGTTCTCCTTCGAGTCTCGAACCCCCTTCCCCCCCGAGTGCGGGGGGAAGGGCAGGGGAAGGGGGGCTACGTGCAGCGCCGCGTGGAAGGGGTCCTACGCTTTGACGAGCTCGACGTCGATCTCGATGTCGACCTTCTTGCCGACGAGCACTCCGCCCGTCTCGAGCGCCGCGTTCCACGTGAGGCCGAAGTCCTCGCGGAGGATCGAGGTCTTGGCCGAGAAGCCGGCGCGCGTGCCGCCCCAGGGATCCTTGCCCGTGCCGAGGTACTCGGCGTCGAGGGTCACTTCCTTGGTGGTGCCGCGGATCGTCAGCTCGCCCGTGATCTTGAGATCGCTGCCGCTGCCGCTGAACTTCGTCCCCTTGAACGTCATCTTGGGGTGGGTCGCCGCGTCGAAGAAGTCGGCCGACTTCAGGTGGCCGTCACGCTGCGCCTCGTGCGTGTCGATGCTGTCGACGTCGATCGAGACCTCGAGCGACGAGTCGGCGTAGTTCGCGGCGTCGAACTCGACCGAGCCGGTCCACTTGGTGAAGCGCCCGCGGACCTTCGACACGACCATGTGACGGACGACGAAGTCGACGGACGAGTGCGTGGCGTCGAAGTTCCACTTTTCGCGAGCCATGACGTGACCTCCAGGTGACCGACCTCTCTGAGCCGGCGGCCAGAAGATGACACGGATCCCCGCTCGGTGACGGCAACTGACCGTTGCTCTCCGGGCAACTCGAGAGCCCTCCTCGGCCCGGCGTCCTCGACTTGCGCGCCGGCGTCGTTTTCGTAGAATGTCGTCTAGTTTGATGAACGGCGTCACCTCCACCTCGCTCCTGCTGGCCGCGGCCGGCGGCGGTCTGCTCGGGCTCGCGTCGGCGGGTTACCTGCTCTTCGAAGGGCGCATCGCGGGCGTGAGCGGCGTCTTCGGTCGCGCGTTCGAGGCGCGCGGCGAGGAGCTCCGCGTGCGGCTCGGCTTCCTCGCCGGCCTCGCAGCGGGCGGCGCATTGCTGCGGATCTTCGCCCCCGCGGCCTTCGGCGCGCCGGTCGCGACGCTGCCGATCCTCGCGCTCGGCGGGTTCCTGGTGGGCTACGGCACGCAGCTCGGAAACGGGTGCACGAGCGGGCATGGCGTCTGCGGTCTCGGGCGTCGCTCGCCGCGCTCGCTCGTCGCCGTGCTGACGTTCATGGCCGTCGCTTTTGCGACGGTCTTCGTGACGCGCCACCTGCTCGGCGGGCCCTCCGTCTTCGGAGGCGCCTCGTGAGGGCCGTCGCCGCCTTCGTCTCCGGGCTCGCCTTCGCGCTCGGACTCGGCCTCTCCGGCATGACGCAGCCGGCGAAGGTCCTCGGCTTCCTCGACGTCGCGGGGCGCTGGGATCCGAGCCTCGCGCTGGTCATGGGCGGCGCGGTGCTCGTCACGCTGGTCGCGTTCGCGCTCGTCCTCCGGCGGCGCGCTCCTCTGCTCGCCCCTTCGTTCGAGCTCCCCACGCAGACGCGGATCGATCGACCGCTCGTCGTCGGCGCGGTGGTCTTCGGCGTCGGCTGGGGGCTGTCGGGCGTCTGCCCCGGGCCGGCCCTCGTGTCCCTCGCGACGCTCTCGCCCGCGAGCCTCGTCTTCGCGGGGGCCATGCTGGTCGGCACGCTCGCGTTCCGCGCGCCCGAGCGCATCCTTCGCCGCGCCCCGCGGCCGAGCTCGGACGTCGAGGCCTCGCCCGCCGAGTGACGCGCCTGGCTCGGGCTGAGGCTCAGGCGAAGAAGCGCACCGCGGCCGCGCGCACGCGGACCTCCAGCGGCAGCGCTCCGAGCGGCTCGCCGTCCACGTCGAGGAGCAGCGCGGGGTCGCCGGTGCGCGCGGGGGCGAGGGTGATGGCTCGGCAGGAGAAGTGCGTGGTGCAGGGCTCGGCGAGGTGGCTGCCGTCGTAGATCTTGCGCGAGGCGAGCGCGAAGGCGAGCTTCGAGTCGCCCGCGATCGAGACGACCTCGAGGCGTCCGTCGTCGGGCCGCGCCATCGGGGCGACCTGCATGCCGCCGCCGAAGTAGCGGCCGTTGCAGATGGCGATCATGTACGTGACGAGCGGCGCCTCGCGCGTGCCCGCGTCGTCCTCGATCGTCGCGCGCACGGCGCCGCGGGGGCAGGTCGCGAGCGCGCGGAGCGACGCGGCGAGGTAGGCGGCCTTGCCCGAGAGCCCGGCGGGCATCGTCGCGACGTAGCGATCGACGAGGCCGCCCATGCCGGCCGAGACGACGTTGACGAAGAAGCGCTCGCGGCGCGCGCCGTCGGGGCCCACGAAGGCGATCGCGCCGACGTCGATCGGCCGGGGCTCGGCGCGCTTGATCACTGCGAGGTAGTGGTCGAGGCGGTGCTCGAGCCCGAGCGTCTTGCGGAAGTCGCCGCCGGTCCCCTGGCCGATCAGCCCGACGATGGGCGCCGCGCCTCCCGAGGCCGCGCCCTGCAGCGCCCCGTTCACCACCTCGTGCAGCGTGCCGTCTCCGCCGACCGCGACGACGCGCGCGCGGCGCTCGCTGGCCGCCTCGCGCGCGAGCTCGATGGCGTGGCCGCGCGCCTTGGTGAACCGCACCTCGACGGCGCCGAGCGCGTGCTCGATGGCGGTTCGCATGGCCGCGAACGCGCCGCCGGTGCGGCCACCGCCGGAGGCCGGGTTGACGATCAGGAGCGGGGGTTGGGGCTCGGACATCGAAGCGCCTCACTATAGGCGCTCGAGAGGCCCTCTCGCGCACGTGCGCGCCCCGCGCGGCCGGACGTCGCGCCGTCGCGTTCGGGGCCGCGCTCTTCCCGCCCTTGTTCCAAGGGCCGAACGACGGAATCCGTGAATCCGGATTTTCTCCAAACCTACCTGCCTCAGGTATGTTCGCCCGATGTCCTACCGCCGAGCTGCTCCGTTCGTCCTCCTCGCCAGTCTCGTGGGCGCGGCCGCGGCCGTCCCCGCCTGCGGGGGCAACGGCTCCTCGGCCGAGGGGGAACCTCAGCCGGACAGCGGCACGACGGTCGACGGCGGCGGGGACGCGCTCGGCGACACCGGCGCGGGCGACGCCGGCGGCGATCAGGGCGCGGACACGAACCCGCCGCAGGACGATCTCGCGTCGCTGGTCTACGCGCCGAGCTTCGACCCCGACTACAACCGGCTCACGCCGCAGCCGTGGGTCGATCCGGCGACCCCGGAGCAGACCGACGACGTCGTGGTGAAGTCGGACCGTCTCGAGTTCGCCAAGGCGAAGCACCCCGAGGTGCTCACGTGGACCGACGGCAAGGTGATCGCCGCGGCGCCCGGCAAGGCCACCGGGAGCGGCAAGAACCCCTTCGGCTTCGCGCGCCGCATGACGGGCTCGGTGCTCGACGACGGCACGACGCTCACCGTGATGACCGAGTCGGTGTCGCTCGAGGACGTCCTGCAGGGCGACTTCCAGCTCGTGTTCGATCCCTCGAAGGCGATCCCCGTCGACCTCTCGAAGGTCGACCTCGACTGGGCGGCGGTGAACCTCTACCAGAACACCGACACCGTGACGCTGCCGGGCTCGTCGCTCGCCGACGACGACGCGGTCCTCTACGACGACACGGGCCTGCCGATCACCGACGCGAGCGCCTTCTGGGGCAAGCTCTGGAGCTCCGTGAAGAAGGGGGTCGCGTCGGCGGGCAAGTCGATCGGCACGGCGGCCAAGTCGGTCGTCTCCGCGGCGAAGAACGCCTGGGTCGCCATCACCCCCGCGAGCTTCACGGGGAGCGTCGATCTGAGCAAGTCGCTCACCTACCAGCAGACGCTCGACCTCTTCACGTTCACGATGGAGAAGAGCTTCAACGAGAGCGGCAAGACGCCCATCAAGCTGTCGCTCACCGGGACTGGCAGTCTCGACGCCAGCCTCCTGTTCAATCCGGGCCTCCAGATCGGCGCCAACATCCCCGTCCCGGGCCACGGCAGCAGCTTCTCCGCGTGGGCGAACATCGACAGCCGCGCGCAGACGAAGCTCGCGCTCGACTTCAACCTGGAGGCGAAGCTCGAGTCGGCGGGGTCCGAGTCGGGCTCGGCGCTCGAGACTCGGCTGAACAACGACGCCGCCTTCGCCGCCGATGCGCTCGGGCAGTTCAAGGATCGGCTGCTCGGCGCCAACGACGCGAAGCCGGTCGGCGGGTGGAAGAAGACGCTGCTGATCACCCGGCCCGCGACGGTGACCTTCGCCGCCGGGCCGGTGCCGGTGGTGCTCACCTCGACGTTCCAGCTCGATCTCGAGTGCGGCTTCGAGGCGAAGGCCTCCCTGAGCACGCACGTGGAGTTCGAGCAGAATGCCACCTTCAAGTTCGGCGTGAAGTACGAGAACGGCAAGGCCGTCGTCACGCAGGCCCCGAAGTTCGACTACAAGAAGCGCTGGGATCTCCAGGTCACCGGCGGCGGCTCCGTCACCGTCGCGTGCGGCCTGATCCCTCGCGTCAACGCGTTCGTCTACGACACGGTCGGCCTGTTCGCGGGCGTGCGCGCGTCGCTCGTCGCGAAGGGCGAGCTCCAGTCGAAGTGCCCGCCGAGCGCCACCAGCCACACCCCGACCGGCGAGGTCTCGATCGATCTTTCGGCCAACGTCGGCGTGCAGATCGGCGCGCGCGTGCAGGCGCCCGGCTCGAGCTACGCGGGGACCGCCGGGCAGAAGGCGGGCTTCGACATCGGCCCGTTCGAGCCCTGGACCAAGGAGTACCCGATCTGGAGCCACAGCTTCGATCTCCCCCAAGGGCTCGGGTACTGCCTCCCCGCCTGTAGCAACCTCGCCAAGGATCTGGCCGAGACCGACGCCGACTGCGGCGGCGGTCAGTGCCCTCGCTGCGCCGTCGGCAAGGGCTGCAAGAAGAACTCCGATTGCCTCGCCAGCCAGTGCGTCGGCGGCACCTGCGCGACGACCACCTGCGGCGACGGCGTCCTCGACGGCGTCGAGACCGACGTCGACTGCGGCGGCAGCTGCGCGGCCAAGTGCGCGATCGGCAAGGGCTGCGTGGTCGCGGGCGACTGCGCGAGCGGCATGTGCAACCGCGCGGACGGGCCCGGGATCGGCGTCTGCGTCTCGGACGCCTGCTCCGACGGCATCAAGGACGGCGACGAGTGCGGCGTCGACTGCGGCGGCGCGAAGTGCGCGAAGTGCGCCCAGGGGACGCTCTGCTCGCTCGCGAGCGACTGCCAGACCGAGACCAGCGACGGCGTCTACTGCGTCAAGGACAACTGCCACAACCGGCTGGCGGACCTCGGCGAGAGCGATGTCGACTGCGGCTACATGCTGTGCTCGCGCCGGTGCGGTCGGGGGCAGGCCTGCATGTCCGCCTACGACTGCGTCGAGACGGCCGACTACTGCGACCCGACCTCGCACACCTGCTCGGCGTCGTGCCACGACGGCGTGAAGGACGCCGACGAGACCGATGTCGACTGCGGCGGCGGCTGTCACGCCAAGTGCGCGCTGGGCAAGGCGTGCGTGAACCCCTGGGACTGCGGCACCGGGCTCACCTGCTTCGCGAGCGGCGGTACCATGACCTGCCAGCCTGGAGTGTGAGCAGCGAGAGGCTGGTGAGCGCGAGGACGCTCGCGGCGATTCTCCAGGGGGAGCGGCGAGCGCGGTCGGTCGGAGGCGCGGGGACGATCGAAGCCGCGGGCGCGGCGGTCACCGTGCTCACGGCCGTCGCGCGCTCGAACGCGAGGCCGACGTGATCGTAGAGGCCGTCGCGGAGGCCGCGATTGCCGAGCTGCAGCCAGACGGTCCGCGTCGCGGACCCGAGCGCGACGCGCGCCTCGTTGCCGCTCGCGTCGACGACGATCGGCGCGTCGTGGACCACGCGCCCGCCTTCGCGCCGATGGTGGATGGGGCCGGCGAACGCGGCGAGCACGACCGGCTCGAAGCGGCCCGCAACGGTGCCCAGGAACGACGCCCGCGCGGGCGCGCCGCGGAAGCGCACCGTGATCGCGGTCGTGCCGGCGGGGACG
>CAIXWQ010000932.1 GCA_903923175.1 uncultured delta proteobacterium | reverse complement strand
GCGGGCGGCGGCGCCTGCGCGGGCGCAGCTGCGAGCGGGCGGGCCGCCGAGCCTGGCGGTGGCGCGAGGGCCGTCGCCGCGAGCGCGCTCGGGAGCGCTCCGACCGACGGAGGGCGCGACGACAGCGCTTCCTTGTGCTCGCGCGCGACGTCGGCGATCGGGCGCCACGACGTGTTGCCCACGCGGGCGAGCAGCTCGTCACCGGTGAGCTGCCGGCGCGCCACCTCGTCGTTCACCGATGCGAGGCTCATCGGCCCCGCGAGGATCTCGCCGTCGAGGTTGCCGACCATCCAGACCGGCTCGCTCCACGGATCCTGTTCGGTGGTCGGGCGCGGGCGCGGGCGCGGCGCGAACGCGGTCGCGACCTCCGGGACCGCCGACACCAGCAGCCAGTCGCGGCCCTCTTCGCGGCACGCGAGATCGCTCGGTAGCAAGCGGCCCGTGCGCAGCGAGTCGATCAGCGTCTGGACCTCCACCGGCCCATAGACGTCGCCGCCCGCGCGGACCCACCAACGCGACATGGCGGGCATCATACGCGCGCCTCGCCCGATGTCGGAGCGCATCCGTAGCGGCCCCGGCGCTCCGCCGACATTTGGGGCGCCGCGGCCTTCGGTGCGGCCCCGCCGGCGTTGGACACGGGGCCGCCGTTCCGCTTTCCTGTCCGGCACTCGCCGGGCTCGATCCAGGCGACTCCAGGGAGGCTCGGACATGCGCAAGCTGCTCGCATCGTTGTTCATCGGCGTCGGGATCGTGGCGTTCGCGGGCTGCGGCTCGTCGAATCCAGGCGCCCACGACCCCACCCACGAGGGCAAGGGGACCTCGAGCGCCGAGCGCATCGAGCACAAGGGGGCGCGCGTCGCGATCACCGTGCCGAAGGGGTGGAAGACCAAGCAGGACGGCGAGGTCCTGACCGTGATGGATCAGAACGAGGACGTCGCGGCGGCGTTCACCGTCGTCGAGGAGTCGGCGCTCGGCCAGGCGAGCCAGAACGTCGGCAAGAGCCTCGGCGAGAAGATCCAGAACCTCAAGTTCGGCAAGGAAGAGAAGATCGACATCAACGGCATGAAGGGGATCGCGATCGACGGCGACGGCCAGATGAGCGGCGTCGACGTGGACCTGATGGTCGTGGTGCTCGACACGCCGGTCGAGGGCAAGGCCATGATGATCCTCGCCATCGCCGAGGACGCGAAGCTCGCGCGCCACAAGGACGAGCTGAAGTTCCTCTTCTCGAACATCACGCCCCTCTGAGCGCGCCCGCTCGTCGGGAGCCGAGCCGCGCCCTGCCGGGACGAGCCTCCGTGCGCGTCCCGCAGGCGCCGCCGCTCCTCGCGTGCACGCTGCGCGCGCTCCACGCGCTCCACCCGTGCGTCGCGGTCCCTCGGAATCGAGCCCCCCGGTGACCGAGCGCGTCGCGACGTCCCCGTCCCCGCGCGCGACGCTGGCCGCGCGCGTCGGCGTGGCGCTCGTGGTGCTCGCGGCGGTGGCGGCCTACGCCACGCACCTGCGCGGCGCCTTCTTCTGGGACGACAAGATCTACCTGCTGCAGAACCCCCGGCTCGCGCGCGGCGCCGGGCTCTTCGCCGTCGTCACCACGCCGATCGGCCAGGTGTACCGGCCGGTGTCGACCGCCACGTTCTGGCTGCAGGTCCAGCTGCACGGCTTCTCGATGCCGGCCTTCCGCAGCGCGCAGCTCGCGCTGCACCTCGCCTGCGTCGGCGTGCTCTACCGCGGCGCGAAGGCGCTCCTCGTCGCGCCCCGGGGATGCCTCGGGGCCGCGTGCGCGGCGGCGATCCTGCTCGTGCACCCGGCCGCGACCGAGGCGGTGATGTTCGTGGGCGCGCGCCACGATCTGCTCGGGGCGCTCTTCGCGCTGCTCGCGCTCGCGGTGATGGCCGGCGGGGCCTCGCTCCGTCGCGGGCTCGTCGCTGGCGTCGCCACCTTCCTCGCGATCGGCTGCAAGGAGTCGTACGTCGTGGTCGTGCCGCTGCTCGCCGCGCAGGCGCTCGTCGCGCCGGGCGAGGCTCGCGTCGCGGACGCGCAACCCCCCCGAGACTCCCCGCACGCGCCGCTCGGCCGCCGGCTCGTCCTCGCGGTGGGCCCCGCGCTCGCTGCGCTCTCGCTCGCGTTGCTGCTCCGTCGCGCGCTCCAGGTCTCGACCGCGAGCGCGATCGCGCTCCCGCTCCCGAGCCTCGCGCGGGCGTACGCGGGCCTGCTCCTCCACCACGTCGAGGCCTTCGTCACCTTCACCGACGCGCCGAGCGTCGAGCGCTACCTCCCGCCCTCCGCGCTCGCCACCACGCTCACGCTCGCGGGCGCGGCCGCGGGGTACGCGGCGCTGAGCTTCGCCGCGTGGCGCGGCGGTGCGGTCGCGCGCGCTGCGTGGCTCGGCGCCGGCGTCCTCTTGCTCGCGCTGCTCCCCGCGGTCGCGGCCGTCCCGAGCACCGGCCAGTACGCCAATCGATATGGCTACTTCGCGCTCGCCGGGTTCGCGCTGCTGCTCGGCGCGGCGGCGGCGCCCGTCGCGTCGTGGATCGCCGGGCGCACCGCGATCCTGCGGCGCGTCTCGGCCGCGACCGCGGTCGTCGCGCTCCTGACGTTCGCGGCGGAGACCTGGGCGCGCGCGGGCGAGTGGCGCGACGGCCTCGCGCTCTTCGGCGCCGACCTCGCGCGCCTGCCGCTCGATTCGCGCGCGAACTACCACTACGGCGTCGAGGTCGTCGACGCGCGCGGCTGCGCCGAGGCCCTGCCGTTCTTCGCGCGCGCGGCCGCCGAGGAGCCGGGCTGGGCGCGCCCGCTGCGCAACCTCGCCGGCTGCGCGCTGCGGCTC
>CAIXWQ010000931.1 GCA_903923175.1 uncultured delta proteobacterium | reverse complement strand
GGCCTGCGTGTCGGCGGCCTGCGTGTCGGCGGCGTCGGCCGAGGTCGAATCGTCACCGGCGTCGCTCGCCTCGGCGATGACCAGGTCGGAGCCGCTGCATCCCGTCAGCAGGGCGAGGAGCAGCACGCGGGGGGCGAGGGCGGGGCGCATCGACGAGGTCTCCTGCGGCAGAGGGGCTCTCGATAGAGGAGAGCCTCCCAGCGCATCCGTCCAGCACGCCCCCGATTCGTCGCGATTCCGGGCAGGGAAACGGGCCGCTACGGCGCGGCGTCGGCCGGCTCGGCGCCGACGATCTCGCCCCGCTGCACCGTGATGGCGACGAGCGCCTGCGCAAGCACGGCCTTCATGACGTCGGCGATCGCGCGCGGCGCCACGGAGAAGTCCTGCGTACCGCTCGGGGTCCAGAAGACGGCGCGCCCCGCGGTCATGGTCCTGATGATCCCCCTGAGCTTCGTCGGCATCCGCGCAGCAGCCTAGCAACGGCGCGCACGCGCACGCAGCGCAAGGCGCCGAATCGCCGATTGAGCTGAGCCGTGGAGGCGCCGAACGTCGGCGCGAGGAGCGCTTCAGCGATCTACGGCGGAGTCGCCGGCGCGGCCTGCGGACGAGCCACTGCAGCGCGCGAGGAGCTCCACGGAGCGCAAGCGCGCGTCGAGGGTCGGCGCGGCGTGCACGACGATCAGCTCGTCGGCGGAGGCGAGGCGCGCGAACCGCGCGACGTACTCGGCGACCTCCGGCTCGGCGCCGACGGCCGAGTAGGTGCACATCGACTTGATCGTGCGCCCGGCAGGCGAGTCGAGGACGGCCTGCGCGTACTCGTCGCTCCAGCCCGCGCCGCGGCCCAGCAGCGCCTTCACGCGCAGCCGCTGGACGATGGCGAACTGCGCCTCGGCGTCCGCGGCGGTGTCGGCCGCGAGGACGTTGAGCCCCGCGAGGACGTACGGCGCCGCGAGCTGCGACGAGGGGCGGAACTCCCGGCGATAGAGCGCGACCGCCTCCTCGAGCGCGGCGGGGGCGAAGTGCGAAGCGAAGGCGTACGGGAGCCCGAGCCGCGCCGCGAGCCGCGCGCCGAAGAGCGAGGAGCCGAGGATGTACAGGGGCACCCGCGTGCCGGCGCCGGGCGTCGCCTGGACCCCCTCGATCCGCGACTCGTCGCCGAGATACGCCTGCAGCTCGAGCACGTCGCTCGGGAACGACTCGGCGCTCGAGGGCGACACGCGCAGCGCGCGCGTGGTGGTCGGATCGGTCCCCGGCGCGCGGCCGAGGCCGAGATCGATGCGCCCCGGGTGCAGGCTCTCGAGCGTGCCGAACTGCTCGGCGATCACGAGCGGCGCGTGGTTGGGGAGCATGATCCCGCCCGCGCCCACGCGGATCGTGCGCGTGTGCGCGGCGACGTGCGCGATGAGCACGCTCGTCGCCGACGACGCGATGCTCGGGAAGTTGTGGTGCTCCGCGTACCAGACCCGCCGGTAGCCCAGGGCCTCCGCACGCTGCGCGAGGGCCACGCAGCCGGTGAGCGCCTCGCGCGCGGACTGCCCCTCGGAGATGAAGGCGAGATCGAGGATGGAGAGCGGGACGGGCATGTCGGGCGCGCACTCTGGCGCGCGCCACGCGAACATTGCAAGGCGGCGCAACGCGGCGTGGCCCTCGGGCGGTCGCGCGATCGCGCCGGTCGACGGGACCGCTCGGCGCTTCGCCGACCGCCGCGGCGTGCTCGTCCTGCCCGGCCGCGCGCCCATGGGGCAGATCGCCACGGTGCGGCGCGGTGGCCTCGCGC
>CAIXWQ010000930.1 GCA_903923175.1 uncultured delta proteobacterium | reverse complement strand
TGCTGATCGTCGGCAGCGGCGGCTTCGACAGTTCGCACACGGCCACGACCGAGATCTACACCCCCGCCGCCGGCGCCGCGGGGACGCTCGCCACCGGCCCGAACCTGGCGAGCCCGCGCGGCACCCACGGCGCGGTGCTGCTCGGCAACGGCCGCGTGCTCGTCGCGGGGGGGATGTCCGCGTACGGCGTCCACGTCTCGACCGCGGAGGTCTACGACCCGGCGACGAACAAGTGGAGCCCTACGGCCCCCATGTCCACGGTCCGGAGCGCGTTCGAGCTGATCCGCCCGCTGTCGGGCACGACGCCGGTGAGCTACGCGCTCGCGATCGGCGGCCGCGTCGGCAACGCCGCCACGAGCGGCGTCGACAAGTTCGACCAGGTCGCGCTCGGCCTGGCGTGCGTCGGCGGCGGCGACTGCCTGAGCGGCAACTGCGTCGACGGAGTCTGCTGCAACACCGCCTCGTGCGGCGCCGGCCAGCAGTGCAACCTGGCGACGTCGCTCGGGACCTGCTCGAAGGTGCTCGCGCAGGCGTGCGGCGCGTCGAGCGAGTGCGGCTCCGGATTCTGCGCCGACGGCGTGTGCTGCAACGCGGCCTGCGCCGGCACGTGCGAGTCGTGTAAGGAGACGGGCGCCGTCGGCACCTGCGTGCCGGTGACCGGCGTTCCGCGCGCGCCCCGCCTGAGCTGCCCGGGGACCGGCGCGTGCCAGTCGCAGTGCACGGGCGTCGACACGCCGACCGGCCGGGCGTCGTGCGGCGCGCTCCCCGTCGGCAACCTCTGCGCGGACGCGGCCTGCACGACGGCGTCGGGCGTCAGCACGGCGACGCTCGCGCGCGCCTGCGACGGCTCCGGCACCTGCCCCACGGGGACCGCGAGCTCGTGCGGCGGCTACCTGTGCGACGGCAAGGTGTGCAAGGGGGGCTGCACGACGGCGACCAGCGCCACCGACTGCGCGCCCGGCTACGGGTGCAAGGGCGGGCTCTGCACCACCACCGGCGCCGCCGGCACGGCCTGCACGAGCGACACCCAGTGCACCGACGGCCACTGCGTCCCCTCGCAGGGGGGCGTCGACGTCTGCTGCAAGGTCTCGGGCTGCGCCACGGGCTCGTTCTGCGGCGACGTGTCGGCCGGCGCGATGGCGGGGCAGTGCGTGAAGAGCCTCGGCCAGAGCTGCTCGGCCTCGACCGAGTGCGGGAGCGGCTACTGCGTCGACGGCGTCTGCTGCAACAAGCTCTGCGGCGGGCAGTGCGAGGCGTGCGATCTGCCGGGCGCGCCGGGGCAGTGCAACGGCGTCAACGGCGCGCCGCGCGGCGGCCGGCCGGCCTGCTTCGACGGCGGCGGCGACGCCTGCAAGGCGCTCGCGTGCGACGGCTCGCGCGATCAGAGCAAGTGCGTCGGCTACGCGAAGGGCCCCGAGACCGCGTGCGGCGCGGCGAGCTGCGCGGCGGGCAAGGCCGTCGAGGCGAGCAGCTGCGACGGCTTCGGGGCGTGCAAGACGGGCTCGGAGAAGAACTGCGGAAACTACGCCTGCGACGGCGCGGCGTGTCGCTCGAGCTGCACGACCGACGCCCACTGCGCCACCGGCCTGGTGTGCGACACGGCCACCTCCAGCTGCGTGCCGCCGCGCTCCAAGTGCAGCGCCGACGGCCTGACGTCGATCTCGCCCGACCTCATCACCAAGCCGTGCGCGCCGTTCGGCTGCAACACGACGACGGGCGAGTGCTTCTCCGGCTGCACCGACTCGAACCAGTGCAGCGGCGGCGGTCTCTGCGCGAACGGCGTGTGCACCCCGCCCGCGGCCGCGACGACCCAGTCCGGCGGCTGCGCGGTGGGCGCGGCCGGCCGAGAAGGCGGAGGCGGCAGCGACCGGCACGGCGCCGGCTACGCGGCGCTCCTCGCGCTCGCGGCGGCGACGCTCGTGGCCC
>CAIXWQ010000929.1 GCA_903923175.1 uncultured delta proteobacterium | reverse complement strand
GGTCGGCTGCGCGGCGTGTCCGTGCCCGGGCTGCGCTGGGATCCTCGGCGTGCCCGCGACCTGCTGCCCCGCGCTCGCCGGACACGCCGAGCCGCTGTGCGTCGCCGGCGCGAGCTGCGGCTGAGCGCGTCGCCGGGACGGCGCGCGCGCGGCCGCCCGGCGCGATTTTGCTTCCCAAACGGCGCGACTCGCCCCCAGATCGGCGACGCACCGCGAGCGCGCGCCCCGAGCGTCCGCCACGGCCGCGCTGGAGGAGAACGCCTTGCTCTACAGTCACGTCCGCGAAGACGGCATCGCCGAGCTGCACTACCCGGGACACGGCCCGCGCACGGTCCACGTGACCGGGAGCTTCTGCGGCTGGCAGACGCCGGGCGCGCCGCTGCGCGCGACCGAGCACGGCTTCCAGGGCGAGGTCGGGCCGGTGCCCTTCGGGGACGTGGAGTACAAGTTCATCGTCGACGGCCAGTGGGTGAACGATCCGGTGAACCTCACGCGGCGCGAGGGCGGCGGCGAGAACTCGCTGCTGCACCGCCCGGGCGCGCACGGCTTCGCGCGCGGCGCGCTCCACCACCTGCGCTTCCACTCGCCCGCGCTCCAAGAGGTGCGCGGCTACGTCGTCTACCTGCCGCCCGGCTACGCGAGCGCCGCCCGCCGCTTCCCCACGCTGTACCTGCTGCACGGCGCGCTCGACTGGGAGCGCACCTGGCTCGAGAAGGGCGACCTCGCGGCGACGATGGACCGGCTGCGCGCCGAGGGGGCGATCGGCGACCTGATCGTCGTGATGCCGCGCGACAACGGCGATCTCTTCCGCGGCGATCGGCGCGCCGAGGACTACCTCGCGCGCGACGTGGTCGGGCACGTCGACTACGAGTTCCGCACCCTGGCCGAGCCGCGACGCCGCGCGCTCGACGGGCTGTCGACGGGCGGGTTCACGTCGATCGTGCTCGGCGCGATGCGCCAGGACGTCTTCGGCTCGGTCGGCAGCATGAGCGGCTGCCACGATCACCGCACCTTCGAGCTGCTGCAGGCGCGCGGCGCGGCGATGCGCGCGGCGGCGCAGCGGTATCGCGTGTTCTGCGGCAGCGCCGAGCCGCACCTCGACACCTGCCGCGCCGTCGCGGAGTCGATCGATCGCGCCGGCGTCTCGACGGAGTACGGCGAGCGCATGGGGACGCACGACTGGCCGCTCTGGAAGGGCGCGCTCGCCGACCATCTGCGCTTCCACTGGGCCAACGTGGGGGGCTGAACGCGCCTTTCGCCCGCGCGCCTCGCGCTCCTTCGCCGGCCCGCGCGAATGGGGTTCCTCCGCCGCGACGGTTCGACCACTATCCCGACCGCTCGATGGCCGGTTCGCCCTTCGTCCTCGTCTTGCTGCCGCCTCCCGAGGGAGCGTTCGGCGTCACGCGCAGCGTCGCCGGCCTCTCGACGCCGCTGCGGCTCGCGCTCACGGCGCAGGCCGCCGGCGCGCGCGCGGTGCACCTCGCCGCGGGCGCCGAGGGGCTCGCGAGCCGGCTGAAGGACGCGCGCCTGAAGCTCGACGTCTCGACCGAGCCGCCGCCCGCGGACGTCGCCGTGGTCGAGGTCGCCGCGCACGTGGTCGTGCACCGCGGCCTCTTCGGCCCGATGGTCGCGGCGCTCGCGGACGGGCGCGCGCGCGCGCTCGGCGTGGGCGACGCGCGCGTCTTCGCGCACGCAGCGGTGCTCGCCCGCAGCTCCGAGGGGCCGCCGGTGCCGTTCGTCTTCGCGCCGCCGTTCGGCTTCGCGCCGATCGCGGTCTCCACGCCGCGCGAGGCGCGCCGCGCCGTGAGCGCCCTGCTGCGCTCGCTGCGCAAGACCGTCGACGGCTGGACCTCGACGCACCTGAATCGCTACATCTCGCTCGCGTGCACGCGGGTGCTCGTGCACACCGGGATCCGCCCCAACCAGCTCAGCGTGGGCATCCTGTTCATCGGGCTCGCGAGCGGGCTGGTCGCGTCGCGCGGCGACCAGACCTCGCTCGTGATCGGCGCGGCGCTGCTCAAGACGCAGAGCGTCCTCGACGGCTGCGACGGCGAGCTCTCGCGCCTGACGTTCCGCGGCTCGCGGCTCGGCGAGTGGCTCGACACCATCGGCGACGATCTCTCGAACTACGGCTTCTTCGGCGGCGCGGGCTACGGCCTCTGGCGCGCCACCGGCTGGACCCCCTACCTCGCGATCGGCGCGCTGATCGTGGCGAGCGGCGTGATCACGAGCGCCATCGAGTACCGCTACCTGCTGCGCATCGGGTCGGGCGACCTGCTGCAGTACCCGCTCACGGTCGGCGGGCCGGGCGCCGACGGCCCGCCCCCCACCCTCGCGGCCAAGGCCTTCGGGCTGCTGCGCCCGCTGTTCAAGCGCGACACGTTCGTGCTGCTCACGCTGCTCGCCGCCATCGCCCACGTGCTCGGGCCGATGCTCGTGATCTTCGGCGCGGGCGCGATCGGCATCGTGGTCGCGGTCATCAAGGCGGAGCTGCGGATGGCGCGCGAGCGGGCGGCGGCCAAGGGCGCGTAGCCCTCACGCCACGCCGGTCGGCCGAGCGCGCTGCTAGGCTCACGCGCATGCGGCGAAGAAGCGCAGCCCTCTCGCTCCTCGCCTGGCTCGCGTGCGCCGGCTGCGATCTCGAGGCGCCGCCGCGCACCCCCGAGCTCGATCGCGCGGCGCACGGCCAGCCCGACCCGCGCTGCTCGATCGAGCGCGCGCGGCGCCCGCCGCACCTCGCGCGGTTCGTCGCCGACGACGCGGTCACCTGCGACGCCGAATGCCTGCGCGGCCCGGCCGCGGCGTGCCTC
>CAIXWQ010000928.1 GCA_903923175.1 uncultured delta proteobacterium | reverse complement strand
TCGCCCCCCTCGACGGGCTGCTGCGCGGCGGGCTGCGCGCTGGCGACTTCGTCGCAGTGGTCGGGCCGGCAGGCGGCGGAAAGTCGGCGCTCGTCGCGCAGGTCGCCCTCGACGCTGCGAAGCGCGGCGCCGTCGTGGTCTACGCGTCGGTCGAAATGCCAGCGCCCGAGATCGTCGCGCGCTGGCTCGCGCGGGAAGCCTTCGACGCGCTGCCGCTCGACGCCACCCTGCGCGGCGACTTGGGCTACGCGTCGATCCTGTACGGCGAGCACACGCGGGACGCCGATTCCGACGTCCTGCCGCTGCTAGAAGGGGCGCGGCAGCGGCTCGACGCCGTCGCTAGTCGCGTGTTCGTGCAGCAGGTGAACCCCGGATCGACGGTCGCCGACCTGCAGCAGCTCGTCGTCGCGGCCCGAGAGCGGACGAAGGAAGCGCACCCACGCGCGCCCGTCGTGCTCGTCGTAGACCCGCTGCAGCGGTTTTTCGCAGGGGCGCACGGCAGCCGACAGGGCCGCGCCCTTGAAGCTCTGAACGCGAGTGAGACAGAGCGCGTGGGCGCCGTCGCGCAGGAACTGAAACAGCTCTGCGACCGGGACCACGTCGCCGTTCTCGCGACGAGCGACACGACGAAGGCGGCAGCGGGCGGCGCCGTGTCGAGCGCGCTGTCGCTGCGCGGCAGCTACCAGTTCAACCACCTCGCGACGCTCGTGCTCGGGCTGCACGCGAAAGACAGCGCGGCCGAGCTGTCGACGTGGCTGGCGAAGGGCGCGAAAAACGACGACGCCGGCGACGTGCCGCAGTTCGACGAAACGTCCCTGCAGGCCGCGCTACCTGCGCGATGGTCGGCGCGGCTCGCGTCAGGGCTAGGCCGTCGCGTGGTCGCAGTCGAGTGCTCGAAAAACCGGCGCGGTGCGCCCAAACACTTCGCGCTCGGCGCCGTGCTTGGCGTGGCGTGGTTCGGCTCGTCGGAAGGCGGGCAGCTCGACAGGCTGCCGGCGGCAGCGAAGGGGAAGCGGCCGAAGGGCGCAGGCGCCACGGACGACAGGGGCGACCGATGAAACGGCTACGAAGGCGACTGCAGCAGCGGCTCGCGCGATCGCTCACTGAGTGGCGCGAGCTGCTGCAGAACGAGTCCGCGTCGGAAGCGAAAGAGCGCGCGTTCTGGGATCGATACTTCAAGGATCCGAGGCACGTCGCGCCGGGAAGCGAGCTGGACGACGTCGAGCAACGAGTCGCCGACACGCTCTACGACAAGCGCCAGTGGCTCGCGTACCTGAACAGATCGCCCGATCTGCTCGACGTGCTCGTCGCCGACGTGGCGGCCGAGATCGAGCGGTTCGTGGCTGGGCTAGTCGATCGTCCGCTGCGCAGCGCAGTGCTCGAAAGCCAGCGGCTCGCCGACCAGTGGCCGCTACACCCGCACCACGCCGCGAGCCACAACGCGAGCCTGCTGACGCCGCTGCAGCGCGTGCGCGTGCTTCTAGGCGACGTCGAGGGCCGCGCAGGCCGCGTGAAAGACAACCCGATGCTGTGGACGTGGCCGTCCAACGTGTCGCCCGACGACGTCGCCGAAGCGCTCGAACGGGTCGCCGCCGACGACGACGCGCGCGTCATGGCGCAGGCCGTCCGACAGGGCCTATGGAACCGAGCGGACGAC
>CAIXWQ010000927.1 GCA_903923175.1 uncultured delta proteobacterium | reverse complement strand
CGTGATCGGACGCGCGGCGGGACGGCCGTTCACGACGGCCACCTCGCTACGCTCCCGACGCTGCACGAGCGGCGTGGGCGATGCGGGCGCGCCCGCACTTCTCATCACGCTGCGACCTCGCGCGACAACCGGACTCCAGCGCTGCGCGAGGGCGAACGCAGAATGTGCGGCCAGATCAGGTACCCACGCCGGCCGGCGGAATCGCGAAGTGCCTGAGCGCGGCCTGCGGACGCGCCCGCAGATGGGGACGGCCCGCGGGCGCCGCACCACGAGGCGCGGATCCCCTACGATTCACCAACGAAGCACCCGGAGGATCCCATGAACGATCTGCTCGCTCGTCGAACAACCCACTTTCTTGTCTGGCGTCCAGCGACGAACGCGCCCCCGCCGGTGCTCGTGATCGGCGAGTTCGCGTACGGCAACCCGCCGAAGCTTGCGGGCGAGAAGAGGCTTCCCCTGCAGGCGGTGCCGGGCTTCACGGACCTCTTTGCCGTTGCAGCGGCGACGGCCGGTCTCGTCGACGACCACACGTACCATTACTGGTTCGAAGTCTCGGAGACGGCGCCGGATCGACCGCGCGACTCGCGGGTGCTCGTGACGGATCCGTTCGCGACGACCGTCGATTGGCGGCTCCGCAGCCCGCTTCTTCCTCCGCCGTACGAATCGAAGGACCGGCAGCCTGCGGCGGTGATCTCGTGGCGCGGTGGGAAGCTCGTCCCCGTCGATCCCGGCGGAGAAGTCGCGGACCTCAGGGCGGATTCGAGCCCGGCGATGCTCCCGCCGAACAACCGCCTCGTCATCTATGAGCTCCCCACGGCCTGGTCGCGCCAGGCTGCGCCCGAAGACATGGGCGTAGGTGTCGGGACATTCCGCGATGCCCTCGCACTCATCGACCGAGGGGCCGTGGGCGCGAACTTCGACGACCTCGACGTGACAGCGCTCGGGCGCTCGTACCTCGGGGACCTCGGTGTCAACGCGCTCGAGCTTCTTCCACCCGCCGACAGCTACTTCAAGCGCGAGTGGGGGTACGGCACCTCCCACTATCTCGCCCCTGACGCCGAACTCGGCCAGCCCGAGGAGTTCTCGTCGTCGACGGCGAACCACGATCTCGCCGCACTGGTCCTCGGCTGCCATCGCGCCGGCGTCCGGTTCTTCGTGGATGCGGTCATGGCATTCGGCGCCCATGAGCCGCACCGGACGCTGGCGTACGACGACTTCTGCATCGATCCGAAGGATTCTCCCAACGATCCCGATGCGCGCAATTCGCGGCCGGACCACGGCTTGCGCGATGGCTTCGGCAGCACGCTCTGGCGCTACGCTCGTCCGGTCGCCGGGTACGACCCCGTGAGCGGCGTGAGCCTTCCCGCGCTCTTTCCTGCGCGACAATTCATGCTCACGTACCTCGCTCGTTGGATGCGCGACTTCCGCATCGACGGGCTGCGGCTCGATAGCATCGAGAATGTCGCAAGCTGGGATTTCGTTCAGTCGTTCCGCGAGGAGGCTCGGCGACTGTTCGCCGATCGGTGGGCCGCGGCGGGCCTCGCAGGCTCGGGCGATGACCGCTTCCTCGTCGTGGGCGAGGAGCTCTCGTTGCCTCTCGATCTCGTGCGGGAAGGTCGCCTCGACGCCCTCTGGAACTACGGCTTCAGTGGGCGCGTCCGTTCGGCCGTTCTCGGCTTGAGTGACGATTTCCCGCGGCTCGTGCGCGAGATGATCGACTGTCGGAGCCTCGGCTTCACCGACCTCACGCAGGCCGTGAACTACATCACGAGCCACGACGTCGAGGGCGAGTGGAACCTTCGGCTGTACAATTTCCTGCTCCGGCACGGCGTCGCGGAGCCCGACGTCTGGAAGCGGATCAAGCTCGCGTTCGCGTGCCTCCTGACGGCGGCTGGGATCCCGATGATTCTCGCGGGAGAGGAGTTCGGCGACGAACACGACCGATTCGATCGCTTCGGCAACGTGGATCAGGACGGCGGCAAGCAGGTCGACCCGGTGAATTTCGATCGTGTCGGCAAGCCCGCACGCGCGGATGTTCTCAGGTACGTGACCCGGCTCGTGCATCTTCGGACCGGACACGGCGCGCTCGCCGCGAACGAGACGACGTTCCTCCATGCCGATCTCGACAACGGCAAGCGCATCTTCGCCTGGCGGCGTGGTGGCGACGATGATCCGGTGATCGTGGTCGCAAACTTCTCCGATTGGGGCACGGCGGAGCCGTTCGCGGCGGGAGCGAACTACGTCGTGCCCAATTTTCCGGTAGCTCCGCCGGGACGCACCTGGTGGGAGGCTACTACGGAGCGCGCGGCTCCCGATGCTGGGCGCGAGCCGCTCTTCCCGTGGGAGGCGAAGGTGTACCACCTGCGGTCGTGATGCCTGTCGGTCGTGGCGCGGGTGCCTCGCGCTACGACCTCGCACTGACTCTTCGCGTCACCGAAGCGCGAATCTGAACGCAAGAATCTGCAGGCAAATCGCGTGCATGCACCGATCGCGAAAGTCGCGACTTGGCGTCTGAGCGAACTTCTCCCCGTCCGAGTTTGTGACGGCGAAACGCCGCAGCGTGGGCGCGCGCAACCGCGCGAGATCGCTGCCGTCGTCGAGGACGAGGCCGTACGTTCTGAACGAGCGGGGGCAGCGAACGGCCCGTGCGTACACCCCGCGCGAATACCCAGGCCGTGCATTCGAGGTCGCCGCGTTGGTCATCACGGCGGCGGCAGCGGCTGCTCGAAGAACGGACGGTGGGCGCCTCGCCGGACGACGTGCTCGCCGACGTCGAGCGACTGGAGCGAGTGCGGTCCGAAGACGCCGACGAACTCGCGCGAGAGAATCTCCGCGTCGTCGGCACCGAGCCCGAAGGCGACGAGCGTGCCGACGTTGCCGAGGAGCACTGCGCGGAGCTGCTCGTCCATTGCGGCGACCGACTGCGTCGCCATGACGAGGCCGACGCCGTACTTCCGGCTCTCGGTCACGAACGTTGCGAAGGGGCCGGTCGCGAACGACGCGACCTCGTCGACG
Organism: uncultured delta proteobacterium; assembly: GCA_903923175.1. GTDB lineage: Bacteria > Myxococcota_A > Polyangia > Polyangiales > JADJMO01 > CAIXWQ01. Next base: position 215 of record CAIXWQ010000927.1, on the reverse strand, counting down.
AGAATCGAGAAGGGACGTCGGTCGGCGGCGGTCGTGTCCGCGCGCGACATCGCCGCCTGCGCGAACGAGCCGAGGAGAAGACCGCCGAGGAGCAGCGTCGCGTCCTCGCCGATCTTCCCCTTCGGGAGGGAGGCGATGAGGATACGTCCTTCGTCGAGCACCTTCCGCACGTCGAGACGCGGCCGCGTCTTCGTGACGAGCGCGCGCACGGCCTG
>CAIXWQ010000926.1 GCA_903923175.1 uncultured delta proteobacterium | reverse complement strand
TCGCGGGCGCGGCCGTCCTCGTCGGCGAGCAGCGCGGCGAGGCGCGTCGACCAGGCCTCGATCGTCGGCGCCGCGACCGCGCCCCAGGCGGCGTCGTTGTCGCGCGCGAGATCGGCGAGGCCACCCACGGCGGTGAACGCGGCGGCGGCCCCCTCCGCCCAGGCCTCGAGCAGCACGATGCCGAAGGGCTCGGCGCGCGAGGGGACGAGCACCAGCTCGGACTCGGCCATCAAGGCGCGCGCGACGGCCGGCGCGACGCCGCCGACGACGTGGACGCGCGTGCCCGCGCCGTTCGCGCCGTTCGCGCCGCCTGACTCGCCTGCGCGCGCGCGGATCGCGTCCGCGAACTTCGCGTCGACCGCGGGCCCGACGAGCACCAGGTGAGCGCGCGCCGGGGCCACGCGCAGGAAGGCCTCGAGCGCGAGATCCTGCCCCTTGGGCGCGTCGAGCCGCCCGACGACCAGCACGAAGGGCGCGTCGCCGAGCCCCGCGATCGAGGCCCGCGCGCCCGCGCGATCGTGCGCGGTGGCGACGCTCGGCGCGACGCCGTGCACGACGCGCTCGAGGTGACGCCCGCGCCGCGCCTCGGCCCAGGCGGCCTCCTCCTCGCGGTTGAGCACGAAGGCGAGATCGGCGTCCTCGACCACGCGGCGCGCCCCGACGAGCGCCCCGAACGGCGCGCCGAGATCGAGCCCGCGCCGCCGCCGCGCGTCGCCCGCGATGATCTCCGCGCCCGCGCGCAGCGGGCCGTGGACGGTGACGGCGTAGGGGACGCGCCGCAGCCGCGCCGCGGTGCGCACGACGCCGCCGAGCCGTCGCTGCGTGTGCGTGTGGAAGAGCGCGACGCCGCGGGCGCGCGTCAGCCGCACGAGCTCCTCGAAGGTGACCAGGTTGCCGCCGGCCGCGACCAGATCGCGCCGATCGGCGGCGCGCAGCCCGAGCACCGGGTAGCGCGCGCGGAACGTGGTGAGCTCGACGCCGATCGCGCGCAGCGGCGCGCCGTCGGTGCCGCGCTCCGCGGGCGCGTGCACCTCGGCGCGATAGCCGAGCTCGGCGAGCTCGGGGAGCAGCCCGAGCAGGTGCGTCTCGATGCCGCCCCACTCGGCGGGCTCGAACTTCCGGAGCACGTGGACGATGGTTCGAGGGGTCATGCGTTCGAGGGCTCCTTCGAGGGCGAGGGGCGCGTGCGCGCGCCGAGACGGGCGCGCCCGAGCGCGCGCGCCGCGCACGCCGCGGACGCCGCCGCCTCGAGCGCGAAGATCGCGAGCAGCGGATCGCACGGGAAGCGGAAGCGCGGCTTGACGAGGGTCGCGGCCGAGCTCGCCATCACGAGCGCGAGCGGCACCATCGCAAGCTGCGCGCCGAGCGTGCGGCGGCGGAGCACGAGGCCGGCCAGCCCGAGGAGCGTGAGCGGGAGCATGGCCCAGCCGAGCGCGCGGGCGGCGCCGGAGTCGTGCGCGCCCGCGGTGCGCGGCTTGCCCACCGAGTCGACGACGGCGAGCGCGCGCGCCGCCGAGAGGGCCACGAAGCGCGCCGGGTGGGCGCGGATCCAGTCGATGGCGAGGGCTCGGTAGGCGGCGTCGCGCGCGACCTCCCCGTCGGGGCGCGGCGAGAGCGTGAGCTCGACCCAGTTGCCGGAGCGCGGCGTCGCCTGATCGTTGGCGCCGAGCGCGAGGTTGAAGCCGCCGTTGGTCGCGAGGGTCGTGACGCCGAGCGCCGCGTGGTTGCGCGCGGCCCACGCGGCGGGCGGGAGCAGGCCGATCGCAGCGATGAGCGCGGCCTCGCCGAGCCGTCGCCGCCCGCTCCGCACCAGCGCGAGCAGCGCGACGATCGCCGCGAGCGGCGCGAAGTACGTGGTGGCGAGCCCGGCCACCGCGAGGGCGAGCCCCGCGGCGGCTGCGCGCGCGTGCTGCTTCGCCGCGCCCTCGGCGCCCTCGGCACCCTCGGAGATCGACTCGCCCGCGAGCGCGAGCCCCCACGCGAGCGCGACGGTGGTCAGGACGGTCGGGTAGAGCGTCGACGCGGCGTAGGAGAGCCCAGGGTGCGCCGCGGCGAGCGCGCCGGCCAGGTTCGAGACCCAATCGCGTCGCGATTCGAGACGCGCGAGACGCTCGGGACGTGCGCGACGGGCGCGACGCGCGAGCCGGGCCAGCCGCGCCACCGCGAACGGCACCGTCGCCAGCGCGAAGGCCTGCAGGACCTCGAAGATCCACGGGCGCGCGCCGAACGCCGCGTACGCCAGCGCGATCGCGGCGGGGCCCGCCGGCGCGCGGAAGGCCGTGGGGGCGCCGTGCAGCGAGAAGCCGTGCCCGCCGGCGAGGGCGCGCGCGAGCGCGTCGTAGTCGTGCTCGTCGTAGAACCCGAGGGCGCCGTGCCCGCGGGAGATCAGCACGAGCCGTGCAACCAGCCCGGCCGATGCCCACGCTGGAAGCCACCACGCACTCTCGACCCAACCCCGCGCGCGCTTCGTCAAAGGAGGCTCCTCGGCGCGCGACCCTCTCGGGCGACCCGGCCGCCGAAGCCCGCATCGCCCGGGATCTGCGGAGGATCCGCGACTCGGTCGATGCGGCGCTCGGCGACCGGCTGCGCGCGCTGCTCCTCCTCGGTAGCTACGCGCGTGCCGAAGGCGGGGTCGCCCTCGGCCCCGACGGCCCGGGCCCCTCGAACGACTACGATCTGGTCGCGCTGGTGCGTGGCCCGGTCGACGCGCGGCTGCGCGCGCGGCTCGGCGAGCTCTCGCACGCGCTCGGCGCCGCGATCGGCGTCGAGGTGGATCTCTGGCCCATGGTCGAGCACCGCGACGGGCTGCGCCTGCCGGCGACCCTGCTCTGGCTCGACGCCTCGCTCGGCGGCTGTCGGGTGCTGCTCGCGCGCGAGGGGGTGAGCGTCACGCCGGGGCTGCGGCCGCGCGACGTCCCGCTCGAGGAGGGGGCGCGCCTGCTCGCCAACCGCGCGGTCGGGATCGCCCTGTCGCGGCTCGGGGCCGCGCGGGCCGGCGTGTGCGCGTCGGGCGCGTGCGGGGCCGAGCGCGCGCCCGAGGTGATGCTCCGCCACGTGCACAAGATGGCGCTCGCGTGCGGCGACGCGTGGCTGCTCGCGATCGACGGCTACGAAGGCGGCGTGCGGGCGCGCCTGGCCCGGCTTCGCTCGCTGGAGGGGACGCCGACGATCGAGCCGGGGCTGGTCGACGCCTACGCCTTCGCGGTCGACGCCCGCACGCGCCCCCTCTACGCGCCGCCGCGTCCGATCGACGTCGAGCGCTGCTTCGAGCTGCTGCGCCCGGCCTTCGCGCGCTGGCACCTCGCCTTCGAGGCGTTCCGCGTGGGGGCCCCGGAGACTCCGAGCGCGTACGCGGCCATGCGGCAGGCGGTCTACCCGCGCCTCGCCGACGTCGCCTCGCCGCG
>CAIXWQ010000925.1 GCA_903923175.1 uncultured delta proteobacterium | reverse complement strand
GCGCTTCGGCCGCGGCGACATCGCCGTCGAGCGCGTCGCGGCGACCGCGCGCCCGGCCTTCCTCAAGCGCCACAAGGGGTGGGGGCGCGACGTGCGCATCGTCGACGTCGAGTTCGGCAGCGTGGAGAAGATCGGGAGCACGGAGGCGGTGGTGCTCGTCTCGTTCGAGTGGCAGGGGCGCGGCGACGGGCTGCTTCGCAGCACGGTGGTACGCGAGACCTGGAAGAACGAGGGGGGCGAGGGGGGCTGGTGGCTCGTCGACGAGGAGCGCGCCTCGGGCGACGTCGGGCTGCTCGGCGACGCGGTCGCGCCCAAGCCGGACGAAGCGGCGAAGGCGCCGGCGTTGCCGCGCTACGAGACGACGACCATCCCGGGCGAGTAGCCGAGACGCTCGCGCGGCCTCGGGCGCGGCTTCACGTGCGAACCCGCGGCGCGAACGGGGTAAGCTCCCGAGCGCATGTCGGACGACGATCCGCTCCTCGGCCGTACGCTCGCCGGGCGCTACCGCCTCATCTCGACGCTGGGCGAGGGCGGGATGTCGTCGGTGTACCTCGCGCGGCACGTGCTGATCGAGCGCCTCAGCGCGATCAAGATCCTGCGCGAGGAGCTGGTGCGCGATCCGCTGCAGAAGGAGCGGTTCCTGCGCGAGGCGCGCGCGGTCAACCGCATCAACCACCCCGGCATCGTCGAGATCTCCGACTACGGCGAGACGCAGATCGCCGTCGGCAAGGACCGACGCGAGCGGCGCAGCGTCGTGTACCTGGTGATGGAGTACGTGCCGGGCGAGTCGCTCCAGGCGGCGCTCTGCCGCGAGCAGCTCGGCGTGCCGCGCGTGCTCGCGATCGTGGCGCAGGTCGCGGCGGCGCTCGCGCGCGCGCACCAGACGGGCGTGATCCACCGCGACGTGAAGCCGGACAACGTGCTGCTGGTGCCGCGACGCGACGGCGGCGATCTCGCGAAGCTCACCGACTTCGGCGTCGCGCGGCTCGGCGCGCCGGGGCGCGTGGGCGCGACGGATCAGGTGTTCGGCACGCCGGGGTACCTCGCGCCCGAGTACCTCCTCGGCGGCACGGGGATCGACGGCCGCGCGGACCTCTACTCGCTCGGCGTGCTCGCCTACGAGTCGCTCACCGGCGCGCTCCCCTTCGAGGGCGAGACGCCGGAGGCGCTGCTGTCGCGCCCGCTGGTCGACGAGCCGACGCCGCTGCGCGCGCGGCGCGCCGACGTGCCGCAGCCGGTCGAGGATCTGATCATGCGCTGCCTGCAGCGTCGGCCCGAGGACCGGCCGCGCGACGCGTTCGCGCTGCTCGACGAGCTCGAGGCGGCCGCGGCGTCGATCGGCGTGCGGGCGCTCGAGTCGATGAGCCCTTCCGGCGAGCGGCGCGAGAGCTTCGCGCCGCGCGAGGCGGGGAGCGGCGGCGGGCCGCGGCACACGCCGTATTTCGGCAGCGCCTTCGGCGAGCCGACCGCCAAGCCGTCGACCGTCGCCGTCGACGTCCCGAAGCTCGGCGAGGTCGGCCACGGCGAGCTCCCGCGCGCCTGGCGCGAGGCCCTGCGCGTGCTCGACGCGCGCGTGGCGGTGCGAGGCGTCGCGACCGAGCCGCGCGTCGCCGCGGCGCGCGCGCGGGTGGAGATCCTGCTCGGCTCGCTCGACGCGGCGGTCGACCTGATGTCGACGAGCCAGCGCGCCGTCGACGAGCTCTCGGCGCGCGGGCGCGATTTTCGCGGCACGCTCGGGCGGGCGATCGATCAAGTCGCGCACGAGCTCTCGAAGGCGCACACCGAGGTGCTGGCGCACAAGCGGCGACGCGTGGAGCTGCACCTCGCGCGGCGCCACGAGGCCGACCCGGGGCGCGCCGACGCGCTGCTCTGGGAGGAGGCCGCGGTCGACGACGATCTGCGCTCGGCCAACGGGCGCGTGATCGATCTCGGCGCGCGGCTCGAGTCGCTGCAGGACGATCTCTACACGCGCAACAACGAGCACGAGTCGGAGCTGCTGCAAGCGAGCGGGGCGCTCGAGGGGCAGGCGGCCGCGCTGCTGACGTTGCAGCGCGAGCTCGAGGGGGAGGTCGCGGAGATCGTGGCCGTGCTCGTCGCCGCGGCGTGACCTGCGTGCCCCGCGTGTCCCGCGCGCGGTCCGACCGCGGGCGGAGGCCGCGCTGGCCGTTCGACGCGCGGCGCGCGAGCCCCG
>CAIXWQ010000924.1 GCA_903923175.1 uncultured delta proteobacterium | reverse complement strand
GGCGGCGAGGCGGGGCGCACGCGGCTGCGCGGCGTGCTCGGTGGTGGCGATCTCGAGCGCCGCCCGCCGCCGGCCGCAGGCTCGCGCGCGGTGCTCGTCGCCGCGCGCGACGACGGCTACGTGCCGGCGTCGTCGGTGATGCGGCTCGAGCGACACTGGCGCGCGCGAGGGATCGACGTCGAGGCCCGCTGGCTGCACGGCGGCCACGCGTCGCTGATGTTCCGCGGGCAAGGGGTCGTCGCCGAGGCGCTCGCGCATGCCATGCGGTGACGGGCGCTTCAGTACGTCACTTCGAGCAGCATCCGATCCATCTCGGCGCTGTTGGTGCTCGTCTTGGTCTGGAACCGCACCTTCACGTGGCCGGTCGCGTCGACGTAGCTCGCGGGGCTCGCGATCACGAACTGGTGCGCCGTGGTGACCCAGTTGCCGGCCCACGAGTTGTCGCCGACCGGGACCCACGCGCCGGTCGAGGGGTTCCAGATCGTCCAGTACCAGAGCGCTTCGGTGTTGTCGTCGCCGAGGAAGCTCACGTCGATCTTCATGGTCGACGGGGTCCCCGAGAGCACGTACGTCGCGTACGCGACCGTCTTGGTGGACGTGCTCGACGCGCTCCAGACCAGGTTCTTGCCGTCCTGCTTCGCGAGCGCGCCGCTCGTGCCGCAGGCTGTCGAGACGTAGCTCCCCGCGAGCTTGCCCGACTGCACCGTCGTCGTGGCGCAGGTCACGAGCTGGGGTGTTCCGCCGGTGCCGCCGTCGGAGCCCGAGTCCGCCGCGTCGCTCGCGGCGTCCGCGGCGTCGACACCGGTGTCCTGGCCCGTGTCCGCCGATCGCGCGTCGGCGACGGCCGTGTCCGGGAGCGTCGAATCGAACGCGCCGGAGTCCGCGCCGCCGGTGTCGACGACGGTCGAGTCCGCGCCGGCGTCGATCCTCCCCGTGTCCGTCGTGCCCGTGTCGGCCGGGCCCGTGTCGACGACTCCGGTGTCGGCCTTGCCGGTGTCGGGCGTGCCCGTGTCGACGACCCCGGTTTCGACGCCGGCGTCGCTCCCGCCGCCGATGACGGCGCAGTGGGAGCTCGAGCCGCACGTCTCGCCGCTGACGCAGTCGGCGTCGCTGCTGCACGTGATGAGGTCGCGCGAGGGCTTGCCGTACTTCAGCACCACGAGGTCCTCGACGAACACCGGGCGCATGCCGCGGCTCTTGAGCCCCGCGAGCAGCGTCGGGAGCGCCGAGGCCGTGTGCGGCTGCGTGCAGTGCATGAGCACGAGCCCGTTCGAGCCTGCGTCGATCGGGTTGAGGACGCCGTTGAGCACGCAGGCGTCGCTCGTGCAGTTGTAGTCCTGCGGATCGATGTTCCACCCGGTGTGCACGCCGTAGCGCGCGACGATCGGCGCGACCTGATCGAGCGTCGCCTGAGGGCCGAAATACGGGTCTCCGTACGGCGCGCGAGCCAGGCGCTGCTGCAGCGCGCCCGGGACGATCGCCTTCATGATCTGGTAGACGCCGTCGAATTCGCCCACGACGTCGGTCGACGAAAGCGAGAGGTCCGCGTGGTCCACCGTGTGATTGCCGATGTGGTGCCCCTCGGCGTGCATCCGCTCGATCAGGTTGCGCGCGGCCGAGGACGCGTTGACGTCGACGTAGTTGTTGGTGTTGATGAAGAACGTCGCCTTGACGTTGGCGGTCTTCAGCACGTCGAGCACCTGGGCGCAGTACGTGTCGTCGGGGCCGTCGTCGAAGGTGAGCGCGACGGCCTTCGGATCGTCCGCGTTCTGATCGAAGTCGAGGAACGGAATCGACGGATCGACCGAGAGCGGATCGCCGTGCACACCGAGGCTGTCGCCGCCGCGATCGCCGGGGCGGGGCGCATCCGAGCTGCACGCGGCGAGCACCACGGCCGACGCCGAGAGGGACAGCGAGAGAGTTCGAGTGAGCGTTCGCACGCGGACCTCCTTCGGGCGCCGGGGCGGACACGCGGCGGCGACCTCACCATCGCTCGTGTTGCGGCCCGCGTGCCGCTCGCTTCTGCCCCGACAGCGTACGCCCCGCGCGGCGCCGGCGCGCAGCAGGGCCACGCGCGGGGTGCTCGTGTTCCGCGTGCTCGCGTGCTCGCGTGCTCGCGCGCGGCGCGCGCGCTGGAGGCGTCAGGCCGTCGTGCGGGCGAGGCGTCGGCGAATCGACTCGATCACCGCGACGTCGGCCGGCGGGAAGGTCAGCGTGTCGAGCTCGTCGGCTCGAGCGAAGCGCAGATCGGCGACGTCGATCGCCGCGGGGCGCGGCGATCCCTGCGCCAGCGTGACCTCGAAGAAGAGGAGCAGCACGTGCTTCTCGGGGTAGGCGTGCGAGGTGATCTCGAGCGGCGCGCCGACCACGACCTCGACGCCGAGCTCCTCGCGCAGCTCGCGCGCGAGCGCGGCGCGCGGATCCTCTCGCGGCTCGATCTTGCCGCCCGGCAGCTCCCAGTGCCCCGCGAGGTGGCTCCCCGCTTTGCGCTGCGTGAGCAGCACCGTGTCACCCTCGAACAGGACGCCTGCGACGACGATGACGGTGTCGGACGACATCGGGCGCGGGAGGATACGCCGTCCGCGTCGCCGTCCGCGAGGCGCATTCTTGGCGCGATCGCCGACGACGGGCGCCGCGGCGCGGACCGTACGTCGCCCGCGCCGCGCCGGAGCGTGACGCGACGCGCGTCCTCTGCTACCCCCGATCGTGTGACTGAATCGCGATTCAGTTCGCGCGCGAGCGAGGGACGTCGGCCGCGCGCCCGCGAGGGCGACAAGCGCGAGCGCATCCTGCGCGCCGCCACCAAGGTCTTCGCGCGCAAGGGCTTCCACGCGACGCGCGTGAGCGAGGTCGCCAAGTCGGCGGGGGTCGCCGACGGCACCATCTACCTCTACTTCAAGAGCAAGGACGACCTCCTCGTCTCGCTCTTCGAGGATCGCGTCGTGCTGCTGCTCGCGACGCTCGAGCGCGAGCTGCAGAAGCGCGAGACCTTCGAGGGGAAGCTCCGTTGCGTGCTGGAGCTCCAGCTCGGCCTGCTCGAGGGCGAGCGTGATCTCGCGGAGGTCATCACGGTCAACCTTCGCCAGTCGACCCGCATGATGAAGCAGTACGCCGCGCCGAAGTTCATGCAGTACCTCGACGCCATCGCCCGCGTGGTCGAGGGGGGCCAGAAATCGGGCGAGTTCCGCGTCGACGCCTCGCCGCACCTGGTGGCGCGCGCGGTGTTCGGCGCGCTCGACGGCGTGACCATGACCTGGGCCCTCGGCAAGGCCGACGCCGGCGGGCTGTCGCGCGCCGCCACCCAGGTCGCCGACATCTTCCTGCGCGGCCTCTCCGCGCGCCCCTCACCCTGACGCCGTGACGGCGTGAACGACCGCGCGCACACGCCCGTCACGCTGCGACGCGCGATCGCCCGCGAGATCCGCGCCGCGATCGCCCCCGATCTGGTGCGGTTCGCGTTCGCGGCGATCGCCGCGGCGCTGCTCGTCGCGGTCGTCGCCGCGCTCGCCTTCGCCTCGAGCGTGCTCCCCGCGCTGCTCGATCCGGACGTTCCCGCCAGCGTGGCGCGACCGATCGTCGGCGGCGTCGTGGCGCTCGCGCTGGAGGTCGGCGCGGTGATCGGCTGGCCGCTCGGGTGGGTCGAGGCGTGCATCCGCTCGCGCGAGCGCGGCGAGGCGCGCGCGCGCATGGCGCTCGGCGAGGCGCCCTGGCGGAGGATCCTCCGGCTCGCGCCCACGATCGTGCTGCTCGCGGTCCTCGCGGCCGCCGGCTCGGTGGCCTGGGGGCGTGACGCGCGCGCGCCGGGGCGGCTGGCGCGCGGGCTGATC
>CAIXWQ010000923.1 GCA_903923175.1 uncultured delta proteobacterium | reverse complement strand
CGGGCGTGCGCGCCGCTTCGGCGGTGTCGACGTCGCCCTGATCGATCGCGAGCGAGACGGCCCGCTCGTCGCCGCCGATCGCCGCGCCGGCCTCGTCGACCACGCGGCCGTGCACGCGCGCGACCTCGCCGCCGTGCAGCTGCGCGTGCGCCTCGACGGCCAGCGACGCCGCGCCCGAGAGCCCGGGCCCGGGCGCGACGATCACGAACCGCTCGAACGCGAGGCCGTCGCCGGGGCGCACGATGGTGCGCGGCAGCCCCGCGGCGGAGATGGTCGAGTCGTGCACCCCTTCGAGCAGCGCGCGGGTGCAGCCGAGCGCGGCGTACGAGGCGCCCGTCGGCAGGTGCGCGCTGGCGGCCATCCAGGGGAAGCTGCGCCAGGCGTCGTCGGGCACCGTCAGATCGAGGGGCGGCTGCACGAACCCTTGCCCCGCGAGCGGCACGAACGGCGTCGCGCCGCGATCGCCCCAGAAGAACACGTCGCCGAGGTAGTACGTGAAGACGTCGCGGCCGCCGTTGTAGACCTCGGTGCGGAGGCGCACGCCCGGCTCGCACGGGCGCACCTCGTAGCGCGTCGTCACGAGCACGCGCGCGTCGCCGTCGAGGTGGCCGCGCGCGACGATGGCGGCGCCGCGCTCCGGGTCGCCCGCGCTCTCCGGCGCGACGGCCTCGATCGAGGTGTAGCGGACCGCGTCGCGCGGCAGGATGCCGGTGACCGCGTAGGCCTGGTTGAGCTCGTCCTCGCCGCCGCGGGGCGCGAGATCGAGCAGGTTGCCGCCGGTCGGGGCGAGGTGATTCGGGTGCTCGACCGCGTCGACGACCGCCACCAGGCGATCGTTCTCGAGCAGCCAGTCCCCCTTCGCGGCCAGCGCGCGGATCCCGCGCGGCCGATCGGCGGCACCCGCGACGCGTCGCTGACGCGCGAAGCCTCCGTCGCACGTGTACGAGAGCCCCGTGCACGGCGTGGGGGGCACGCAGGTCGGATCGTCGGTGCCGAGGCAGCCGAGCGCCTCCGGCCCGCGGCAGTCGAGCCCGGTCGCGAGCAGCGCCCCCGCGAGCAGCACCACCGCGCCGCGCGCGCTCGGGGGGACCGTACGCGCCGCGCGCGCCGCTCGCGAAGCACGGGCACGAGGGCGCGGCGCGCGGGCCATGCTCATGCGATATCCGACTCAGATCGACCAGCGCAACCCGGCGCCGGCGAACGCGCTGAAGAACGTGAGCGAGCCCTCGCTCCGCGCCTTGTGCAGGAGCTGCAGGTCGGCGGCCGCGAACCAGAGGCCGCGGGCCGGAACGATCACCGAGACGCCGCCGCCGTACGCGAGGCCGCCGCTGGTGTCGCCGGGGTCGACGCTCGGATCGAGGAGCTTCGGCGTGGGGAGGCCGTAGGCGAGCAGCGCCTCGGGCCGGATCGCGACGCGGCCGGCCACGATCTCGTAGCCGAGCCCCGCGCCGATGGATTCGAACGCGAAGCGGATCGCGCCGCTCGATCGGAGCTGCTGGAAGTGGACGTACGAGAGCCCGAAGGTGAAGTGGCTCTCGGGGAGGCGCACGCGGCCGCCCACCGAGGTCGCGAGCACCTGGTAGGCCGCGTCGCCGTAGCCGGACTTCTCGAGCACGCGCGAGACGCCGACGCCGAGATCGGCCGAGAGCACCGCGGGCCCGAGCGGCTCCTCGGCGCGCGCGTCTTCGGCGAGCACCAGCGAGAGCGAGAGCGCGAGCACGAGGGTTGCGGCGAGCGAGGCCGACGCCGTCGCGAGGGTGCGCATCGCCGCGATGGAAGGCAGACGTGACGCGCGGGCGCAAGACGGAACGCGGTGCGACTTCGCCTCGTAGGCCCCCGCGCTCGCCGCGCGCCGCCCGCCGCTCGCGAGCGTCAGAGCAGGATGGTCCGCCGCCCCTCGACGAAGACGCGCCGCTCGAGGTGCGCGCGCACCGCCCGCGAGAGGACGACGCGCTCGACGTCGCGGCCGAGGCGCACGAGCTCGTCGGGTGGCATCTGGTGGGTCACGCGCGCCACGTCCTGCTCGATGATCGGCCCCTGATCGAGGTCCTTGGTCGCGTAGTGCGCGGTCGCGCCGATCATCTTCACGCCGCGCGCGTAGGCCTGGTGGTAGGGCTTCGCCCCCTGGAACGCAGGCAGGAAGCCGTGGTGGATGTTGATCACCGGCGGCGCCTTGCCGAGGAAGTCGTCGGAGAGGACCTGCATGTAGCGGGCGAGCACGACGAGATCGACGTGGTGGCGGTGGAGCAGCGCGAGGATGCGCGCCTCCTGCTCGGCCTTGGTGTCGCGCGTGACCGGCAGGCAGACGAACGGGATGCGGAACCCCTCGGCGACCGGCTCCAGCGTCGGGTGGTTCGAGACGATCAGCGGGATCTCGCAGGCCAGCTCGCCGGTCTGCTGCCGGAGCACGAGGTCGTACAGGCAGGCCGGATCCTTGGTGACGAACAGCGCGACCTTGGGAACGACGTCCGAGTAGCCCACGGACCAGCTCCCCGAGAGCGCCCCGACGAGTGTCTCGAACTGAGCTTCCAGCGCCTTGCGCGTCGCCGAGCCGCCGAGGACGTCGGGGGCCGAGGGGGCGGCGAGGCCGCCGAGGTCGACCACCAGGCGCATGAAGAAGTACGCCTTTTCCGCCGCTCTTCCTGCGTCCTTGGCCGAGTCGTCGACGGCGACGTCGGTGTGGTTGCTCGCGTCGACGATGTTGAGCGAGCGCTCGTAGAAGAAGCCGGCGAGCCGCGCGACCAGGCCGGGCTGGTCGGGGGCCTTGACGTTGAAGGTGGCGATCGGGGTGGTCATCGGGGCGCGCAGGGATACGGCCTGTCGGTACGCGTCCGCAAGCCCTCGGGCCCCTCGAGCGCGTCGAACGGTTCCTTGCCGCGCCGGGTCGTAGTACGCGCGCGCCGATGGGCGTGCTCGTCATCGGCATCGCAGGCGGCACGGGCTCCGGCAAGACCACGGTCGCGCGCACGATCGCCGCGGCATTGCCGAGCGAGGACATCGCGTACCTCGAGTTCGACGCGTACTACCGAGATCGGCCAGACCTCTCCTACGAGGAGCGGAGCAAGCTCAACTTCGACCACCCCGACTCGCTCGAGATCGAGCTGCTGGTCGAGCACATCAAGGCGCTGAAGGCGGGCAAGGGGATCGACGTCCCCATCTACGACTTCAAGACCCACCGCCGCTTCGAGGAGTCGCGGCGCGTCGAGCCGACCCAGGTGGTCATCGTCGAGGGGATCCTCACGTTCGTCGACGAGGGGCTCCGCGACGAGCTCGAGATCAAGATCTTCGTCGACACCGACCCGGACATCCGCGTCTTCCGTCGCATCCGCCGCGACATGGAGCACCGCGGGCGCTCGTTCGAGTCGATCCGCGAGCAGTACTACAAGACCGTTCGGCCGATGCACCTGCAGTTCGTCGAGCCGTCGAAGCGCTGGGCCGATCTCATCATCCCCGATGGCGGCAACAACCGCGTCGCGCTCGACCTGATCGTCGTGAAGCTGAAGAGCGTGCTCGCGAACGCGAAGGCCGGCGGCTGACGGGCTGAGGCATTGGCGCCCGTCGCGCGCCGCCGCACATTGGGGGCGTGTGCTCCATCCTGCTCGTCCATCGGCGCTTCGCGGGCCTGCCGGTGCTCGTGGCGGCCAACCGCGACGAGCGGCTCGATCGTCCGGCCACGCCGCCGCGCGTGTGGCCTGCGGAGCCGTTCCTCGCGCCGCGAGACGAGGTCGCAGGGGGGACCTGGCTCGGCCTGACCCGCGGCGGCCTCTTCGTCGGCGTCACCAACCGCTTCGGCGTCCCCAAGGACGAGGCGCGCGCCTCGCGCGGCGCGCTCGTCGTCGAGGCGCTGCGGGCGCCTGACGCGGCCTCGCTCCGCGCCTCGCTCGAGGGGCTCGCGGCCGGGCGCTTCAACGCGTTCCACCTGCTCTACGCCGACGCGCGCGACGCCTTCGTCACGTGGTGCGACGGCGCGCGCGTGGCGCACGCGCGGCTCGAGCCTGGGGTGCACGTCGTGACCGAGCGCAGCTTCCGCGACGCGGGCTCGCCGCGGCCGCAGGAGCGCTTCGGCGTGCACTTCGGCGCGGACGGCGTGCGCGAGGCCCGGCTGCGGGCGGCGATCGCGCCGTCGCTCGACGAGAGCGCAGGGAGCGCAGGGAGCGCGCCGCCGTCGCCCGAGGCGGTGCAGGCGCTGCTCCGCGTGCACGACGACGTCGAGCCGCTCGCGGCGACCTGCATCCACGTCCCCGGCTTCGGCTACGGCACGCGCTCGTCGTGCGTGCTCTTCGGCGCCGAATCGCTCGCCGCCTCGCGCCTGTACTGGGCGGAGGGGCCGCCGTGCACGGCGCCGTTCGTCGAGCAGGGCGCGCTGATCGCCGAGCTCGCGCCTCTCCCCAGGGCGGGGAGGTGAGCTCGTGTGCGGACGCTTCACGCTGACGATCGACACGTTCTCGGCGCTGGCCGCGCTGCTCGGCGTGGTCGTCGATCCGCGCCTCGCCGCGCGCTACCGGCCGCGCTGGAACGTCGCGCCGACGCAGAGCTCGCCGATCCTGATCGCGGAGTTCGGAGGCGGGCCGGGGGCGCGCGCGCTCGTCGAGGCGCGCTGGGGGATCGAGTGGCCGGCGCATGGAGCGACGCGTGGGGCGCGCGGCTCGGGTGAGGCGCCCGAGACTCGGAGCGCGCCGCAGATCCTCGCGCGCGCCGAGTCGATCACCGCGCCGGGCAAGCTCCGCTCGCTCGCGCATCGCCGCTGCATCGTGCCGGCCGACGGCTTCTTCGAATGGGCGGGGCCGAAGGGCGATCGGCGCCCCTTCTGGTTCCACGCGCAGGGGGGGGGGCTGCTGCTCTTCGCGGCCATCCACCACCGCGCGCCCGACGGCGACGGCTTCGCGATCGTGACGACGGTCGCGAACGACGTGGTCGCGAAGGTGCACGATCGGATGCCCGCGGTGCTCTCGCCGAAGCAGGCGGCGCTGTGGCTCGAGGGGGACGACGTGGTGGTCGCGGCGAAGCAGCTCCGGCCGGCGCCGCGCGAGCTGCTGGTGGCGCGCGCGGTGAGCAAGCGGGTGAGCAACGTCGCCAACGACGATCCCGCGTGCCTCGAGGCGCTCGGCGAGGGGGCGGAGGCGGCGCCCGAGGCCACGCGCGGCGCGCAGCACGCGCAGGACGCGCAGGCCGCGAAGCCGGGGAAGAAGCAGCTGCGGCTGTTCTGAGTCGCGCGACCTCGGCGGGGTAGGGCGCGTCGCGAGCTCGCTTCTACGCCTCCGACCGGGACGCCTCGTGGGCTATCCTCCGGCCGACCGGTCACTCGGCCACGTCCGCACGGCGCGGAACTCCCGACGCAGCGGCCCGGCTCGCGAGGCACTCGAGATGCGCATCACCGTTGCAGGCATGGGGACCGTAGGCCGCTACGCGTTCGACACCTTCGCTTCGCGGCACGATTGCCGGCCCTACGATCCGCCGCTCCAGCTCGGGACGCCCGATCTCCTGCGCGACGTCGACTACGTGTTCGTGTGCGTGCCGACGCCCCTCGCGGCGCAGGGCGACTGCGACGATTCGCTGGTGGATCGGCTCGTCGCGAGCGTGAGCGTCCGGCGGGCGATCATCATCCAGAGCACGCTCGGCATCGGCTCCATGCAGCGGCTCGCGAAGCTCAACGACAAGGTCGTGTACGTCCCCGAATACGCCGGTGAGGCCAGCGATCACCCGTATCGCGATCGCGCGCGGCGGAAGTTCTTCATCTTCGGCGGAGCGCCCGGGCCGGCCGAGGACGCCGCGTCGCTCTTCCGCGAGGCCTACGGCGAGGGCGCTCGCTACCACGTCGTGCCGGCCGGCGTCGCCGAGGTCGTCAAGTACATGGAGAACGCCTATCTCGCGACGAAGGTCACCTTCGCGAACGAGTTCTTCGACCTGTGCGCGTCGCTCGCCGTGCCCTTCGAGGACGTTCGTCGCCTGTGGGTCGAGGACGAGCGGGTCGGTGAGAGCCACACGTACGTGACGAGCGAGCGGGGCTTCGGCGGCAAGTGTCTGCCCAAGGACACGCAGGCGCTCTGCACGTACGCGCGCCGCGCCGGCGCCCCGCTGACCGTGCTCGAGTCGGTCGTGAGGGCGAACGCACGGCATCGAGCCCTCGGCGCCTCGCCGAGCGCCATCGCGAAGGACCCGGGGACGACCTCGCCCTCGGCGGCCATGGCAGCCGCGGCGGACGAGCCTCCCGCGAGCTCACGAGCGTAGGGCGGGCGAGCGCGGGCGCGGCCGACGCGGAGGCTCGCGGTCGCGCACGCAGGGCGACTCGGGATCATCGAGGGGCCTCGGTGGTGCGCTGCGACGCGTACCGGGACGCGAGCCCTCGCGCGAGGGAGACCGCCG
>CAIXWQ010000922.1 GCA_903923175.1 uncultured delta proteobacterium | reverse complement strand
GATTCCGCGGGTCCCGACAGCGCCGCGGCAGACACTGCCCTCGCCGACACTGCGCTCGCCGACACGGCGGTGGCAGACACCGCCCTCGCTGATACCGCGCTCGCCGACACCGCGGTCGACTCGGGCACACCGGACAGCGGCGCTGTCGACTCGAGCGCACCGGACTCCTCGGTCGGGCCGGATTCCGCCGCCGGCGACTCGATGACCGCGGACACGCTCGACGCGGCGGACACGACCGCGAACGACACCTCGGCCGACGACACGGGCTCGATCACCGAGGCGGGCGACGACGGCGCCGCCGACTCGGACGCGGCGCAGCCTTCCGACGGCGCCGGCGCCTGCGCGACGAACGCCCAGTGCCGCGCCGAGGAGTATTGCGAGGGCGATCGGTGCGTGCCGCGCGTGCCGAGGGGCGACGCGCCCTGCTCGTGCCAGAGTCCGGGGGAGAAGCCGGCGCCGCCGCTCGGGCTGATGCTCCTGGGCGCGCTCGCGCTGGCGTGGGCGAAGGGGCGGAGGCGATCGAAGGGCTCGTAGGGTTCGGGCGGCGGCGCTGACGTCGTACGTAGGCCCTTCAAGGGCAAGTGGCGGGGAGATCGTTCCTGCGACCGGGCGTGCCGTACAGCGAAGTTGCCGTGATGGTGCCGAATTGCTCGGCCGCGACGCTGCTCGTGTCGACCCAGTGCGTGCTCGTCGTCACCGGCGAGCCGGCGAGGAGACGGAGCGAAGGGTCGCAGCTCGCGGGGAACTCGAACGCGCGCCCGACCGCGGGCCACGTCGTGCCGCGCGCCTTGATGGTGACGCTCTCGGAGGGGAGGCTCGCTCCGGGGTAGTAGACGTCCACCGCGTTGTCGGCACCATTCACGAAGAGATCACCGAGCGTCCAGTTCAGGTCGAGGACGAGCGCGGGGTCGAGCCCGTAGGTGGTGACGTACGCCGACGCGTCCGCGAGGAAGGTCGCCTTCACATCCGCAAACAGCAACGAGGCGCCGGGAGCGAGCCGGAGGCCCGCCGGCACGGTGACGTTGGCCTTGCCGATGAAGGTCATCGTCGTCGTGCTCCACGATTGCGTCGTCACGCGCAGGCCGCCGACGTCGAAGGAGCACGTCGAATCGTAGTTGGTGAGCTCGAACCACTCGTGCGTGTCGCCGCTGCTGCTGATCGCGCGGACCATGATCTCGGAGAGGCCGACGTTGCGCACCGTCGAGCACGGCCCCGCATCCGCGGCATCGACTCCGGTCTCCCCGCCGTCGAGGGCGTCGACCGCATCGGGCGCGCCGTCGGCCGTGTCGGTCGTCGCCGTGTCGGGTGGCGCCGCGTCGATGGCGTCGGCCGTCGCGTCGGCGTCCGCGCTGTCGAGCGTGGGCGCGTCGCCGGCGCCGTCCGTGACGATTGTGTCGGTGCCACTGTCCGCCGTCGCCGTGTCCGCTTCCGCGCCGTCGGGCGCGCCCGAGTCCGCCCCGCCGTCGGCGTCAGCCAGAGAAGCGTCGAGAGCCGCGTCGACGTCCTCCCCGTTCTCGTACCCCGAGAGCCCGAGGACGTCCGCGCACGCCGCGAGGCTCGTCGCGCAGGCGAGTGCCAGCGCCATCCCGGTCCGCCGCGGCGTCAAAGCGCCCCCACCTCAGTTGAAGTCGACATCGCCAGGGCTCGCCTTGGGCAGCGGCTTGGCCGGCCCGGTGGGCTTGGCGCCCGTGGCGGTGGGCTTCGTCGTCGGCACGCCTGCGGTCGCGGTCGGACGGGCCACGAGGCTCGACGTGGGCGTGGTGGTCGGCGCGGGCTTGGTGCCCGGGGGCGCGGGCGCGGGTCTGGCGGCGACCGAGGCCGAGCTCGAGGCCGAGGGCGAGATCGAGTCTCCGCGCGTGGGCGAAGGCGGGGCGTCGTCCGCCGCGCGCGTCGAGGCGGACGCAGCGGCGGCGGCCTTGCGCGCGGGCGTCGCGGCCGGTTCGTCCTCGGCGGCCGACGTCGACGACGTGACCGGCGCGGCCGGCTTCGAGCCGCTGGTCATCGTGATCAGCGCCAGGGCGAGGCCACCGATCGCGATGCCCGCCGTCACGCCGCCGATGAGCAGCACCGGGAGGCGTCGACGACCCGGCTCCGCGGTCGACGCCGACGCCGACGACGCCGACGCCGACGACGCGGCGCGCGACACGACCTCGGTCTGCCGCACGCTCGCCGGAGAGGTCGTCGTCGCCATGAAGGGCGCCGGCTCGACGACCACGTTCGCGCCGGTCGGCGCGCGGATCGCCGGGGCCGGGAGCGAGATCTCGTCCTGCGAGTAGCGGAACAAGACGTTGGTCTTCTCGTCGCCGTCGGAGAAGTCGCGCGAGAGCACCCGCGCGACCGCGGCGCCGCCGACGGCCACGACCAGCGCGTCGGCCATCGCGCGCGCGTTCGGGAAGCGCGCGGCCGGCTCGCGCGCGCAGGCCTTGCGGAACCACTCGTCGACCGCCGGCGGAATCGCGCCGTTGTGGCTCGACGCGGCAAGGAACGCGCCGTTGCAGATGTTGACGGAGATGGCGCCGATGGTGTCCCCGTCGAAGGGACGCACGCCGGTCATGGCGAAGTACGCGAGCACGCCCAGCGACCAGAGATCGCTGCGCGGGTCGATCGACTTCGAGCCCATCACCTGCTCGGGCGACATGAAGTACGCGGTGCCGATCATCGCGCCCGTCTGCGTGGCGCCGTGCAGCTCGCCGCCGGCGACCTTCGCGATGCCGAAGTCGAGCACCTTCACGAAGGCCTCGGCCTCGCCCGTCTCGCAGAGGAAGACGTTCTCCGGCTTGATGTCGCGGTGGATGATCCCCTTCTCGTGCGCGCGCGCGAGCGCCCGCGCGACCTGCACGACCACGCCGGCGACCTCGCCAGGCCGCATGGCCCCTTGCCGCGCGAGCCTCGACGCGAGGTCTTCGCCTTCGAGCAGCTCCATCGCGATGTAGGCGAGCCCCATCGGCGAGACGCCGTGGTCGAACATCTGCACGACGTGCGGGCTCTTCACCTGCGAGGCCGCGGCCGCCTCGCGCTCGAACCGGGCGACCGCCTCCGGATGGGCGGCGACCTCGTCCGCGATGAACTTCCCGACGACCTTGGTCTGCCAGCCGAGGTGGTTGGCGAGCCACACCGAGCCCATGCCGCCACGCGCGAGCGGCCGCTC
>CAIXWQ010000921.1 GCA_903923175.1 uncultured delta proteobacterium | reverse complement strand
CGAGCGTCTCGCGCAGCTCGTCGAGCCGCGGCGAGCGCCCCTGCTGCAGGCTCGCGACGAGCTCGCCGAGGGCGCTCACGCTCGCCGTCGGGATCGAGCGCGGGTGCGTCGAGCGATCGAGCAGATCGTCGCAGGTGCGGACGTAGTGCGCGTAGAGGCGCAGCAGCAGGCTCGCGTCGGGGCGATCGGGCGCGGCGGCGAGCCGCTCGAAGTCCTCGGGGGCGCGCAGGCGCATCGCCGCGTGGAGCACCACGTCCGCCGCGTCGCTCTGCGCGTCGGTCTCGAGCGCCATGTCGACGCGCTCGAGCGAGCCGACCAGGTGATGCAGCCGCGCCTCCGGCACGCCGAGCGCCGCGAGCAGCGCGTTCATGACGGAGATCTCGGCCGGCGCCACGGTGCCGTCGGCGTACGCGACCGCCGCCGCGAGCAGGATGGCGGCCTCGGCGCGCGTCGGGTCCTCGCCGAGCGCCTCGCCGAGCGCCGCGAGCCGCGCCTGCCAGCCGTCGCGCGCGAGCGCCTCGGCCGAGGCCGTGAGCATGGCGTCGAGGTGGCGCGAGCGGACGCGGTCGTCGAGCTCGCGCAGGGCGCCTCGGATGACGTCGCGCTCGGCGGCCTCGAGCTGCCCGTCGGCCGCCATCATGAGGTACATCGCGTCGCAAAATGGGGCGTACTGATCGGCGAGGACCGCGTCGAGCACGTCGTCGGTGGACGCGTCGCGGGCGATGGGGAGCGATATCGAGGGGCGGGCGCCTCGCTCACGGAGGCGATCGCGCAGCGCCGTGACGGCGGCGGTGGGGAGGCGGATCACCCAGAGAACGTACTGGAACGAGCTGCCGGGGCGCAGCCGAACCGTTCTACACTCCGTCCGATGGCCGGCGATGCACGACGGGGTGGCAGGACGTGGGCGCGCCCCTCCGCGTGGCCGATCGCCGTCAAGCTCGCGCTGGTGCTGGTCGTCGTCTCGATCGTGCCGATGGCGGCCACGACCTACGTCGACACCCGCAACTCCCTCGAGCTCGTCGAACGCGCCGAGCTCGGCAAGCTGTCGAGCCTCGCCAGCGCCACCGCCGGGCGCCTCGATCAGCTCCTCGACGACACCCAGCGGGCCGCGACGCTCGTCGCCCTGGACGCGGACACCGCCGCCCTGCTCGCGGCGGGCGCGGGAGGTGGCGAGGCGAGCCCCAGCTTGCGCGCGGCGGTGCAGGCGCGGCTCGGCGACGTCGTGCGGGCGAACGACGATCTCGCCAGCACGTTCCTGCTCGACGGCAAGGGGCGCTGCATCGCCTCGACCCGCGCCGAGGAGCTCGGGCGCGACTTCGCCTTCCGCGAGTACTTCGTCGTCGCGCTGCGCGACGGCCGCTTCGCCTCGGAGATCCTCACGGGGAGCACCACCAAGCTCCCCGGCATCTATTTCTCGCGGCGCGTCGAGCTGCGCGCGGGACTCGATGCGCGAGATGCGCGAGAGGCGCGAGATGCGCGAGAGGCGCGAGAGGCGCGCGCGGTCGGCGTCGCCGTCGTGAAGCTCACTGGCGATCGGGTCACCCGGCTCGTCGACGGGCTGCGCCCCGCCGGCGGCGTCGGCGGCGCCTTCCTCGTCGACGGCTACGGCGTCGTGGTCAGCCACGCCGATCCGCGCTTCCTCTACCGCAGCCTCGGGCCGCTCGCGCCCGAGACGCTGGCGCTGCCGGTGTTCGAGAAGCGCTTCTCGTCGATCGGGATCGATCGGATCGAGAGCCTCGGGCTGACGGCGCTGCGCGATCGCATGGTCGGCGCCAAGGAGGCCGGGACGACCGACTATCGCCTCGGGGCCGATGGCGCGGGCGCGGAGCGGCAGATCGTCGGCTTCGCGCCGCTGCGCACCAAGTCCTGGACGGTCGGCGTCTACGAGCCGGAGCGCGTCTTCTCCGAGCCGCTCCGGCGCCTCGAGCGGCGCTCGCTGGCGAACGCCGCGGGGGTCTTCGCGCTCGTGACCCTGATCGCCATCCTGCTCGCGCGCAGCATCGTGCGCCCGCTCCAGCGCCTGGTCGAGGGGTCGCGGGCCATCGAGCGGCGCGACTTCGCGGCGGCCAAGGTCGACGTCGGGGCCGACGACGAGATCGGGGCGCTCGGTCGCGCGTTCAACACGATGGTCGACGGTCTGCGCGAGCGCGAGCGCGAGCTCGAGGTCTTCGGTCGCATGGTGTCGCCCGAGGTCCGGCAGAAGCTCCTGAACGGGCGCCTCGAGCTCGGCGGCGAGCTGCTGCGCGCGGCGGTGCTCTTCTGCGATCTGCGCGGCTTCTCCACGCTCTCGGAGCAGATGGCGCCGCAGGACGTGCTCGGCCTGCTGAACGAGTACCTGACGGCGATGGTCGAGGCGATCGCGCCCTACCAGGGGTACATCAACAACTTCATCGGCGACGCGATCGTCGTCGTCTTCGGCGCGCCGATCCCGCAGTCCGACGCCGAGGAGCGCGCGGTCTCGGCGGCCCTCGCGATGCGGCGCGCGCTCGTCGCGCTCAACGAGCGACGCGTGGCGAGGGGCGAGTCGCGCCTCGCGAACGGCATCGGCATCTCGGTCGGCGAGATGGTCGCGGGGCAGCTCGGCTCGCCCGACCGCATGCTCTACACGGTCATCGGCGACGCGGTGAACGTGGCCTCTCGGCTCGAGTCGCTCACCAAGGAGCACGCCGGCAATCCGGTGCTGGTCACGCGCGCCGTCGCCGACGCGATCGCCGGCACCGGCGTCGGCGCCCGCGTGCGCACCGCGTCGCTCGGGCTCGTGAAGCTCAAGGGGCGCGGCGAGCCGGTGGAGGCGGTGACGCTGGGGAGCGTGGAGTCGATCGTGCCGGCGGCGGCGGCGGGGTGAGGGGGGGCGGGGGCGATCGAAGGGGCGGTGTCGCCGATCACCCACGTCCGGGACCTGCCCGCGGGCGCGGCAGCGAGCGGAGCTGAGAGCCGGCTGAAGACGGCGTCGCAGCCGTTTCAGGCGCATCCGACGTCGAACTCGGCGTGCCGTGTCCGCCCCCGCGTGCGCCCCGCCGTGCCCCAGAAGGCGTTCGACTCACGCGCATCCGCGCCGCGAGCTGCACGTCGTGCTCGACAACTCGCCGACCCACGGCACCCCGGCGGTGATAGCGCGGTTCGCGAGGAATCCGTGCGTCCACTTCCACGACATGCCGACGAGCGCGTCGTGGCTGAACCAGGTCGAGGGCGATTTCGGCATCCTCGCCAAGCAGGCCCTCTCGATGAGCGACTTCCCGAGCGAGGCCGCACTCCGGAAACACGCGGGAACTTCTGCTCGTCGAACGCGAAGGGGAGCGACCGGCACGAGTGGCCCGGCGATCTCGCGGTGCGCGTGGCGCTTGGTACAGATCGCCGGTGGGCTCAGCCAGCAGGAGCGGCGCGGTAGTCGGACGGTCAAATGCAGGTTCTGCCGAACGGGTCGCTCGCCTCGGGCGCCATGGGGCCTCCGATGCGCGAGCACACACGACCCCACCCAACCCGCGGCCCACCTTCCGGCTGGTCGCGGGCTGCGTGGTCGGCGCGAGTCGTTCGGACGACCTCGGCTGGCTTTCGCTAGCGATTCGCGAACCGCGTTGGGCGTCGAGCTTCCATGGCGAGCGTTCGAGCAGGCTCTAGCGCGCAAACCTTGAGCCGGACGTCCAATGCTCCGCCGTCATCCACGTTGACCCTCCGGAGTGTTCGCGTGATCCTTGCTGCACGAGCGCCGACGCCGGCCGGACGCAACGAGGGGAGCACCGCCGAACGTGGTCGAGATGCAAACCGGGGAGCTGATCACGCCGAGCCTCAAGCTCGTGCGGCACCTCGGCGCCGGCGGCATGGGCACCGTCTGGATCGCCCAGCACCTCGGCCTCCGCTCGAACGTCGTCGTGAAGTTGATCACCGGCGAGCACGCGAAGAACGCAGAGGTCGTCGCACGGTTTCAGCGCGAGGCAGCCGCAGCAGCCGAGGTTCGGAGCCCGCACGTCGTCCAGGTGTTCGATTTCGGCGTCGCGTTGAACGGGCAGCCGTACATCGCGATGGAGCTCCTCGAGGGGGAAGACCTCGCGGCCCGGCTGGCGCGCGAGCGGGTCCTCGATCCCGCCGAGGTCGCGGGCGTCGTGGTGCAAGCCGCGCGCGCTCTCGCGCGCGCCCACGAGAAGGGGATCGTTCACCGCGACATCAAGCCCGAGAACATCTTCCTCTGCGAGACGGGCGAGGACGAGGCGCTCGTGAAGGTGCTGGACTTCGGTATCGCCAAGATCGCTGGCGCCGGCTCGTTCGGTGGAACCGCCACAGGGGCCTTCCTGGGCACGCCGTACTTCATGTCTCCGGAGCAGGTGAACGACGCGAAGTCGATCGATCACCGGACCGACCTCTGGTCGCTCGGCGTCGTCGCGTACCTTGCGCTCACCGGATCGCGCCCCTTCGACGGCGAGACGCTCGTCGCGGTCGCCATGAAGATCTGCACCGCCGCCGTACCGGCTCCCTCGGAGCTGAACCCGGGGCTATCCGGGGCCCTCGACGCTTGGTTCGCCCGCGCATGTGCCAAGGCGCCCGGAGAGCGGTTCCAGACCGCGCGAGCGATGTCCGACGCGCTCGTTTCGGCCGTCGGCGGTCACCGACCGGCGCACGTCCCGGCTCGCGCTTCCGCGCTGGCCCGCGCCGATACGGAGGCTGTGCGTGCTTACTCGGGCGAGAGCCCCTCGAGGGCTGGTGCCATCGCTGCCTCGACGGCGCCGACCGAGCTCGGCGCGATGCCGGCGCCCGCTGCCGCAGGCCCATTCTTCGCGACGACCAACGGCGCTTCGACGGCCGAAGCGCCAGCGGCGCCATCCCGCGCGCACGTAACCGCGGAAACGGCGCGGCTCAGCCGCCGCCCGCTGATGCTCGGCGTGGTTGGCGTGGTGCTCCTCGCCGTGGTGGCGACAGGCGTCGCCAGCCTCGCGAATTCGTCCGTGCGCGGGCCGCAACCCGCGAGCGTCACGTCGACGAGCGAGCCGCAGACCACGGCGGCTCGAGCCTCGCCGAGCGCCGCCCCGTTGGCCGCGACCGTCCTTTCGCCGTCGATCGTGGCCCCCTCGAAGCCTCCTCTTGCCAGTGACTCCCCGAGCGGCAGCGCCAGCGCCGTCACAGCCGCTGGCCTCGCCACCACGACGGCCTCGAACAAGCGGCCCGTCACGGCGCCCGCGCCCTCGAAGGCCGCCGCGGCCTCGACGAGCGCCGTTCGATCGCCGACGGTGACTCCGCCACCGAGCGCACCCGACGTCTACAAGGAGTGACCTCGATGAGGAGTCGACGCGTTGTGGTCCTGCTCGGCGTGGTGGCTGGCTGCCTCCTGGCCGGGCCGCGAGCGATGGCCGACAAGGGGGCCGGGCTCTCGCTCTTCGACGAAGCGGACAAGCTCGGCGCCGCCGGCAACTGGAAGGACGCGTGCCCGAAGTTCGAGGCGAGCCAGAAGGCCTACCCGAGGCCGCTCGGCCTGCTCCGTCTCGCCGACTGCTACGAGCGCATCGGCAAGACCGCGACCGCGTGGGCGACGTTCCGCGAGACCGCCGTCGCCGCCCGGGCGGCGCAGACGAATCCCGCGTTCAATCCCGAGCAAGAGCGGCGTCGCGAGTCCGAGGCGACGCGACGGCTCGGCGAGATCGAGAAGCGACTCACGAAGGTCAGGGTGATGGTGCCAGCTCCGGTGCCGGGGCTCGTCGTCCGTCGCGACGGCGACGAGCTTCCCGCCGGCTCTTGGGGAACGGCGATCGCGGTCGACCCCGGCAAGCTAACGTTCGACGCGTCCGCTCCCGGCTACGTCGGCTGGAAGGACACCATCGACGTCGCGGGCGAAGGGAAGACGGTCGACGTGACCGTCCCGGGGCTGAAGTCCGAAGCGAAGGCCGTCGAGGCGCCGAAGCCGACGAGCCCCGCCGAAGCGCCCGCCCGAGTGTCGCTCGCAGCGCCCGCAGCCGACGTGGCACCGGGACGCGCGACTCGGACGCTCGGCCTCGCGTTCGGCATCGGAGGCCTCGTCGTCGGAGGCGTCGGGACGTACCTCGGCCTGAAGGGGAGCAGCGACTTCAAACACCCCGGCGACGATCATGGCGCCTGCAACGACGCCTGTCAGGCGAACCAGTCGACCGCCTCGACGAAGGTCCACGCCGGTTGGGGACTCGTCGGGGTCGGCGCCGCCGCGGTCGTCACGGGAGTGGTGCTCTGGGTGGGCGCCCCGTCGGGCGACAAGCCTGGGACCAAGGTCGGCCTGGTGCCTGGCGGTATCACGGTTTCGGGCTCGTTCTAGGCCTTGGAGAAGCAGATGCGAATCGCTCGTTGGCTAGCGACTTTCTCCGGGATGGGCCTCTCGCTCGCCGCGTGCAGCGGCGGAGAGGCGGCGCGAGCGACGGTCGACGCGTCCACGGGCGTACCGGTCACGCCGACGGTCGTGCGGCTGCACGACGCGCGCCGAACCCTCGAGGCACGGCTCGAAGTCGGGCACGCGGTGGTCAGCGGCCCTGGTTGGGGATGGCACTTGGAGCTCGCACGGTACGGGCGCACCGCGGCGCTACGTGCAGCGACCGAATCGGTGCCTGTGACGGAGGGCGGAAGGACGACGTACACGCCCGGCGAAGGCGTACGCGAGTGGTATGCGAACGCCGCGGGGGGGATCGAGCAGGGGTTCGATCTCGAGCGTCGAGTTGCGGGTGACGGGGAGCTGCGCCTCGAGCTCGCGTCCGACGGGATGCTCGCGAGCGCCGCCGGCGATCGAGTCGAGCTCCGGGATGCGAGCGGCGTCGTGCGCGCGCAATACGGCGAGCTTCGCGTGACCGACTCGCGTGCGCGTCCGGTGCCCGCGCGGCTGATCGTGGAGGGCGGGCGCGTTGGGATCGCAATCGACGACCGCGAGGCTGAGTATCCGATTTCGGTCGATCCGCTGGTGTGGGCGGAGCAGCAGAAGCTCCTCGCGAGCGACCGCGTAGTCGGAGACTTTTTCGGCACTTCGGTCGCGCTCAGCGGCACAACGGCGGTAGTCGGCGGATTCTACAAGACGATTGGATTCGGCACGCGAGAAGGCGAATCGTACGTCTTCGTGCAGTCAGGGGGCACTTGGGTGCAACAGGCCGCTTTGCTAGCGAGCGACGGCGGCTTCTTGGCGGCTTTCGGCTTTGACGTTGCGGTCGAAGGCGACACGACGCTCATTGGAGCTCCCGGCGAAAACAACATGGGAGCGGCCTATGCGTTCGTGCGCACTGGCACGACCTGGGCGCAGCAGGCGAAGATCACCGGGAGCGACACGGTGGCGAACGATTCGTTCGGCAGCAGCGTCTCGCTCAGCGTCGACACGGCGCTCGTTGGTGCGCCCCAAAAGGCGATCGGATCGAACGCGCACCAGGGCGCCGCGTACGTCTTCGTCCGCTCCGGCGCAGCCTGGAGCCAGCAATTCAGGCTGGTAGCGACCGAGGGTGCGGTCAACCACGCCTTCGGTCAGAGCGTCGCGCTGCAAGGTGACACCGCGCTTATCGGGGCGAGCGGAGGCAACGCGGCCTACGTGTTCGTTCGCTCAGGGGTGACTTGGACGCGGCAGCAGGCGCTCGTCGGCAGCGACACGGTCGCCGGAGATGGGTTCGGTGCGTCTGTCGCGATCGACGCCGACACCGCCGTGGTGGGAGCACCCAGTAAGCACGCCGCATATGTCTTCACTCGCTCTGGCACCTCGTGGACGCAACAAGCGAAGCTCGACTACACGGGGTGTTCCGTCAGCGGGCAGTGCGGCAACAGCGTGGCGCTCCTGGGGGACGTCGTCGTCGTGGGTGGCAATGTCCGAGAGGCGGCCCGCTTCACGCGGACCGCGACGACCTGGACGGAGCAAGCGCGCCTGCGAGTGCTCCTCGGGAACTATCGAAGCACCGACGTCGCTCTGACCGACACCACCGTGCTGATGGGGATGGGCTGGGACGACGCCGCGTATCCGTTCGTCTTGACGTCACTGGCCGTGGACGGCGCCGTCTGCGGCTCGCCGGCCGACTGCATTAGCGGTTTCTGCGTCGACGCGCGCTGTTGCGAAACCGCCTGCACTGGCATCTGCGAGGCGTGCGTCGCCCCGAAGAACGGAAGCGTCGACGGCTACTGTGGGCCGATCGCCGCGAAGCAGGATCCCGACGGCGAGTGCGGTGGCGCCTTGAACTGCGCCGCCACCGGAGATGTGACGGTCTACACGTGCAGTGGCGGCCGCTCCTGCGCCTGGGTGACGCAAACGAAGTGCGCGCCCTACGCCTGCAGCGGCTCGACTTGCACTGGGTTCTGCGGCACTAGCGCCGAGTGCGCCTCGACGGCGCAGTGCGCTGGAGGGGTCTGCACGACCATCCCCGATGCCGGCGCTGACACCGACGCGACAACTACCGATTCAGGCGCCGGCGGCGATGCCGCGACAAGCGACGCGGACGCGACCAGCACCGATACGGGCGACGCGCGCACCGACGCCGACGCGGCGTCGAGCGACAGCGTGGCTACTGACACGAACTCCGACTCGGCCGGAGAGACCGGCTCGCTGGACTCGGGAGTCGCCGAGGTCGCGAGCGACACGTCCGGTGTAGACTCAGGTCACGACACAGGCGTTCCGGACGATTCCTCAAGCGACACCGCCGGAGATTCGGCCATCGCCGACTCCGCGGAGCCCTCCGACTCGGCGGTCGCGCCCGACGCAGACGCGGCAGACGACACAGGCGACGCTGACGACTCCAGCACGGCCGAGGCGTGCCCGACCCCGAACACCGCGTGCGGTGTCGGCATGACCTGCACGGACGACCACCGCTGCGTCCCCGGCGAGCCGATGAAGACAGGGTGCGGATGCGAGGTTGCCGGAAGGAATGACGGACGTGGCGACGAGGCACTGCTGCTCGGCGCGGCATGCGCGTTCCTGGCCGTCGTTCACCGCAGACGCGCCTCGAGGAGCCAGCGACTCGCGTAGTGACGCAGGCCGAGAGCGCGAAGGTGTCTCGACGCGGGTGGCTGGCGCCGTTCGCGACGTGGGATCGATAGCTGCCATTCGCACCGCAAAGAGGGCCGCCGGCTGGCCGTCCGCTACGCCGCCCAGTCCCGACACAGCACCTCCGCCTGCTCCAGCACGGTCTGCGTCGCCTTCTCCTGCTTGTCCGGCGGATACCCATGCCGCCGCAGCACCCGCCGCACGAGCGTCCGCAGCTTCGCCCGCGCGCTCTCCTTCACGGCCCAGTCGATCGTGACGTTCTTCTTCACCGTCTCCACGAGCTCGCGCGCGATCACCCGTAGCTCCTCGTCGCCGAGGATCTTCACCGCGGAGTCGTTCGTCTCGAGGGCGTCGTAGAACGCGACCTCGTCGTCGGAGAGCCCGAGCTTCTCCCCGCGCTGCTGCCTCGCGCGCATGTCGGTGGCGAGCTCGATCAGCTCCTGGATCACCTGCGCGGTCTCGATGCTCCGGTTCTGGTAGGCGCGGATCGTCTTCTCGAGCATCTCGGCGAACGAGCGCGACTCCACGACGTTGCGCTTCGCGCGCGTCTTGATCTCGTCGTTGATCAGCTTCTTCAGCAGCTCGAGCGCGAGGTTCTTCTGCTTCATGCCCCGCACCTCGGCGAGGAACTCGTCCGACAAGATCGAGATGTCGGGCGACTTCAAGCCGGCCGCGGCGAAGATGTCGACGATCTCGGTCGACGACACCGCGCGCGACACGAGCTGGCGCACGGCGTGGTCGAGGTCTTCACCGTCGCGGCCAGTGCCGGCGGTGTTCTTCGCGATGGCGGCGCGCACGGCCTGAAAGAAGCCGACGTCGTCGCGGATGGCGATCGCGTCTTCGTGGGGCACGGCGAGCGCGAACGACTTCGAGAGATCCGTGACGGCCTTGAGCAGCCGGTCGCGCCCGTCCTCCTGCGCGAGCACGTGCTGCATCGCGTTCGGCAGCACGGTCATCTTCTCGGCGGCGGTGCCGGTGAAGAACTTGGCGTAGTCGCAGCCGTGGAACATCGCGGCCACGATCTCGAACTTCTCCTGCATCACCGCGACGGCTTCTTCTTGCGGCACGCCGGCCTCGCGCCGATCTCCCTCGGTGTAGTCGGAGAGCGCGCGGCGGAGCTGGTCGGCGATGCCGAGGTAGTCGACGACGAGGCCGCCAGGCTTGTCGCGGAACACGCGGTTCACCCGCGCGATCGCCTGCATCAGGCCGTGCCCGCGCATCGGCTTGTCGACGTACATCGTGTGCATGCACGGCGCGTCGAAGCCCGTGAGCCACATGTCGCGCACGATCACGAGCTTGAACGCGTCGTCGACGTTCTTGAACCGCTTGGCGAGCGCCTCGCGCCTGGCCTTGTTCCGGATGTGCGGCTGCAGCTCGGGCTTGTCGGCGGCCGAGCCGGTCATCACGAGCTTCAGCAGGCCCCCCTTCGGGTTCTTGTCGTCGGCGTCGAACCACGCGGGCCGGATCTTCACGATCGCGTCGTGCAGCTCGACGCAGATGCGCCGGCTCATGCAGACGATCATCCCCTTGCCGTCCATCGCCTCGAGCCTTTGCTCGAAGTGCTGGACGAGGTCCGCCGCGATCAAGTCGATGCGCCGCTCGTTGCCGACCATGGCCTCGAGCCGTGCCCATTTCGACTTGAGCCGCTCCTTCCGGTCGGTCTCCTCGCCCTCGGTGACCTCCTCGAAGTCTTCGTCGAGCTTGGGCTTCTCGGCCTCGTCGAGCTCTAGGCGCGCCATGCGCCCCTCGTAGTAGATGCGGACGGTCGCCCCGTCCTCGACGGCGCGCTGGATGTCGTAGACGTCGATGTAGTCGCCGAAGACGGCCTGCGTGCTCTTGT
>CAIXWQ010000920.1 GCA_903923175.1 uncultured delta proteobacterium | reverse complement strand
CTCGGGCCCGTCGAGGCCGGGGCTCTCGGGCTCGGGCTCCGGCTCGGGCTCGGGCTCGGGCGCGACCGCGGCGAACGGCGGAGCGCTCGGCGGCCCCATCTCGCGCTCGTAGATCCGGAGCACGGCGATGAACATGGTCATCAGCACCGGACCGATGAACAGGCCAGTGACACCGAAGCTCTCGAGTCCACCGAGGATCGACATCAGCATCAGCAGCGGATTCTCCTTGCCGCTGCCGCCGACGATGCGAGGCCGGATCACGTAATCGGCGAGGCCGATGACGGCCAGCGTGCCCCACGCGAGCACGAAGATCGCGCCGCCGGGATGCCCGCCGCGGACGAGCCAGGCCGCGATGGGCACGAAGATCGTCGCGGTGCCGATCAGCGGGACGAACGAGCCCAGCGCGGTGAACATGCCCCACGTCAGCGGCTGCGGCACGCCCGCGATGGCGTAGCCGACCCCGCCGATCACGCCCTGGATCAGCGCGGTCGCGAGGGTGCCGACCAGGGCGCTCCGGCTCACGTCGCGGAACTCGAAGATGAGCGAGTGGGTGTGGCGCGGATCGAGGGGGAGCAGGCGCTCGAGGCGCGCCGGGATGCTCGGCCACTCGAGGAGCACGTAGTACATCGTCAGCAGCGCGATGAGCAGGCCCAGCATGGCGCCGCCGGTGGCCTGGAGGATGCTCGCGGCTCCCTGCGCGGCGACGCTGGTCGCCTCGGAGAGCTCGGTCCCGAGCCGGCTCATCAGCCGCGCGCGGTTCACGCCGAGGCGATCCACCACGGCCGCGGCGCTCTCGCCGATCAGCGCCTCGAGCGTGCCGACGGCGAGCTTCTCCCGGAGCACCGTCGCGAGCGCGAACAGCTCACGGGTCAGCGCGTAGACCGCGAGCGCGCCCAGCGCCGCCACGGTGAGCCCGACGAGCATCGTGGTCATCGCGGCCGCGAGCTCGCGCCGACCCCGTAGCCAGCCCGTCAGGCGCCGATACGGGCGCTGGGCGGTGAAGGCCATCATCGTCCCGAACGCGATGCCGATCCAGAGCGGAGCGATGACGGTCCCGACCAGCACCAGCGTCAGCAGCAGCACGATGCTGAGCGCGAGGCGCCGGCCTCTCAGCGTGGCCGGGGCGACCGGCGAGACGCTGAGCCGAGCGCGCTCGCCTCCCGGCGCGGGGGGCGTTCGCGGCGCGTCTCCCGGGCGGGACGGGCGCGACGGGCGCGACGAGCGCGACGAGCGCGGCGCACGCGACGGACGCGACGGCGGCGGCGTAGGGGTCACTCCAAGGTCTCTCAGCAGGATTCGCGCCCGCGCTCGAACGCGACACCGCGACCTCGCGGCCCACGACGCCGCCCGCGCTTCGCCTCAGAATCGACCGGAGAGCGAGACGGCCGCACCGCCGTCGGTCGGCCCGACGACGAGCCGGAGTCCGTCCATGCGCGAGGTCCCCACGCCCGCCGGCGAGGGCGCGGTCTCCATCGCGGCGACGAGCACGAACCCGCCGAGGAGCGCGGCGACGTGGATCCCGCCGGCGACGTAGCTCCAGGTGCTCCCCGCTCCGTCGGACGGCGCCGAGAGCTCCTTGGCCTTCTGCTCCGCCGCGGAGCATCCGTCGCAGGTGCGCCCGAAGCGGGTCCGGGCGTAGGCGTACACGGAGGCGAAGGTCCCCCCCAGGAGGAACGGCACGCCGGCTGGAACGGGCATGGGCGGGCCGAAGCGGACGTCGGACGACGCGCGTCGCTCGGTCCGACGCGCCTCCGACGCCGACGCCGACGGCGGCGCGGCGACGAGCTCCGCCCGCGCGCGGGACTCGGCCTCGTCGGCGCTCGCGTCCGTGGCTTGGGCGTGCGTCGAGGAAGCGAACAGCTGGGCGAGGACGCAGCAGGCCGCTCGCGTCGCGAGGTGGCTCGGGAAGGAAGCGAGAGGCAGGCGCATGCGAGTCCTGCTCTGCACGTCGGGTGCCGATCGCGCGCGAGCGGCACTTCATGGCGGCTCTCGGCGTCCCTCGGCCTCCATCGAGGATGCGCCTTCAGGCGAGGGCGTGCGCCTTCAGGCAGCTCTTCACGCGCAGACAGAGCTCGGCGCGGTCGAGCGGCTTGCCGAGCAGCGAGTTCGCCCCTGCGTCGTGCGCGCGCGCCCTCGCGTTGGCGTCGCTCAGGGCCGTGACCATCACGATGGGAATCACGCGCGTCGCCGCGTCGGCCTTGAGCGCGGTCGCGACCTCGTAGCCATTCATGAAGGGCATCATGACGTCGAGCAGGACCAGGTCCGGCGGCTGCCGCGCGACCGACGCGAGCGCCTCCGCGCCGCTGGCCGCCGTGGAGATGTCGTAGCCCTCGCGCGCCAGGATGATCTCGAGCAGCTCGCGGTTGTCACGCTCGTCGTCCACGATGAGCACGCGCTTGGCGGCGCACGCGCCCGGAGGGGGCGCGCTCATGGCGTCACCGGTTCGGCCAGGCGCGCCGCGATCGTCGCGAGGAACTGCGGGTAGGCGACCGGCTTGGCGATGTAGCCATCGCAGCCGGCGGCCCGGATGCGCTCCTCGTCGCCTTTCATCGCCAGGGCGGTGAGGGCGATCACCGGGATGTCGCGCGTCCGCGCGTGCTGTTTGAGCAGCGCCGTCGCCTGCAGGCCGTCCATGCCGGGGAGCTGGATGTCCATCAGGATCAGGCTCGGCTGCTCGGCGCGCGCCAGCGCGATCCCGGCCTCCGCGTCGCGCGCGGCGAGCACCACGTGCCCCGCCGACTCCAGCAGGAACCTCGCGAGCACCAGGTTGGGCTCGTTGTCTTCGACGACCAGGATGGTGGACATGTCAGCTCCTCGTTCGGCGACCCGAAAGCGCCCTGCGCACCTCGGCGAGGAAGCGCGCGCCGTCGAAATTCGTCTTCTCCAGGATCGCCGCCACGTGGCCGTTCAGCCGCGCGCGGTCCGCCGCGTCGACGTCCTTGCTCGTGACGATCAAGATCGGAATCAGCGCCGTGGCGGTCTGCTCCTGGAGCCCTTCGACGACGTCGAACCCGTCGACGAAGGGCATCAGCAGGTCGAGCACGATCACGTCGGGGAGCTCGCGGCGCGCCGCCTCGATCGCCTCGCGCCCGCCGCTCGCCTGCAGCACGGTGGCGGGCAGCCCCCGCGTGCGGGCCGCGAGCAGCTCCAGCGCCGCGGCGTCGTCGTCGACCACGAGCACCTTCAGCGCCCGCCCCTCGATCACGGGGAGGAGCCCGAGCGACGTGAGCGCGCCGTACAGGTCCTGCCGTGAGATCGGAGACTGCAGGATGGCCGCCGCGCCGAGCGCGAAGCCTTTGTGCTGATCCGCCACGATCGAGATGATCACGACGGGGACGCACGCGAGCTGCGGCATCTGCTTGAGCCTCGCCAGGAACTCCCAGCCGTCCATCCTCGGGAGCAGGATGTCGAGCGTGATCAGCGTGAGCGGCTGCTCGACCGCCAGCCCCAGCGCCGCCTCGGCGGAGCGGGCGTGCAGCACCCGGAACCCCTCGGCCTCGAGCTGCAGGCGGATCAGCGCGGCGGATTTCGGATCGTCCTCCACCACCAGCGCGGTCGGCGCCCCCGGCGACACGGCGACACCGACGGCGGGCCATTCGGTCGCTCCGAGCGGCGGCTGCGCGACCTCGCTCGGGCCGCGGCACGGCAGCCAGACCGTGAAGGTCGACCCCTCGCCCACCGCGCTCTCGACCGCGACGGCGCCGCCGTGCAGCTCCGCGAGGAGCTTCACCATGGCGAGGCCGAGGCCGGTCCCCTCGAACCGGCGGGCGAGCCCGCTGTCGATCTGACTGAACGGCTTGAAGAGGTGCTCGAGCCCCTCTTTGGAGATCCCGATGCCTCGGTCGGTGACGCTGAGCTCGAGGAAGTCCGCGTGCTCGCTGTCGGCGAGGGGGCCGCACCGACTCGCCGTGACGCCCGAGACCTGACCGACGCGCGCGCGAGGGACGCGGGCCGCTCGCACGGTCACCCGACCCCCTTCGTTGCTGAATTTCACGGCGTTGGCGAGCAGGTTGTACAGGATCTGCTTCAGCTTCCGGGCGTCCGCCTCGATCGAGCCGAGCCCATCGGCGGCGTCGATCTCCAGGTGGATGCGGCGCGTGGCCGCCTTCTCGCGCACGATCGAGATGCTGTTCGCGAGCACGGGGAAGAGCTCCACGGACTCGAGATCGAGCACCATCTTGCCGACCTCGACCTTCGAGAGATCGAGGATGTCGTTGATCAGCGAGAGCAGGTGCTTGCCGCTCGTGAAGATGTTGCCGATGAACCCGCGCTGCTGATCGGTGAGGTCTCCCAGCAGGCCGTCCTTGAGCACCTCGGAGAAGCCGATGATCGCGTTGAGCGGCGTCCGCAGCTCGTGCGACATGTTGGCGAGGAACTCGGACTTGAGCCGACTGGCGTCCTGCAGCTCGACGTTGTTCTGCTGCAGCGCGTGCTCGTAGCGCTTCAGCTCGGTCACGTCGCGGGCGGCGGTCACCACGCCCTGCAGCATCCGGTCGCGGTCGTGGAAGGTGGTCGCGTTGTAGGAGACCACGGTCAACGTGCCATCGCGGGCGCGCGCCGTGAGCTCGTAGTCGGTGACCTTGCCGGCGGTCAGCACCCGGCTGATCGCCGCCTCCGCGCGCTCCGGATCGGTGAAGTAGTTCTTGAACGGCGCGCCGATCAGCTCGTCGCGGGTGCAGCCGGTCAGCGCCTCGGCCTGCTTGTTCACGTCGGTGATGATGCCGCGCGGATCGGTGGTCATGAGCGCGTCGACGTTCGACTCGATCAGCGACCGCGTGTAGAAGTGCTGATCGCGCAGCCGCTGGTCGAGCTTCGTGCGCTCCTCCTCGACCAGCTTGCGGGCGGTGTTGTCGGTGCCGATGAGCAGGTAGCCGATGATGGCGCCCGGCGCGTCGCGCAGCGCGGTCACCGACACCACGGCGGGGAAGCGGCTGCCGTCCTAGCGGATGTAGGTCAGCTCGTAGATGTCCTCGATCCCGCGCG
>CAIXWQ010000919.1 GCA_903923175.1 uncultured delta proteobacterium | reverse complement strand
GCCCGCGTTCATGGCCGCCAAGGCCGCCCCGCGCGCGCCGCGCGTCGCGACGCTGCCGTTCGGCGCGTACGCGCCGAAGCCCGAGATCACGCCTGCACCTGCGCCCGCGCCGGCGCCGGCTCCGGCCCCGGCCCCGAGCCAGGCCCCCGGCGACATCGACTGGGAGGAAGGCGAAGGCGAGACCACGCGCGCGCTGCCGATCCCGAGCGCGGCGAAGGCGTTCGTCACGCGCCCGATGGGGGCTCGCGAGCCGCCGCTCGGCGTGCCGCCCGCGCCTCCGCAAGCGCCCCCCGCGCCGATGGGGCTGCCGCTCGTCCCCGCGCAGGCGCCGATGGCGCCGATGATGTCGTTCGGGCACGAGCCGCCGCAGCCGCCGCAGCTGCAGGCGATGGCCCCGCTGAACGTGCCGCCGTCGCCCGCCGATGCGACCTCGGGGGTTCGACCGCCGACCACGGGGCAGAAGCTCGCGCTCCAGTGGAAGGAGACGTCGGTCCCCAAGAAGATCATCCTGTTCCTGCTCCCGGTCGCGTTCGCGATGATCGTCTTCGGCGGCCTCGACGACGACGAGGCCACGACCAAGGGCAAAGGGAAGCCCGGCGCGCAGGCGAGCGCGAGCGCCTCGGCGAGCGAGGCCGAGGACGACGCGCCGCCGCCCCCCAAAAAGAAGAAGAAGCAGGACCCCCCGGCCGAGCCGGAGAGCTCGACCGCGACCGCGCCCACCGGCTCGGCGCCTGCCGCCGCCTCGACCTCGTCGAGGCCCGTCGCGTCGACGCCGCCGAAGCCCGTCGCGCCGCCGAAGCCGGTCGCGACGTCGCCCGCGGCCAAGCCCTCCGGGTCCGGGAAGTCCGACGAGCGCGTCGCCGTCGACGCGGTGGTCGGCGGGCAGTACGACCTCGCCGCGAAGGCGTACGACGAGCTCGCGAAGGCGCACCCCGAGAACCCCGCGTACAAAGAGGCCGCGCGCATCCTGCGCGTGAAGGCGAAGAAGCGGTCGCAGGCGCAGTAGCTGGCGCGCCCGCCGCGGGTTTGCGGTTCTTCATGGATGTCGCCGGGGGGGCGACCCAGATTCCCGTGCCATGAGCGAAGACCTGCACGGGAAGATCTGCGTCGTCACGGGGAGCAACACGGGCATCGGCAAGGAGACGGCCCGCGAGCTGCTCCGTCGAGGCGCGCACGTGGTGCTCGCCTGCCGTGACGCCGCCAAGGGGGAGGCGGCGCGCGCCGATCTCGTCGCGACGACGGGGCGCGACGACGTGGTGGTCGAGCCGCTCGACCTCGCGAGCCTCGCGAGCGTGCGCGACTTCGCCGCGCGGTTGCGGGCGAGGCACGCGCGTCTGGACGTGCTGGTGAACAACGCCGGCGTCTGGACCACGTCGCGCGGCACCACGAAGGAGGGCTTCGAGACGACCTTCGGCGTCAACCACCTCGGCACGTTCCTGCTCACCCACGAGCTGTTGCCCCTCCTGCGCGCGACGCCGCGGGCGCGCATCGTCGTGCTGTCGTCCAACCTGCACTACCGCGGGAACATGGCGTGGGACGACCTGCAGTACGAGCGCCGCAAGTTCGGCGGGCCCGCGGCGTACAGCCAGTCCAAGCTCGCGAACGTGCTGTTCACCAAGGCGCTCGCGCGCCGGCTGCGCGCGGAGGGGAGCGACGTGACGGTGAACGCCGTGCACCCCGGGGTGGTGACCACCGAGCTCGCGCGCGACTACCCGAGGCTGCTGGTGAAGCTCTTCCACCTCTTCACGATCTCGCCCGCGGCGGGCGCGCGCTGCTCGCTGACCGTGGCGACCGCGCCGGAGCTCGCGGGGGTGAGCGGCGAGTACTTCGAGAAGTCGAAGGCCCGACGCGCGGCGGCCGCGGCGCTCGACGAGGGCGCGCAAGAGCGGCTCTGGGCGCTCACGGAGTCGCTGCTCGCGCTCGCGCCGGCGAAGGCGGCCTGAGCGTCGCGCGCCGGCCGCGCGGGCGGCTCGACGGACCTCGCGGGCGGTGCGACGCTCGCCCTTCGTGCAGGCCTGCTGGGAGCCACGGTTCGTCGAGAAGAGCGCGCTGTTCTGGCCGATCGCGCGGGCGTCGTCGGCGTTCGCGCGGCACGACCGCTGGCCGCTCGTCCCGGAGCTCACCGCCGCGCTCGGCGAGGCTTCGGCGGTCGAGTTCGTGGTGCAGCGGCCGCGCGGCCGGCGGAGTCGCCGGGCGCCGCTCGATCCCGGCGCGCTCTACGACGCGCAGATCGCCGAGGGGCGGGTGCCGACGCGCGAGCGCAACTGGCACGATCTGCTCAACGCGCTGGTGTGGGCGGTCTTCCCGCGGGCCAAGCGCGCGCTCCACGCCCGCCAGCACCGCGCGATCGCCGCCCGCCTCGAGCCGGGCGCGCAGCGGCAGCCGGGCGCGCGCACGCGCGAGCAGGACGCGCTCGCGATGCTCGACGAGGGGGGCGTCGTGCTCCTGTGCGAGGCCACGGTCGCGACGGCCCTCGCGGACCTCGCGTCCAAGGAGCCCGACGGCCCCGCGCAGGACGCCGCGCTCGCCGCGTGGTCGTCGCGCGGGCTCGTGACGCCGATCGTGTTCGGGCACGCGCTCTACGAGCGGCTGGTGCTCGAGGGGCCGCGCGCGATCGCCGCGACGTGCGTGGTCGCCAGCGAGGGGCCGCTGCCGGCCGACCGCGACGCGCGGCTCGCGCTCGTCGACGCGAATCTCGCCGAGCGCCTCCGAGCCGAGTGGCCCGCGCGGCCCGAGCAGCTCGGGCACGTCACGCTGGCCGCGCTCTCGGACGGCGCCGAGCGGGGCTGACGCGACGGCTCACTCTCACTGTGCGCGGACGCGCCCGCGGATCGCGACGTGGACCTCGGGGCGCAGCTCCGCCGCGGTGGTCACGATGAGGTCGGGGAGGGCGTGCTCGAGCACGCGCCGCACGAAGCGCCGCACGTCCGGGTTGTTCACGACCAGGATCGCGGGTGCGCCCGGCTCGGGCGGCGCGGCCTCGATGCACGCGCGCACCGCGGCGACGAGCTCCTGCGCGGCGCGCACCGGCACGCCGAGGTACACCCCCGCGGTGGTGCGCGTGACGTGGCTCGCGACGAGGTCCTCGAACGCGGGGTCGAGCAGGTAGCCGCGCACGTCGCCCTTGTCCGAGGCGAGGCGGTGCGTGAGGGCGTGGCGCATCGCCCGGCGCGCGTGCTCGGCGAGGGTGAGCGGATCCTTGTCCGTCGCGGCGATCGGCGCGATCCCCTCGAGGATCGTCGGCAGATCGCGGACCGACACGCGCTCTTCGAGCAGCCTGCGCAGCACGTCGGCGAGCATCGGCACGGAGATCGGCTTCGGGATGACCTGCCGCACGAGCGCGGGGTTGGCCTGCTCGAGCGCGTCGAGGAGCAGCTGCGCCTCGCCGATGCCGAACAGCTCGTGCCCGCGTCGCTCGATCAGGCCCCGGGCGCCGCGGGCGATCGCCTCGATGGCCTCGGTCGCTGCGGCCGCCTCGGTCGCCTCGGCCGCGGACGTCGCGCCGGCGAGCGCCGGGAGCTGCACCGCCTCGGCCGGGATCTCCCGCAGGGAGACGACCGCGAGCTGCGCCGGCAGCTCGTCGAGCACCGTGATGCGCGGCGCCGCGAGCGGCAGGCCGGTCGCGTCGAAGATCTCCTGGCGCAGCCGCGCGAGCCTTCG
Organism: uncultured delta proteobacterium; assembly: GCA_903923175.1. Taxonomy (GTDB): domain Bacteria; phylum Myxococcota_A; class Polyangia; order Polyangiales; family JADJMO01; genus CAIXWQ01. Next base: position 3,923 of record CAIXWQ010000919.1, on the reverse strand, counting down.
ACGCAGCCCGAGCTGGTCGTCGTCGTCGCCGTCGAGGTACGGCGCGAGCGCGGCCGGGATCTCGACGCTCCACGGCGCCACCACCGGCACGAAGCTCGGCCCCGCGGCGCTCCCCTTCGGCGCGTCGTGCCCTTGGCGCGGGTGAGAAGACGCCGAGGCCTCCTCGCGGCGCGCGCGGCGCTCCTCGGTGCGGCGGCGCAGCCCGACGAACAGCAGCACCGCGCCGATCGCGAGGAACGGCGGGCCCGGCAGCCCCGGCACGATCGCGAGCAGGCCGACGAACGCCGCCGACGCGAGCAGCGCCTTCGCGTTGCCGAACAGCTGCGCGCCGAGCTCGCTGCCGAGCGCCGCGCCCGGCTCCTCGGAGGCGACCCGGGTCACGAGGAGCCCCGCGGCGGTCGAGGTCACGAGCGCCGGGATCTGCGTCACGAGCCCGTCGCCGATGGTGAGCAGGCCGTAGCGCCGGAGCGCGTCGCCGGCGCTCAGGTCGCGCTGGAGCACGCCGACCGCGAGCCCGCCGACCACGTTGATGGCCGTGATCACGAGCCCGGCGACGACGTCGCCTTTGACGAACTTCATGGCGCCGTCCATCGCGCCGTAGAACTGCGATTCGCGCGACAGCACGCGCCGCCTTCGTCGCGCCTCGGCGGTGTCGATGGCGCCCGAGCGCAGCTCGGCGTCGATCGCCATCTGCTTGCCCGGCATCGCGTCGAGCGCGAAGCGCGCGGCCACCTCGGCCACGCGCTCGGAGCCCTTGGCGATCACGAGGTACTGGATGATGGTCAGGATGCCGAAGACGATGGCGCCGACCAGGTAGTTGCCGCGCACGACGAAGGTGCCGAACGCGCGGATCACCTCGCCCGCGTCGCCGCGCAGCAGGATCAGCCGCGAGGTCGAGACGTTCAGCGCGAGGCGGTAGAGCGTGGTGAGGAGCAGCAGCGTCGGGAAGGTCGCGATCGCGAGCGCGTCGCCGACGTAGAGCACGACCAGCAGCACCACCACGGCGAACGCGAGCGAGGTCGCGAGGAGCACGTCGAGGAGCGGCGTCGGGATCGGGACGATGAGCAGCCCGACGATCGCGACCACGAAGCCGGCGAAGAGGAGGTCGGCACGAGAGCCGCGCATGCCGGCGCGGGACGCGCGTGAGGCGCGCGAGAGGAGGCTTCTGGCGGACGCGGGGCGCATGGCGGAGGGCGCTTATCCGGCGAAGCGGGGCGTGGGGCAATTCGGGCCGCGCGCCCTCGGACTGGGAGTCAGAGCTTCACGCCGAACCGCTCGCAGCAGTAGTGGCACCACGTCTCCCGGTGGGGAGGCTTCGTCGCGGTCCTCACGTGCCCGATCTTCGCGCCCGCCAGGATCGACACGCCGCACCGGGCGCAGCGGGTCCGGCTCCGGGTCTCGCCGGCCTCGACGGAGGCGGGGGCACGGTCGCGACCGTGCTGGACGAGGAGCGCCTTCGTTTCGGACGCACGCACGTTCGGGTCGTACGGGTCCTGCCACTCGCGGTGCTCGGGGGTCCGAGCGTCTTCGACGAGGACCCACCCGGCGTCCTTCAGGACCTGGCTCATGCGCGGTTTCTACACCTTCGCGGGGATGGGAGGGCGCGCTCTCGCACGGCGCGCGGCAGGCGCGGCGGAGTCATGGGGTGCAGGTCGCGACCGACTGCGTCCCGCCCTTCGGCAGGGTGAAGGTCGCGAGGCCGCACGCGGGGAGGGCGCCTCCGCAGTCGGTGGCGGTCGTGCAGAACTTGCTGCAGCGGCTGCTGGTGGCGCCGCCGGAGGTCGTGGTCGTGAGGCACGCCCCTTCGGCGCAGTACGAGCCCGCCGCCGAGCAGTCGGCGCCGAAGGCCAACCCGCCCGAGGAGAGCGCAGCGCAGATCAGGTCGACGCGGTTGAGCGTGGCGTTGGTGGAGGCCTGGCAGGCGCCCGTCGCGCAGTCGGCGTCGTGCTTGCAGCCCTGCTCGCAGTAGCCGAGGCGGCCGCTCACGCCGGAGACGAGGACCGACACGTCCGTGCAGACCGCCGCCGCGCCGGCCGCCGCCGCGCAGTCGGCGTCGCCGCTGCTGCCCAGTCGACAGGGGGCCGCGCACTTGCGGACGGAGAGATCGCACAGCGCGGAGGCGCAGGTGGTCGAGTCGGCGCACGGGCTGCCGAGCGGGCCGCCGCCCGTGCTCGGCGCGATGCACGCGAAGCAGGGCGCGCCGCTGCAGAGCGCGGGGCCGCCGCAGGTCAGGGGCGCGGCGCAGTCGGGGTCGCTCGCGCACGGGGGCGAAGCGATGCACTTGCCGCCGGCGCAGACGTTCCCCGTGCCGCAGCCGGTGCCTCCGCAGCACGGCTCGCCGGCGCCGCCGCAGTGCGTGCAGCTCCCGGAAGCGCTGCAGGTCGCGCCGCTCGCGCAGGTCGAGCCCGCGCAGCAGGGCTGACCGACGTCGCCGCACACGCACAGGCCCCCCGAGCCGCAGACGCTGCCGGCGTTGCAGGCGCCGCCGCCGCAGCACGGCTCGCCCACGCTGCCGCACTGCGCGCAGCTGCCGGTCGCTCCGCAGACGTAGCCGCCGCTGCACGCGCTCCCGGCGCAGCAGGCCTCGCCGAAGCCGCCGCACTTCACGCAGGTGCTCGCGCGGCACGCGCTCCCGGCCGAGCACGCGTCGCTGGCGCAGCAGGGGAGCCCGGGGCCGCCGCAGGTTCCGCACACCGACCCGATGCAGAGCGCGCCCCCCGCGCACGAGCCGTCGGGGCAGCAGGCGCCGCCGGTGACACCGCAGCTCGTGCCGTCGAGCGCGTCTCCGAGCGCATCGCCGAGCGCGTCTCCGAGCGCGTCGGGCGGGGCGTCCGACGCGGCGCCATCGCCCGCGTCCGAGCTCGCGGCGTCGGAGGTCGAGGCTCCGTCGGCGCCGGCGCTCGCATCCGCATCGGCGCGGGGGCCGGAGTCGGCCACGGTCGTGTCGGGGACGCCCTGATCGACGACCGAGCCGTCGTCTCCCGACGCGTCGCCCGCGCTCGCGTCGTCGCTCCAGGTCGTGACGCCGCTGCCGGTGCTGCCGGAGCAGCCGAACGAGGTCATCATCACGGAGGCGGTCACGGAGGCGGCGAGCAGACCTACGGTTCCTCGGCGCATCGGACGGTCACTGTACGGTGGAGGGAACGTGACGCAAGCGTCCCGCCCGGAGCCGCGGCCGCGTCGGCTCGTCTCGCTTCGCCGCGCCCGCGGGCGTGAGGCGCGGGGAGCGACGAGCCTCGTGAGCCTGCCCCGCGGCACACACCATGCTCCTTCCGCGGGCATGCACCCGATTCGGCACCTCGCGGAGCTCGGGCAGAGCGTCTGGCTCGACTTCCTCGATCACGATCTCCTCGTCTCGAAAGAGCTCGACCGCCTCATCGCCGAGGACGGCCTGCGCGGGCTGACCTCGAACCCGACCATCTTCCAGAAGGCGATCGCCGCGACCGGCGACTACGACGAGCTGGCCCGCGCGGCGCCGGCCGGCGAGACGCACGCGGCCGTCTTCGAGCGCCTCGAGGTCGCCGAGGTCGGCCGGGCGTGCGACGCGCTGCGCGGCGTGTACGAGGCGACGGGCGGCGCCGACGGCTTCGCGTCGATCGAGGTCTCGCCGTACGCCGCGCAGAGCACGCTCGACTCGATCGCCGAGGCGCGACGCCTCTGGAGCGCGGTGGGCCGGCCGAACGTGATGGTGAAGGTCCCGGGCACGCGCGCGGGGCTCGGTGCGATCGAGCGCTGCCTCGCCGAGGGGATCAACATCAACGTCACGCTGCTCTTCTCGGTCGACCGGTACCGCGAGGTCGCGCTCGCGTTCCTGCGTGCGCTCGAGACGCGCGTCGCCGCGGGGGCGCCGATCGATCGGCTCGCGTCGGTGGCGAGCTTCTTCGTCTCGCGCGTCGACACGAAGGTCGACAAGGCGCTCGACG
>CAIXWQ010000918.1 GCA_903923175.1 uncultured delta proteobacterium | reverse complement strand
GGCGTCTTCAAGGGCGTCGCCTTCCGCGGCGCTGAATTGATCGACGCCAACCTCAAGGGAGCGGACCTGACGGACGCCGATTTCACGAACGCGGATCTCCGCAACGCCAATTTCGACGGCGCGAAGCTGGACGGCGCGAAGTTCGACGGCGCGAAATTCGACGGCGCGAAACTCACAGGAACCCGCATCGCGTGCTGATGCGGTTCGGCTGACAAAAAAAAGGAAGAAGGAGACGAACGAAATGCACCTCATTATCGCATTGCTCGGGTCACTCGCAATGGGCGTCTACTGGGACGCGGCGAAGAACAAGATCGGGAAGATCTCCGGTGAGGACGGACCGCACAACTTCTCGGCGGCGCGGTGGGCGCTGCTCTCGGCGCTGGGCGTTCCCGGCGTGATCTACTTCATGAAGCGGAAGGAACTGCTCGCGCGGGCGGTCGATCACCCAGTCGAAGCGGACCACGTCCGCCGGAACTTGGCGATCATCCTCTGCTCCATGGGCTTCCTGGTGTTTGTGTCCAGCCTTGGCGTCGAGGGCGGGAACGTCGCCCTCGTCAAGGGCGGCGTCCTGGAGGCGGACAAGACCACGACCGTGGGCGAGGCGCTGGACAAGTACAGTTTCTTCTGCTCATGCAAGTGGGAAAGCGACAAGACCGAGAACGGCGCGGAGTTCGTGAACGCGGTCGGCGAGTTGGACATCAAGAAGCTGTCGCTCGCGGACAGAATCCGGGAGGCGGGCGTCACCGGCCTTCGGGCTATGTTCCAATTCACGATCAATCGCGACGGCAAGACCTTCGAGTACAACGCCTTCGCCCTTCAGGCCACCTCGAAGGACGGAGGCACGAAGGATCTGAAGGAGTTGCTGGCCAGCAGTCCGGCGGCGGCGCAGGCCTACGCGCTCATCGCGTCCATCCCGGACGGGTCCGCCGCGCTTGAGAGGGTGTACGGCAACAAGCCGCTGTTGTGAAGTCGAAGGCCGATGTGCAGCAATATGGACCCGTTCACCGCACCCGCCACCGGCGGCGCCCTGAACACATCGGGCGGCTGGACTGGCGTGGAGTTAACCGTCCCCACGCTCACGACGTGGCGGCCGATGGGTCGGTTTCCTTTCCATGTGTTTCTTCGGCTTCCGGCCCATCGGTCGCTCGCCTCTGTTTTCTGCGGTTCACGCCTCGTTCGCGCCGGGGACAAGCGCCCCCAGCGCGCCGAGACGTGTGGAATGCGATTCGCCCTTCACCACGGTGGAACGTGTGGACCGCAACGCGCGAACCGTCGGTAACGCGAAGGGCGGACGCTAACACTGGCCGTCCGGCAGGCGCTCTATCTCCAGGTCCTCAAGACTTTGAGACACCTTCATTGGCGATAACCTCCGTTAGTAGCTCGCGTTCCACTAAGGATTGATATGGCCCCGACCCGTGGGTTGATACGGGGGGGGGCCACCGTTCCTCGCGTTCCACCGCGGGAAACCTGAAGTTGCGTTTCAGTCGAGGGCGCTCAAGTGCACGAAGGCGCAGAGTCCGCACGATCCGCCTCTCGTTCTCACGCCACGCGCAGGAACGCGCCGGTCAGGCTCACCTTCCCTGTGACGAGCGCGAGGGCCAGTTCCTCCTCGGTGTACGTGTCGTTGCGGTGCGAGGCTTCGAGGATGGCGTCGCCGCGCATGTGCTTGATCGCGTATACCGTGAGGACCAGATTGCGCAGATAGGCCAGGTCCTCGACCAGCGGCAGTTCGGCCACGTTCGACGGCGCGCTCTGCATGCGGACGAAGCGC
>CAIXWQ010000917.1 GCA_903923175.1 uncultured delta proteobacterium | reverse complement strand
GCGCCGCTGGTGCCGTCGCCGCCCGTCGCGACGCAGACGCCGGTCGCGTCGCAGCGATAGGCCGCGAGGCAGTCGGTCGTGTCGTTGCACCGCGCGAGGCACGCGCCCGCCTTGCACCGGAACGGCGCGCACGCACGCGCCGTTCCGTCGGGTGCGACCTCGGAGGCCTCGTCGGCCGCGCAGACCGAGACGACCTTGCACTCCCCCTTGCTGCAGCGCGCGCTGCCGACGCAGTCCGCGTCGGCGGTGCAGCTCGTCTTGCAGGCGGTCGTGTCGCACGCGTACGAGCCGCAGTCGATCGGCGGCGCCGCGCCGCACGCCCCCTTTCCGTCGCAGCGCGCCTCCGGGAGCGCGGTGCCCGCGGCGCACGCGGCTGGCCGGCACACGACGTCGGAGCCGACGTAGCCGGCGCAGGTGCTCGGGTCCTTGCCGTCGCAGGTCGCCGCGCCGCAGGGGTTGGCCGGCGACGCGTCCGGGCACGCGGTGCGCTTGCTTCGTGGCGCGCCGACCACCGGGACGCACGTCCCCTCGGCGCCCGGCTCCGCGCACGCTTCGCACCGCCCCTGGCAGGCCGCCTTGCAGCAGACGCCGTCGATGCAGAACCCGCTCGCACACTGCTTCGAGGCGCCGCACGTCGCGCCGATCGGCTGCTTTCGCAGGCAGATCGCGCCGTCGCAGTAGCCGTCGGCGCTGCAGTCGACGTCGCTCGCGCACGCGGTGGTGCAGCTGCCCGCGCTGCACAGGAACGGAGCGCAGTCGCCGGCGGTCGAGTCCAGGCACGCGCCCGCGCCGTCGCAGGACTTGGTGGCGATCGTCGAGGCCACGCAGACCTTCGGGCCGCACGAGGTGCCGACCGCCGCGAAGAGCGTGCCCACGCAGGCGGTGCGGTTGGAGCCGTCGCACTGGGCGTTCTGGCAGGCCGAGCCGGCGGCGCACGCGCCGTGGCCCGCGTGGGGCGCGCCGGTCACCGCCGCGCAGACCCCTTCGGCGCCAGGCACGTCGCACGCTTCGCACAGCCCGGCGCACGCCGAGCGGCAGCAGACGCCGTCGAAGCAGAAGCCGCTCGTGCACTGCGCGCCGCTCGTGCACGAGCGCACCTTGCACGCGCCGCCCGCGTCGCACGAGTAGATGCCGGAGCAGCTCTGCGCGTCCTCGGCGTTGCGCACCGGCAGGCACGCGCCCGCGACGCAGTCGGAGCACGTCCCGCAGCTCGTTTGATCGTTCGTGCACGTGCCGAGCGAGCCAGGCACGTTGCACGCGTTGCAGGTCCCCACGCAGGCGTCGTTGCAGCAGTAGCCGTCGACGCAGAGGCCGCTGGCGCAGTCGGTGGTGGAGCCGCACGCCTGCCCGTTCTTCTGGCGACAGACCCCGGCCGCGTCGCAGGTGCTCGTGCCCGCGCACGTCTCGGGGTCGTCGGCGCTCGTCACCTTCGTGCAGGTCCCGCTCACGCAATTCAGGCACGAGCCGCACTCGACCTGCACGCTGCACGCGCTGCCGAGCCCGTGCTGCGCCGCGCAGGCGCCGGTGGCGTCGCAGTAGCGGCCGGCCGTGCACGTGTCGGCGTCCTGCATGTTCTTCAGCGTGGTGCAGACGCCGGGGCTCGAGGCCGTGTTGCACGCCTGGCAGTCCGCGCAGTGGCCGACGCCCGTCGGGAAGGTGGCCGGGTCGCAGCACACGCCGTCGACGCACCAGCCGGTCACGCACGCGCTCGTCGCGCAGGCCGCGCTCCCCGCCGGGCAGGTGCAGGCCTGCCCGCGCATGTAGTACTCCCACGTGTCGCCGAGGAAGGCCCCGGAGTCGCCGCCGAAGAGCATGGTCTTGGAGCGCGCGTCGGAGTACGCGAGCGCGTGATACGCGCGGTGCAGGGGGCCGGTCGTCGTGCGTTGCGTCCAGGCGAGGCCGTCCCACTCCCACGTGTCGCCGACCACGACGCTGGCGGCGCCGCCGAAGAGGACGGTCTTGCCGCGCGCGACGTCGAACGCCATGCCGGCCGAGTACTGCGCCGTCGGGCCGGTGGTCGCCCGCTGCGTCCAGGTCGCGCCGTCCCACTCCCAGGTGTCGTTCAGGCCGAGCCCGCCATAGAGCACGGTCTTGGCGCGCCCCACGTCGTAGACCGCCATGTGCTGGGCGCGCGCGCTCGGGCCGGTGCTCGCCAGCTGCGCCCACGCCGTGCCGTTCCACTCCCAGGTGTCGGCCAGCGCGGCGCCGCTCGCCCCGTAGCCGCCGTGCACCACGGTCCTCTGGCGCGCTCGATCGTACGCCGCCGCGTGCTGTCGCCTCCCGGGCGCGCCGGTGGTCGCGCGGCGCGTCCAGGTCGTGCCGTCCCACTCCCAGGTGTCGGCGAGCGACGGGGAGCCGCCGAAGAGCACCGTCTTGCCGCGCGCGACGTCGTGGGTCAGCGAATGGAAGCTCCGCGCGCTCGGCCCGGTCGTCGCGCGAAGCGCCCAGTGGGTGCCGTCCCACTCCCACGTGTCGCCGAGATCGACCCCGGAGTTTCCGCCGAAGAGCACCACTCGGTCGCGCGCGACGTCGTACGCGAGCGCGAGCTAGCTTCGCTCCACCGGTCCGGTGACGACGCGCTTCCAGCTCGTGCCGTCCCACTCCCAGGTGTCGTTCTCGTTGCTCCCCCAGCCGCCGCCGTTGCCGACGTAGCCGCCGTAGAGGACCGTCTTGCCGCGCGCGGCGTCGAACGCGAGCGCGCTGCCGTTGCGCGGCGTCGGGCCGGTGGACGCGCGCTGCGTCCAGGTCGCGCCGTCCCACTCCCAGGTGTCGCCGAGGTAGACGTACCCGCTGAGGTAGTAATAGCCACCGTACAGGACCGACTTGCCTCGAACCGAGTCGTACGCGAGCGAGTGGGTGTATCGACTCTGCGGCCCCGTGGTGGCGACTTGGGTCCAGGTCGTGCCATCCCATTCCCAGGTGTCGCCGAGCTTGCCGGAGGTGCCGTTGCCGCCGAAGAGGACGGTCCTTCCGCGCGCAGCGTCGTAGGCGAGCGCGTGGGCGGAGCGCGCGGACGGCCCGGTGGTGGCGACCTGGGTCCAGGTCGTGCCGTCCCACTCCCAGGTGTCTCCCAGGTAGTACGGGCTCGTGGCGCCGTAGCCGCCGAAGAGCACGACCTTGCCGCGGGCGCCGTCGAACGCCATCGCCGAGGAGCCTCGCGAGGTCGGCCCCGAGGTCGCGCGCTGGGTCCAGGTCGTGCCGTCCCACTCCCAGGTCGCGCCCCCCGCGAGGAGCACCGCTCGGCCGCGCAGGGCGTCGAACGCCATCGCGAGGCCGCTGCCGCCCGACGGCCCCGTGGTCGCGACCTGCGTCCACGCGACGCCGTCGTAGCTCACGGTGTCCGCGCCGCCGCCGCCGAAGAGGAGCGTCTTGCCGCGCGTCGAGTCGAACGTCATCACGTGGAACGCGCGCTGCCCGGGCGGCGGCGTGCGGTCGAGCCACGCCGGCGTCTCCACCGCGGGGTCGAGCAGCACGGGGAACTCGAGGCCGCGCGGATCGAGCGTCACGACGAGTCGCCCCTCGCGGTACGCGAGCTCGGCGTCGCGACGGACGCCGCGCGCATCGACGGCGAACGCCCGCGGGATCCGGAGGCGCGTCTGCCCGGCGGCGTCGGCGAACGCCAGCGAGCCCGACGCTTCTTCGCGGAGCGTCGGCAGCGACGACGGCAGCGAGAGCGACCACGAGAAGCTCGTCGGCGCGGCGCCGTCGCGCAGGATCAGCAGCGCCTCGACGCGCGCGGAGTCCGCGACCCACACGAGATCGGTCGAAGGCCAGACGTCGCGGTAGGTCGCGAGCGACGCCTCCGACACGAAGCGCGCCGAGCGCGCCCCTACCGGCGCGAGCGAGACCGTGAACGCGTCCGCGCGACCGACCCCGACCCGCACGGGCCCGTCGGCGAGCATCGGTAGGCGCGCGCCGAGCGCGTACGGTTCCGCCACCTTCGCGGCCCGCCACCCGGGCGACGTGATCACGTCCTCCTCGGTGACCCACGCGCCCGGCTCGCCCCGGACGCGCGGAGCGAGATCCGGGCTGCGCGCCGCGAGCTCGAGCGCCTGGGCCGCCGGACTCCGTGCCTCGACGCGCACCGAGGCGTCGACGCTCTCGGACGCGTCGGCCCCCGCGAGCGCCGCCGCGCCCGGCTCGTCGCCCCGTGGCCCCGAACAGCCGGTCGAGATCGCGAGGACGCTCGACCACACCGCGACGCGCGCTCGGTACATCGGCAGCTCCCTCTCGACGCGGCCAGGGCCGCGCGCCGCCCGACCCACAGCCGGCACCGAAGGGGACTCCACGTCGGGGACCCCTCATGCGACGCGCGCGCTCGGAGCGTAGCGGCTCGCTACGCGAAAGGGGGGAGTGCGGGGGACGGAAGGGGCGCTCCCTCGCACTCCGAGATACGGAGTGACCGTCATCGCTGCGCTGAAGGGCCGAATCTGGGTGCGATGGGGGCGCGCGCGGCCGACTGGCGAGGCGTCGGGACCGCGTACCCCGTGGTGGTGTCGCTCCCGAGTCGAGCGCGGGGCAGCCGCGGCTCGAGGCGCGCTGCGCTCTCGCAGCCGCGTGCGGTCAGGCCGTGCGTCGTCGCGCCCTTCGCGCCCGTCGCGCGACGACGCCCGCGATCAGCAGCAGGCCCGCGAGCCCCGAAGTGCTCGTGCGGCCGGCCCCTTGGCTGCATCCCCCCGCCGCCGCCGCGGCCGGCGCGACCGGCACGCACTCCTTGTTGTCGTCGCAGCGGAAGCCGTCGAGGCACTCGGTCGTGTCGACGCAGCGCTGCAGGCACGCGTTGCCCTTGCAGCGGAAAGGCGTGCAGTGGACGGCGGTCGCGTCGGGGAGCAGCACGTCGACCCCGTCGTCGCTGCACCGCGCGGCCTTCGGCGCGCAGGCCCCGGCCGTGCAGCCGTACCCCTCGACGCAGTCGGCGTCGGCCGCGCAGCTGGACTTGCAGCTGCGGGCGTCGGCGCACACGAGCTCGTCGGGGCAGGACGTCACGACGCACGCCCCCTTGCCGTCGCACGCGGAGCGCTTCGCGCCCACGCAGCCGACGTCGCAGGTGGTCGTCGGCTCGGGGTAGGTGCACGCGGACGACGTCCCGTTGCAGGTGCCGGCGCAGGTGCCCGTGCCGGCGCAGGCCTGACGTCCGTTGCGCGGCGCGCCCAGGATGGCGACGCAGCTCCCCGCCGAGCTCGCGCCGTCGCACGCCTGGCAGGAGCCGTCGCACTTCGTCTCGCAGCAGACGCCGTCGACGCAGAAGCTCGACGAGCACTGGTTGCTCGTCGAGCAGGCGGCCCCGTTGGCGAGCCTCGCGGCGCACGCGCCCCCCTTGCAGAAGCTCCCCGTCCCGCAGTCGCCGTCGACGGTGCAGGACGTCGCGCAGCCGGCGCCGCTGGCCGCGCAGCGATAGGGGAGGCACGACGTCGGCGCGGGCTTGCAGCCCCCGCTGCCGTCGCACGTGTTGGCGATGAGCGTCTCGGACGCGCACGCGACGCCGGGGCAGTCGGCGTGCGGATCCGTGCCCGCCGTGACGCTCGCGCACACGCCGTCCGTGCCGCCGGTGGCGCCCGCTCGGCACGATCGGCACTTGCCCGTGCAGGGGCCGTCGCAGCAGACCCCCTCGACGCACGCGCCCGTCGCGCACTGGTTCGCGGCGCTGCAGGCCACGCCTCGGGCGCGCTTGGGCGTGCACGTGGTCCCATCGCAGAAGGCTCCGAGGTCGCAGCTCGCGTCGCTGGCGCAGGTCGTCCGGCAGGCGCCGGCGCTGCACGCGAAGGGGAGGCACGAGGTCGCGACGGGAGACTTGCAGGCGCCCGCGCCGTCGCAGCCGTCGATGGTCAGCAGGCTCGAGCCGCTGCAGCTCCTCGGGCAGTCGCCGCGCGGATCGTTGCCGTTGGCGGCGAGCCCGCAGCGACCGTCGCCACCGCCGCTCTTGCCGGCCGCGGTGCACGCGTGGCACGTGCCGACGCACGCGGAGTCGCAGCAGACGCCGTCGGCGCAGAAGCCCGACACGCAGTCCGCGCCGACCTTGCAGCCATCTCCGAGCGCGGAGGCTTCGACGAAGACGTAGGCCGCGCCTTGGTGGTCGCTCGCGCCGATCTTGCGGTTGCGCGCGCCCACGAGCGCGAAGGTCTTCTGCAAGGCCACCGCGTAGCCGAGCTCGTCGCCCGCGCCGCCGTCCGCCGCGAGCAGCTTGGTCTGCTGGGCCCAGCCGCCCCCGGAGGCGGCGAACGTGTACGCGGCCCCCTGGTTGGCGTTCGCGCCGACCGACCGGAAGTTCGCGCCGACGAGGATCGTCGTGCCGTCGAACGCCACCCCTTGGCCGAACAGGTCCATGGAGGCGCCGTCGGAGGCGTGCAGGATGGCCTGCTCCACGAGCCCGGCGGGCCCCGAGCCGAAGACGTACGCGGCGCCTTGCGCGTTGTTCGAGCCGACGTACTTGTAGGGGGCGCCGATGACGGCGGTCCCGGCGACGATCGCGAGGCTCGTTCCGAACTGATCGTTGTCGTACGTGTCCGAGGGGCGCAGCTGCGCGCGCTGCGTCCAGCTGCCGCCCGCGTGGTCGAACACGTAGACCGCGCCCTGATGGAGCCCTCCCCCGAAGTTCTTCTCCGGCGCGGCGATCAGCGCGGTGGTGCCGTCGAACGCGAGGCTGGTGCCGAACTGATCGTTGCTCACCGGATCGGAGGCGACCAGCCGGGCGCCTTGCGCCCAGGTCGCTCCGCTCCGCGTGAACACGTACGCGGCGCCCTGGAGCGAGGTGCTGACGGACTTGCCCGCCGCGCCGGCCAGGAGCGTCGTGCCGTCGAACGCGAGGCTGCCCCCGAGCCCGTCCCACTGGGCGCCGTCGCTGGTCAGCAGCTTGGTTTGTTGCGTCCAGACGCCGCCGCTCTTCTCGAAGACGTAGACCGCGCCCTGCTGGTTGTTCGCGCCGACCACCTTGGCGTAGGCGCCGACGATCGCCGTCGTGCCGTGGAGCGCGACCGAGATCCCGAACCAGTCGCCGTCTCCGGGATCGGACGGCACGAGCTCGGCTTGCTGCACCCAGGCAGCGCCGTCGTAGCCGTAGACGTAGGCGACGCCGCAGCTGTGCATGCCGACGACCTTGCCGGGCGCGCCGACGAGCGCGGTCGTGCCGTCGAGCGCGACCGAGGAGCCGAACTGGTCGTTCGCCGCGCCGTCGCCGGGCAGGAGCTCGGACTGGAGGACGCCGAAGACGAGCGGATCGACCACGATCGGGTACGCGGCCCCCTCGTCGCGGAACGTCAACGTCACGCGCCCCTCGCGCGCCGCCATGGACGCCTCGAGCTCACGCCCGCCGGCGTCGCGCACGCGCAGCTGGCCGTAGCGGAGCCGCGCGCCGCTGGGCGTGAGCCACGCCGCGCTCCGGCCGTCGCCGCCGGGCTCGAGGTGCGCGCCGTCGAGCGTGACCTCCAGCTCGACGAGCCCTTCGCCCGGCACGCGCTCCCGCAGATCGACGCCGTGCTCGAGCCCGTCGACGCCGTGCTCGAACCACTCGCGCACGCCACCTCCGTGCTCGAGCTCGACCCGCGCGCCGCGGAGCGTGGGCGTCGGGGTGGCGATCCGCCGCGTGGCGCCGGCGCGTCCGAGGCGATCGAGGCGCAGCGTGGAGCTCCAGGCGCCGCCCGGCGCGGTGAGGTGCGCCCCCTCGCGATCGACGACGGTGTCGAACCCGAAGCCGCGGTGCGAGGCCGACCACGCTTGGGCGCGTCCAGGCGCGGCGCGGAACGAGCCCGCGCGCGCCGCCGTCGCCCCGCCGGGCGGAGCCGCCGTCGAAGGGAGCGCCGGAGCGTCGACGCCGGCGTCTAGGTCGAGGTCGAGGTCGAGGGAGCCGGCGCTCGAAGGGGCGCGGTCGCACGCGAGCAGCCCCGCAGAGAGCCACGCCGCCGCGACGAACACGAGAGAGGGAGGAATTCGCATAGGGCTGACGCGGCGGCGTCGATCCCCGCGAAGGACGCGGCGCGCGCCGGCCTGCGCGACCTCGACCGTACGCGAGCGCCTCCTGGGTGCAACCACCGCGGCCCGGCGCGTGCGCGCGCGTCCCGCTCTGCGGTTCAGGGACCGAGGCCGACGCGCTCGCGCGCCTCGAAGTGACGCTCGCTGACGGCAAAGGCCAGCAGCTCCTCGCGTCGTCGCTCGGGGGTGAGCGGCGAGCCCGGTTCGCGATCGTACGCGACGAGCCGCATGGCGATCGCGAGGTCGTCGCACGCGAGGAGCCCGGCGTGCGCGGCCTCGTGCTCCAGCCCCCCGAGGAAGGCCGGGAGGTCGACCGTGCTCCCGCCTGCCCGCACCGCGCGGGCCGCCGACTCGATGCGCTTGCGCTCCGGGTCGGTCAGCTGGGCGTACAGCCCGTCGTACGCGAGCCGCGCCGTCGGATCGCCGAGCGCGCCGCGCACGAGCGCGTCGAACGTCGCGAGCTCGGTGTAGGCCAGCACCCGCGGGATGGGGCGTAAGAACATGAGCGCGCGCGCCGCGAAATAGGCCATTTCGCGTCGGCTCCCCGCGCCGAGCGCGGCGGCGCAGGCCACCACCGTCGGCGGATCCGACGGCTCGAAGCGTGTGCTGCCGGGCACGTCGGGCCGCAGCGCGAGGGGCGCGGCCGCGATCGCGAGGAGCCTCGACACGCCATCGTAGGTCCGCGCGAAGGCGTGCGGCGCCGAGGCGGGGGTGGACCACGCATCCTCGGGCGCGGCGAGTCGGCCCGTGAGCCTCCGCTGCTCCACCAGCGCCCGCAGCGTCGGCGTCGCGACCGCGCCGAGCAAGGCGAACAGGAGCGGATCTCGCTGATCGAACCCGAGCAGGCGCTCGCGCTCGCTCGGCTGGAGGCCTGCCGTGAAGGGGACCTGGGCGCGCTGTCGGGCCTCGCAGAGCCCGGCCTGCTCCGGTGTCGATTGGCCGAGGTGTCCCAGCGCCGCGGCGAGGCAATAGGCCCTGTCGGACTGGCCTCGACGCACGTACTCGGCGTATCGCGCGTGGAGCGTCTCGGGGCGAAGGTCGACGCCTCGGAGCGGAGGCGACGGGCCCGTCACGGCGCTCGGCGTAGGCGAGGGCGCGGGCGCGGCCGCCGGGGCGGGGGCGGCGGGAGGGCGCCAGACGATCGTCGCGGCGAGCGGGGCGGCGTCGAAGACGTGCGACGGCTCGTGGCGAGGCACGACGTCGTGCGGAATGGCGGCGAAGGCGCCCGACGCCCCCGCCGATCGCGAGGTGCCGAGCACGCGCTCCAGGGCCGCGTACGCCGCGTCGGCCGAGGCGAAGCGCCCCTTCACCTGCCGGTTCACGCAGGCCTCGAACCAGTCGTCGAAGCCGACGGGGAGGTGGTGTCCGCGCCCGTGGCGAGCCGCGGCCTCGGTGGCGCGCGGGAGCGGATCGGCGGTCAGCTCGCGCACGAACTTGAGCATCGAGCCGCGCTCGTACGCGGACTTCCAGTAGCTCCGACCGACGAGCATCTCGAACATCAGCAGGCCGATCGCCCAGACGTCCGTCTGCGGGCTGATCTCGCGGCTCGACGACGCCTGCTCCGGCGCCATGTAGAGCGGCGTCCCGATGCCGACCGTCATCGACGCGCCGGCCTCCACCAGGAGCTTCGCGACCCCGAAATCGAGGATCTTCACCAGGTGCGGGACGCCGACCTGCCGCGACTGCGAAAGGAAGACGTTCGCCGGCTTCAGGTCTCGGTGCACGATGCCCGCCGCGTGCGCGGCGCCGAGCGCGTGGCAGACCTGCGCGAGCACCTGCGCGGCCTCGTGGAGCGGGAGGAAGCCGTCCTTCTCCAGCCGATCCTCGAGCACCATCCCCTTGAGCAGCTCCATCGCGAGCCAGGGCATCCCCGTCGGCTCGTCGATGCCGGCCGCGATGACCTGCACCACGTGATCGCTCTCGATGCGCGCCCCGATGCGCGCCTCCTGCACGAAGCGCTCACGCATGCTCCGCTCGCGCACGAGCTCGGGGAGCATCACCTTCAGCGCGCGCAGCATCGCCGTGCTGCGCTGGTGCGCGACGTAGACCGCGCCCATGCCGCCGGCGGCCAGCTCCCGCTCGACGACGAAGTCGCCGCCGATGAGCGTGCCCGCAGCCAGGACCGAGTTCGCCACCGAGGGAGCGTAGAACGCGCGGCGCTCGGGCGGAACTGGCGCGCGGCGGCCTAGCTGGCGGGCGGGGGCCGCCGGCGGGGCGCCGCGGCCTCTCCCGGCGCGAAGGCGCGGGCGTGGCGACGCGCCATTCGGGCGAGCTCGGCAGCGGGCTCGCGCGCGCGGCGCTCCGACGGCTTCCCAGTTCAGGCAGGATTTCTCGGCTCTTCCGGGATGCGCCAGGTCATCCACCTACCCCGGGATGTGCGCTACTCTCGGGCCGGTGAACCGCTCGCCTGCCGCCCGCGCGCGTGTCGGGACCTTCCTCGACGGCCGATTCCGCCTCGATCGCATGCTGGGCGCCGGGGCGATGGGCGCCGTGTACCAGGCCGTCGACGCCCAAGGGCGGCCGTTCGCGATCAAGACCGTGCTCGAGCTGTCGGGTGACCGCGAGCAGCTCCAGCGGTTCGTGCGCGAGGGGCGGCTCACGAGCTCGCTCGTGGTCCCCAACGTCGCGCGGGTGTTCGAGCTCGGCGTGGAGTCGACGACGTCGACGCCGTTCATCGTGATGGAGCTGCTCGACGGCGAGGACCTCGACGCCGTCGTGCGCCGCACCGGGCCGCTGCGGCCGGAGATCGTCGCGCGGATCGGCCGGCAGGCGTGCGCCGGGCTCGCGGCCGCGCACAAGATCGGCGTCATCCACCGGGACGTGAAGCCCTCGAACGTCTTCGTGCACCACGAAGGGGCGTTCGCGCGGATCAAGGTCTGCGACTTCGGCATCGCGAAGTCGCTCGCGGCCTCCGACGGCATGACCGCGACGGGCGACATGATGGGCTCGCCGCTCTACATGTCGCCCGAGCAGGCGAAGAACGCGAAGCACGTCGACGGTCGGGCGGACGTCTGGAGCCTCGGCATGACGCTCTACACGCTGCTGGCCGGGCGCGCCGCGCTCGACGGCTGCCAGTCGATCGTCGAGCTGCTCATCTCGCTCGACGCGGGCACGTTCGAACCCGTGCAGACGCTCGCGCCCTGGATCGATCCGAGCCTCGCCCGCGTGCTCCACGGCGCGCTCATCGGCGACACGCAGGCGCGCTGCCCGAGCGTCGAGGCGCTCGCGGAGCAGCTCGCGGCGTTCACCGGCGGCACCGACGAGATCCGCCTCGACGAGCTCGTGGCGGCGCCCGCCGACGTGCGCAACGGTCGGGCGGCGCGCGCCCCCAAGCCCACGAGCTGGGACGAGGTCTCCGCGTCGTCGCGCAAGGATCCGGAGATCGTCCGGCTCGTCGGGCAGACCATCGGCAACAAGTACCGGCTCGAGCGGCTCCTCGGCGCGGGCGGCATGGGCGCCGTGTTCGCGGCGGTCGACGCGCAGCAGCGCCGCACGGCCGTCAAGGTCGTCCTGGGCGACGCGGACACCCTCAAGCCCGACGTGCTGCGGAGGTTCCTGCGCGAGGCGAAGTCGACGACCGCGATCGACAGCCCGCACGTCGTGAAGGTCGTCGACGCCGATTTCGACGCGGAGCGACGGATCCCGTACATCGCGATGGAGCTGCTCGACGGCGTCGATCTCGATCAGCTAATCAAGCGCGAAGGGGCGCTGGATCCGCGCCAGGTCTGCGTGTTCTTCCGGCAGGCGTGCCAGGGGCTCGCGACGGCGCACGCGGCGGGCGTGGTCCACCGCGACATCAAGCCGGCCAATCTCTTCCTGCACACCCTCGCGCCGGGCCAGGCCGTGCTCAAGATCTGCGACTTCGGCATCGCCAAGCGCACCGAGGTCTCCGACACCGACGAGACCACGGTGGAGCTCACCCGCACCGGCGGCGTGATCGGCTCGCCGATGTACATGTCTCCCGAGCAGGCGCGCAGCGCGAAGCACGTCGATCTCCGCACGGACGTCTGGAGCCTCGGCATCGCGCTCTACGAGGCGCTCTCCGGGCACAGGCCGTGGGAAGGGTGCGCCACGGTCGGCGACCTGATCATCGCCATCTGCACGAAGGACGTGCCCAATCTCCAGGTGGCCGCCCCCTGGATCGAGCCGGGGCTCGCGGAGGTCGTGCACCAGGCGCTGCGGCGCGCGCCCGAGGAGCGCTTCGCGTCGATGGCCGCGTTCGAGGCCGCGCTCGCGCCCTTCACACGGGGGCAGCTCTCGCTCGGGGCGACCATCGGGTCGGTCACGTCGGAGGTGCGCGCGCGCGTCGCGCCGCGCGCCGACGCTGCGCGGCTCGGGAGCACGACGGCCGCGGCGGCGACCGAGGTCGGCTCGCAGCGCGGGTCGCGGCGGATCTGGCCCGCGGCGGTGATCGGCGCCCTCGTGCTCGGCGG
>CAIXWQ010000916.1 GCA_903923175.1 uncultured delta proteobacterium | reverse complement strand
CGCGGGGATGCGGCCGCTGGTGCGCGACGGGCTCTGCGAAGGGGAGCTGCTCGCCTCGGCGCTGCGGATGCGGGCACGGCTGCGCCGCGAGCTCGGCGGGCTCGCGCGTGAGGCCGGGGCGGGCGAGGACGAGCGCGAGGCGGGGGCGCTGGCGGAGGCGCCGGCGGGTCAGATCCTGCCGCTCGAAGACGTCTTCGGGACATGACCACCTCGCTCCCCCGCTTCGCCAGCACGCGACACTTCGCTGAACGCGCCGCGCACCGCGGCCTGCGCAGCGAGGTGCTCGACTTCATCCTCGCGTACGGCATCGAGTTCCGCGTCGCGGCCTCGTCGTCGTTCACCATCCTCGAGCGCCGGCTGCCGGCGTCGGTCCGTAACGCGCCCGTCGTGAGCCGCGCGCGCGACTGGATCGTCGTGACGAGCGACGACGGGGTGCTGCTCACCTGCTACCGGCGCGGGGACGCGAGTCGGTTCTTGCGCACGAAGCCGAAGCGGTCCGATGGGCGCGAGGCGGCGTGGGGGCGGGCGGCGTAGGCTTAAGCGCTCGTGAGCCCCATCGTTCGCTTCCAGTTCGCGCAGCCCATCGCCGTCCTCGGCGACCTCCACGGCCGGCTCGACCTGCTCGATCGCCTGCTTCCGCGCCTGCGCGAGCGCCCCCTCGTCGTCCTCGGCGATCTGATCGACCGCGGCCCCGACGCGCGCGGCGTGATCGACTGCCTCGTCGAACGCGGTGCGGTCGGCGTGCACGGCAACCACGAGGAGTGGCTGCTCGCCTGGCTCCGCGGCGACGGGCTCGACGACTGGGCCCTCAAGCCGAAGATGGGCGGGCTCGCCACGCTCCGCTCGTACGGCGCGGTCGGCGACACTCGTTCGGAGCTCGAAACCCAGGCCTGGCGCGTGCCGTGCGACCACCGCCGGTTCCTCGAGTCGCTCGCGCGGGTCGGCGACCTCGAGGTCATGGGCGAGCGCTACTGGCTAATCCACGCCGGCATCCCGGTGCACGTCTCGCTCGCCGGCGTGCTATTCGACGGCGTGGTGCAGCACCTCGCCAAGCACCACCCGCGCGAGCTTCTGTGGACCGCCAACGACCCCGAGGCGATGCCGCCGATCGACCGGCCGATCATCATGGGGCATCAGCCGCGCGCCGAGCCGCTCGACACCGGGGACGTGCTCGCGATCGACACCGGCGCGGGGACGCTCGACGACGGGCGGCTCACGGCGCTGCTGCTTCCGGAGCGGACGTTCGTGACCGTCGGCCTCTGAGCTTCAGCCTGCGTCGCACGTGTCGTCGGCCTCGAGCAGCAGCTGCGGCAGCGTCACGCGCCCGCCGAGCGAGACCTGCGTCGAACCCATCACGCGAAACACGCGCACGCGCTCGCCGTCCCAGATCTGGTCGGGGCCGAGCACCACCACGAAGCGAGCCCCTTTCGAGGTCACGAGCGCCGTCATGATGTCGATCGACCGATCGACGCGCGCC
This sequence comes from uncultured delta proteobacterium, assembly GCA_903923175.1. Classification (GTDB taxonomy): domain Bacteria; phylum Myxococcota_A; class Polyangia; order Polyangiales; family JADJMO01; genus CAIXWQ01. The sequence continues at coordinate 140 of CAIXWQ010000916.1, read as the reverse complement.
GACATCCGCACGCGCTCGCCCATTCGCTGAGGCCAGGTCGCCGTGAGGCGCTGCGCGTCGAGCAGTGCTAGCGGCGCGCACGAGGGGGCCGGCGGAGGGCTCGTCGCGGCCTTCGGCGTAGCCTCGGATGTCGCGGGCAT
>CAIXWQ010000915.1 GCA_903923175.1 uncultured delta proteobacterium | reverse complement strand
GCGCGCCGCGGGGTCGAGCAAGCGCAGGCAGAGGTCGCTCAGCGCCGGCGCCACCCCGACGGCGAACCGCTCGGGCGGCGTGACCGCGTGGCGATGCTGGGCCTCGAGCGTCTGCGCCGGCGTCCCTCCGAACGGCATCCGGCCGGTCAGGGCCTCGTAGAGCAGGACCCCGTAGCTGTACCAGTCGCTGGCCTCGGTGAGCGCCAGCCCGTCGGCGGCCTCCGGCGGCATGTAGCCGATGGTGCCCGTCACCGGCCCTTCCGGGCTGCGTGCGATCTCCGACACGAGCCCGAAGTCGACGACCACGACGCGCTCGCCGCCCTCGCCGCGCTCGACCAGCACGTTCGAGGGCTTGATGTCGCGGTGCAGCTTGCCCGCGCGGTGCAGCGCAGAGAGCCCCTCCGCGAGCTGCGAGAGGAGGCTCGCGAGCCGCTGGGGCTCGGGCGCGTGTCGTCGGAGCTGCTCGACGCTCGACTCGCTCGGCCCCGCCGCGAGCCGCCCGCGCGCGTCGAGCCTCGCGGTGCGCGTCGGCGCTTCGGAGCCGACCCCGCCGCGCCCCAGCGCCTGCTGGATGGTGCCCCCCTCGATGAGCTCCATCGTCAGGAACCAGAGCGTCCCGTCGGACTCCAGCTCGTGGAGCAGCACGAGGTTGGGATGCACGATGTCCGCGAGGGAGCGGAACTCGTTCTTGAACTGCGCGAGCGACCGGGGCCCCACGCGGCGCAGCGCCTTGAGCGCGATCCGCTCCCCGCGCTCCCGGTCGAACGCCGCGTAGACGTCGCCGAAGCCGCCGGAGCCCAGGCGACGCTCGACGCGATACCGCGCGGTGCCCTCGAACACGCCAGCCTGCATCGCGCTCCGAATTCTATCATGCGCAGGCGCAAGACGACGCCGACGGGCGGCGGCGCGCGCGGCGCAGGCTCGGCATGGTACGCTCTGGACGACCCGAGCCGGAGTCAGCCGCCATGCGATACTGGGTACGAAGCGAGTCGCGCGCGGCCCTCCTCGGCGACGACGACATCGTCGTCGGCCGCAGCTCGTACTGCACGGTGATCCTGGACGACGCGTCGATCTCGCGCCTGCACGCGCGCCTGCGCCTGGAGGGCGACGACGTCGTGATCGAGGACTCGGGCAGCCGCAACGGCACCTTCGTGAACGACGTCCGCATCGAGGCCCCGACGGTCGTGCGGCCCGGCGACCGGATCCTGATCGGCAGCGTGCGCGTCGCGCTCGAGCGCGCGCCCGAGCGCCACACTCCGGAGACGGCGGCGCACGCAGCGGCCAGCGTCGACGACGGCGAGACGCTGAGCGAGCGCTCCGTGGGACGAGCATGAGCGCGGTGCACTCGTTCGCCGATCGCCTCGACATCCTCTACGTCGACGCCGACGAGAAGGCTGCGCGGATGATCGGGCCGACGCTCGAGCGCTGCCGCGCGGTCCGGCACTGCCGCACGCTCGAGGAGGCCCGCGCGCAGTTCCGCGCAGCGATCCCGAACCTCTGCGTGCTCGATCCGGACCTGCCCGACGGCGACGGGCTCCAGCTGCTCGGCGAGATGCACGCGCGCGAGCCGTGGCTGCCGATCTTCGTGATCTGCGCCCCGCGGCACGCCGCGAACACCGCGCAGTTCATCGCGGCGGGCGCGAGCGACCTCGCCGTGAAGCCGTTCGACGTCGGCACGCTGCCGAAGCGGGTGGCCTGGCTCCTGCGCGCCGCGGACCGCGCGATGGACGAGCACCGCGAGCGCCTCGAGCTGGAGAACCGGCTCCGTCACGCCGATCGCATCGCCTCGCTCGGCGTGCTGTGCGCGACGGTGGCGCACGAGATCGCCGGGCCGCTCCAGGTCGTCAACCTGGACGCCGGTATCCTCGCGGAGCGCGGGGGCACTCCGCTGACGCCGACGGCCGTGGCCGAGCTCGCCGACGAGATGCTCGTCGCGGGCAACGTCATCCAGTCGATCGTGGGGCGGGTCCGGACGTTCTCCCGCTCGACGGAGGAGCTGCGCGTCGAGACCACGCTCGGGGGCGTCGTCGACACCGCGCTGCTGCTGCTCCGACCTCGCCTCGTCGCGCGCAAGGCGAAGGTGAGGCGCCCTTCCGGTCAAGGCAAGCGCGCCTCGCTCTTCCCGACGCGGCTGACGCAGGCGCTGATGAACGTGATCGCCAACGCGTGCGAGACGCGAGACGCAGGCGCGGAGGTCGAGGTCCGCTTCGTCGAGCGATCCGGCGCGATCGGCATCGAGGTGATCGACGACGGCCCCGGGCCCGCCGTGGAGGTGACCGGGCGCGCGGGGAGCCTCTTCTACACCACCAAGCCGGATGGCACCGGCCTCGGGCTGCATCACATCCGCCGCGTGATGACCGAGCACGGGGGCCGCTTCGAGATGAGCGCACGCAGCGACGGTCGCACCGGCGCGAGCGCCGTGCTGCTGCTGCCGCTCGATCCCGCGACGAGGCTCGACGCGTAGCCGCTCGCTCCAGGCGCCGTCGAAGGCCCGATCGCGGAAGCTACTCCTCGATCCCCGCGATGGCGCGCAGCCGCTCGGCGAGCGGCTCTCGGAACAGCGCCGCCATCGGCGCCAAGGGCATCCCGACGCGCTCCGCGAGCGCGTCGAGGTCGATCGGGCGACGCGTGCCCGACCAGAGCTCTCGCGCGCAGCCGATCACGCGCCAGTGCACCGCGCCGAGCCGGAGGCCGAACGCCCTCGCGGTCACCTCGGCACGCTCTGCGGTCCATTCCTGGTAGATGGAGCGCCGCGTGCGCGGCGCGGCAGCTCGATGGGGGGCAGCCACGCCCCGGCACTCAGCAACCTCCGCACCAGTCATCGGCAGGCGCCGGCAGGCGTCGGCAGGCGTGCGGAGAAGCAGAACGCGCGTTGCGGCCGGCGACGCCGAAACGGACTGTTTCAGGTGCCCCGCGCGGACCGTTTCAATTGAAACGATCGGGTTCGCTCCGGCCTTCGGCGCACAGGCGATTCGCCCGCACAATCGACCGTGGCGTCCGCTGGCACCGCGGTTGCTGTGCGGGCGGAGATGGGCGACTCGTCCCCCTCACGCAGGCGCTTCCTCAGCCTCGCCGCCGGCACCCTCGCGGCGGCCGGCGCAGCGCGCTTCCTCCTCGCCCCGCGGACCGCACAGGCGGCGCACGGCACCATCGACCCCTCGACCGACGGCAAGCTCATCCGGTCGGTGTGCGAGGTCTGCTTCTGGAAGTGCGGGATCCAGGGGCACGTGCAGGGCGACAGACTCTTGAAGATCCAGGGGAGCCCGGTGCACCCGCTCTCCAACGGCAAGCTGTGCCCACGCGGCGCCGGCGGCCAAGGGCAGTCGTACGACCCCGATCGTCTGGTGAAGCCGCTGCTGCGCGTCGGCCCCCGCGGCAGCGAGGAGTTCAAGGCGGTCTCGTGGGACGAGGCGCTCGGCTTCATCGCCGCGAAGCTCGACGACATCAAGAAAAAGCACGGGCCCGAGGCCGTCGCGCTCTTCAACCACGGCGCCGGCGCCTCTTGGTTCAAGCACCTGCTGCAAGCGTACGGAACGGCGAACTTCGGCGCGCCGTCGTTCGCGCAGTGCCGCGGCCCGCGGGACGTAGCCTTCGACATCACCTTCGGGGCCGAGCCGGGCTCGCCCGAGGTGCTCGACATCTCGAAGTCCGATTGTCTGGTGCTGATCGGCTCGCACCTCGGCGAGAACATGCACAACACGCAGGTGCAGGACTTCGCCGAGTTCGTCGCGCGCGACGGCGATCTCATCGTGGTCGATCCGCGCTTCTCGACCGCGGCCTCGAAGGCGCGCACCTGGATGCCGATCCGCCCCGGCACCGACACGGCGCTGCTGCTCGCCTGGCTGCACGTGATCGTCGGCGAAGGGCGTCACAACCGCGCCTACGTCGAGGCCTACACCACCGGCTTCGACAAGCTCGAGGAGGCGGTGAAGGCCTACACGCCGGAGTGGGCCGCCGCCGAGACCGGCCTCGACGCGGAGGTCATCCGCAACACCGCCCGCCGCATCGCCGGCGCGCAGCCCGCCGTCCTCGTGCACCCCGGGCGACACGCCTCCTGGTACGGCGCCGACGACACGCATCGCGAGCGCGCGATCGCGATCTTGAATGCCGTGCTCGGCAGCTGGGGCCACCGGGGCGGCTTCTTCCGCCCGAGCGGCATGAAGCTCGCGAAGTTCCCGACGCCGGCGTATCCGAAGGCCAAGCCGCCGGCCGATCGCGTCGAAGGCGAGGCGCCGTTCGCGCTCGAGCCGCTGGCGCAAGGGCTCCGCCGCGCGACGCTCGACGGTAAGCCGTACCCCATCAAGGCGTGGTTCGTGTACGGCACGAACCTGATCCAGTCGCTCCCGCAGCGGGCGGAGACGCTCAAGGCGATCGAGGCGCTCGATCTGCTGGTGGTCTGCGATCTGATCCCCGCAGAGATCGCGGGCTACGCCGACGTGGTCCTCCCCGAGGCGTCCTATCTGGAGCGCTACGACGATCTGCTCGGCGTCTCCTGGCACCAGAGCGGCGTCGCGTTGCGCCAGCCGATGATCGCGCCGCCAGGCGACGCGAAGCCCGGCTGGTGGATCGCGAAGGAGCTCGCGACCAAGCTCGGGCTCGGCGCCTACTTCCCGTGGACCGACATCGAATCGTACCTGAAGGAGCGCTGCCGCCTCTCCGGCATCGACTTCGAGGCACTCGCGCGCGAAGGCTTCCTGCCGGCGCCCGACAAGCCGACGGTGGTCGAGGATGGCCTCGCGCTCACCTTCGCGACCGAGAGCAAGAAGATCGAGATCTACTCGGAGAAGCTTGCGAAGGCCGGCTTCGATCCCCTGCCCGTCTTCAAGCGCCCCGTCGGACCGCCCCCTGGCTACTTCCGCTTGCTGTACGGCCGCGCGCCGGCGCAGACCTTCGGGCGCACGACCAACAATCGCCTCCTCGGCGAGCTGTCGCACAACGACAAGCTGTGGCTCAACGCCAAGGTAGCCGCCGACCTGGGCCTCACCGACGGCGCGCGCGTGAAGCTCGTGAACCAGGACGGCATCGAGAGCGCACCGATCGAGCTGAAGGCCACCGAACGCATCCGCGGCGACTGTGTCTTCATGGTCCACGGCTGGGGGCACACCGCCAAGGGTCTCAAGTACGCCAGCGGCAAGGGCGCGGACGACTCCGGCCTCGTCTCGCGGGTCGGCACCGATCCGGTGATGGGCGGGACCGGGATGCGCGTGAACTTCGTCGCGATCCGGAAGTTGGAGGCCTAGACATGCGCCGGGCAATGGTCATCGACACGCGACGCTGCGTCGGCTGCGAGGCCTGCGTGGTCGCGTGCAAGACGGAGAACCGCGTCCCGGAAGGGTCATATCGCGACTGGGTCACCCAGGAGTCGCGCGGCGAGTTCCCGAACCTCGAGCTGCTGATTCGCTCGCAGCGCTGCAACCACTGCAGCAACGCGCCGTGCGTCACCAACTGCCCCGCCGGCGCGAGCTTCTACCGCGGCGACGGCACCGTGCAGGTCGACCGAGACCTCTGCACCGGCTGCCGCGCCTGCATCGAGTCGTGCCCCTACGACGCGCGCTACGTGAACCCGGAGGGGTTCGTCGACAAGTGCACGCTCTGTGTCCACCGCGCCGACAAGGGGCTGCCGACCGCGTGCCAGGAGGTCTGCCCCACGGGCGCGATCGTGACCGGCGATCTCGACGATCCGACCTCGCTCGTGTCGCTGCGCCTCAAGCGCGGCAACGCCTCGGTGATCGCCGCCGAAGCCGGCACCAAGCCCAACGTCTACTACGTGCGCTGACAGGAGCTTCGCAGATGAATCCGCACATCGAGATCGAGTCGACCCGCGCCGTCGCCCGCGCGATGGCCGAGCGCGTCTGGGGGTGGGAGGTGCCGATCTACCTCTTCCTCGGCGGGCTGGTCGCGGGGCTCATGCTCGCCGTCTCCGCGTCGATCCTCGTGCTCGGCCGCGAGCGCGTCACCAAGGCCATGCGGCTCGGGCTCGTGGGTGCGCCGGTGCTCCTTTCGCTCGGCATGGGGGCGCTGTTCCTCGACCTCACCTACAAGCTGCACGTCTTCCGCTTCTACACGACGCTGGTGCCGACGGCGCCGATGTCGCTCGGCTCCTGGGTGCTCTTGCTCGTGTATCCGGTGCAGATCGGGCTCATCCTCGCGCTCCCGCACGAGCTCGTCGGCAAGCAGCTCGATCGCTTCGCATTCCTGAGCGCGAGCCGCGCGTGGTGCGAGCGGAACGTGAAGGCGCTCGCCGGCCTCGGCCTCGGCCTCGGCGCCGCGCTGGGCATCTACACGGGCGTGCTCCTCTCCGCGACCGTCGCACGGCCGCTGTGGTCGAGCGGAGCGCTCGGGTTCCTGTTCCTCGCCTCGGGCGCGTCGACCGGCGTCGCTGCCCTCATGATCGCCGAGCGCGACGAGGCGATGAACGCGCTCTTCGCCAAGGCCGATCTCGCGCTGATCGCGATCGAGGTCTCGGTCATCGGGCTCTGGCTGGTCGGGCTGATGACCCAAGGGCCGCTCTATCGTCAGGCCGCCACGCTGGTGCTCACCGGCGCGTACGCGCCCGCGTTCGTCGGCATGGTCGTCTTCGGCGGGCTGCTCGTGCCGGCCGCGCTCGAGACGCTGTCGCTGCGCGGACGCGCCCTCCACTCGCGCTGGACCCCGGCCCTCGTGCTCGCGGGCGGGCTCTTGCTGCGCTTCGTGATCGTCTACGCCGGCCAAGACGGCAGCTTCGTCACGGGCTGAGACGCGCTGAGGCAACAACATGGCGAACGCATCCACACACGACGACTCACCCCACGTCGGCAGCGGTCACTTCCGCGCCAAGCCGCTCTGGGACCCGTACGTCGCAGGCGTCTTCCTCGGCCTGGTGCTCCTCGGCACCTTCCTGGTCGTCGGCCGCGGCCTCGGCGCCTCGGGGGCGCTCACCCGCATCACCGCGAAGATCACCGAATTCGTCGCGCCGAGCTGGGTTCATGCCAATGGTGCCATCGGCGCCTACTTCGCGCCGGGCGCGCACTGGTGGGACGACTGGCTCGTCTTCGAGCTCGTCGGCGTGCTGATCGGCGGACTCGCGGCAGGGCTCACCAGCGGTCGCTTCGGCGCCGTGATCGAGCGGGGCCCGCGCGTCTCCGCGAGGTCGCGGCTGCTCTTCGCCTTCGTCGGCGGCGCCATCGTCGGCGTCGGCGCGCGCCTGGCCGGCGGCTGCACCAGCGGGCAGGCGCTGACCGGTGGCGCGACGCTCGCCCTCGGCAGCTGGGCGTTCATGTTCTCGGTCTTCGCCGGCGGCTACGGGGCCGCGTACTTCGTGAGGAGGTTGTGGACATGATGCCGATCCACCCGCAGACCTGGGTCGCCTACACCTTCGCGATCCTCGCCGGCTTCGGCTTCGGCTTCGTGCTCGAGCGCGCCGGCTTCGGCAGCTCGCGCAAGCTCGCCGCGCAGTTCTACCTGCGCGACATGACCGTGCTGAAGGTCATGTTCACCGCGATCGTCACCGCGATGCTCGGCCTCGTCGTGCTGCGCACCGCCGGCGTGCTCGACTTCGACGCGCTGTACGTGAACCCGACGGCCCTCCCACCGCAGGTCGTGGGCGGCCTCGTCTTCGGCGTCGGCTTCGCCGTCGGCGGCTACTGCCCGGGCACCGCGATCGTCGCCGCGGTGACCGGCAAGCTCGACGCGGTCGCGTTCCTCGGCGGCGCCGCGTTCGGCATCCTCGGCTTCGCCGGCGCGTACGGGAAGCTCGAGCACTTCGCGAAGTCGGGCGCCAACCAACGCATCCTGCTCACCGACTGGCTGCACCTGTCGTTCGGCACCGTGGCCGTGCTGGTCACGCTCCTCGCGCTCGGCATGTTCGTCGGCGCCGAGTGGATCGAGCGCAAGATGCGTGGCCCCGGGGCAACGCCCAAGGCTACCGACAAGGGCGACACGAACGTGCACGACGCGCACGCCGACGGCGTGAGCCCCGCGGAGTGATGGGAACGACCATGCCGATCTCCCCCAAGCTGGTCCTCGCCGGCAGCGCGCTCGCCCTCGCCCTCGGGAGCGCCGCGCTCGCGGGCCGTGCGCCGAAGAGCAAGACGCCGCCGGCCGACGCCGCGGTCACGTGGGCGCCGGTCGCGATCGAGCCGTTCGCGCTCGCCAAGCTCCTCTCCGAGGGTCCACCCGATCTGCTGGTCATCGGGCTCGACGAGGCGCGACATCCCCTGCGCGGCGCGATGCCCATGTCGGCATTGGCAGCCTCCGACGAAGCGCTGCTCGCCGCGCCGCCGAAGGCCCGACGCGTGGTGCTCGCGGCGTTCGATCAGGTGCGCGCCGACCGCCTCGCGCGACGGCTGCTCGCCAAGGGCGTGGAGACGCGCGTGCTCCTCGGCGGCCTCGACGCGTGGGACCGCGTGATGGACGCGGATCCCGCCACGCCCTGGCCCAACGCCAACGCGGCGACCTGGCAGACCTTCCGGACGCAGGTCGCGCTCCGGCACGCGTTCGGCGACGCGTCGCTCGCGCCGGCCGCGCCCGTCCTCGCTCCGCTCGCGCCGGCTGCAGCCCCCGCGGGGGGCGGCGCGCCGAAGAAGCGCGAGGGGTGCTGAGCGCACCGCCCCCCTTCGCGCGCCGAGGTGCGAAAGAGCAGGCGTCGCGCGAGCGGTAGACTGCGCCCGTGCCGCTCTCGCGATGACGAGCACCGTCGCCTCGCTCCGCTCGAGCGACTCGATGCAGAGCGCCGCGGACGGCGGCTGCGCGCAACGAGCCTCGGCGCGCGTACGGCCGAGTTCGTGAAACAGGACGTCGCGCGCCGATCGCACGGGACACGAGGATTCCGGCAGAAGACCGTGCGCCGCAACGATCCGTTCACGGCGCTTGAAACAGCTCGTTCGCGACCACTCGCCGGCAGACTGGAATTCTCGGCGATTCGCGTCGAGTGAATCCACCTCTCGCGCGGCATGCCGCGTGCCTCGCGGCACGGCGTCCGACGCAATCGCCCTCGCCCCTCCGGCGACGGCGCGCGTCGAGCATCGGCCGCGCGCTCATGGAGCTGCCGACGGCCCGCGAGGATCGAACATGAAACGCACCATCGGCACGCTCGTCGTCCTCTTCCTCGGCACGCTCACCACCGGCGCCGCCGCGACCAACGGGATGAACCCAGTAGCCTCCGGCGTCGAAGCCGCGGGCCGCGGCGGCGTGGATCAGGCCATCGCCACCGAGACGACGGCGATGAACACCAACCCGGCCGGCATCACGCAGTCGCCGATGCGGATCGACGCGACGCTGAGCTTGCTCCAGCCGTCGCTGACGCTGACCGATAGCGCCGCGATGCCCTCTGGGACCATGACGCTCGACGACGGCGTGAAGAGCCAGTCCAAGGTCTTCCCGCTCATCAATGCCGGCTTCACCGCGCACCTCTGGAATGGACTCTACGGCGGCCTCGGCTTCGCCACGCAGGGGGGCATGGGCGCGGAGTTCCGCGGACTGCACACGTTCGTCGCCGATCCGACCAAACCCGGCGTGCCGACGCCGAGCACGTACGACACCTTCAGCCAGGTCTCGTACATGAAGCTCACGCCGACGCTGGCCTATCGCTTCGAGGGGCTCGCGAAGGGCTTCGATCTCTCGTTCGGCGCCGCGCTGAACCTAGGGATGTCGAACATGGAGTTCCGGCACTCCGGGATGCAGTTCCCGGAGGCTGGCAACACGAGCGGCCTCTACGCGCAGCACTCGCTCGCGTTCAAGTCCGACTGGGCGACCGGCGTCGCGGTGCGCCTCGGCGTGCTCGCGGAGATGTTCGAGAAGAAGCTCAGCGTCGGCCTCAGCTACCAGTCGAAGGCGAGCCTCAAATACAAGGGGACCGCCACCGTCGACGGGCAACTCTCCTACGACGGCAACATGGACTTCGGCTGGCCGCAGGAGATCGCGGGCGGCGTCGCGGTCCGGCCGATCCCCGGGCTCCTGCTCGGGGCCGACCTGCACTGGATCGGTTGGTCGGCCGCCATCGACACCGTGACGCTGAGCGGCACGGCGACGGGCCCGGCGCCTGCGGGGTACGGCACGCTCACGGCGCCGTTCCAGATGCACTGGCGCGATCAGCTCGCGTTCGCCGTCGGAGGTGAGTACGAGATCATCCCCTCCTTCGCGGTGCGGGCCGGCTACAACTACGGCAAGTCGCCCGTCCGGAGCGACGGCGTCAACCCGCTCTTCCCCGCGGTCAGCGAGCATCACTTCGCCTTCGGCGTCGGCGTCCGACCGATCCCCAAGAAGCTCTCGTTCGACGTCGCGATGGAGATCTCGCCGGCGAACAAGGTCTCCACGGACGCGAACAACCAGCTCGCGCACCAGCCGGGGACGACGACCCCGAACGGGTACTCGGTCGACGTCTCGATGGCGCAGGTGACCGCGCACGTCGGCGCGAGCTACCGCTTCTGATTCGACGAGTGATCCGCGGGGTGACGCCTCGCGGATCACGAATCAGGCCTCGAGGCTCTACGCAGGAGGCGGTGAGTCGCTCTGCCACTCGAGGCTCGTGGCGCCCCAGGGATTCGGCGCGGCGACGGGGCCAGAGAGCAGGCTGACGATGAGCGTGCGGGCTGAAAGCAGCAGCGCGCCCGCGAGGATGACCGAGCCGACGGCGTTGAGCAGGTCGAGTGGCTGCAGGCTCCCGAGGTTCGCGTGCCGGTGCGCCGTCCCGGCGAGGCCGGCGACGAACTGCCCGAAGAACGTGACGTCGAGCCCGACGACGAGCCCGACCGCCACGACCTTCGCCGCGCGCTCGTCGTACGTGCGCCCGGTGAGCTTCGGCCACCAGTGGAACAGCCCGCCGAGGAACGCCGTGAGCGTGACGCCGACGAGCCCGTAGTGGACGTGCGCGACCTCGAACTGCGTACCGCGGAGGTACGCGCCGAGGCCCAGCACCGCGAGCGCGGCCGAAGAGGCGAGCCAGACGGTGAGGTTCAGCATCAGCGACAGCGCGAACAGCATCGGCGCGGTCAAGGCGATCGAGCCGCCGCGCAGCGTCGCCAGCCAGTTGCCGATCACGACCACCATCAGGCCGGACGAGAGCAGCGAGGCCAGCGAGAAGACCGAAGCCGCCGTGCCGCTCACGCCCGCGCCGACCAGATGGATCCCCCACTGCGTGAACGACAGCAGCGCGAGCACGAGCATCAGCGGGCCGAGGAGCGCGTGCCCGAACACCGGTCGACGCGCGTGCGCGCCGAGCAGCTCGCTCGCGATCCCCAGCGCCCAGAGCACGGTGCCGAAGAGCATCGGGTGCGCGTAGCCCCAGAACAGGTGCTGGAAGAAGATCGGATCACCGCCCAGCGCCGGATCGAAGATGCCGATGTGCAGCGTCCGCTCCGCCGCCGCGAGCATCAGCGCGAGGGCGAGCGACGCCGGCGCGAGCACGGCGATCACGCTCGCACCGTAGGCGGCCCACGCGAGCACCGGCAGTCGGCTCCAGGTGAGCCCCGGCGCGCGCAGCTTGTGGATGGTCACGATGACGTTGAGCCCACCGAGCAGCCCCGACGCGGCGACGAGCAGCGCGCCGGTCATCACCAGGAGCACGCCGCTCCCGGTCGCGGCGCCGTCGTACGCCTCCGTGAAGGTCCAGGCCGAGCGAAGCCCCGAGGCGCTGACGCCGAGGAGCACCAACGCAGCGCCCGCCCAGAACAGCCAGAGCCCACCCCGGTTCAGGCGAGGGAACGCGAGATTCCGTGCTCCGAGCATCCGCGGCAGCACGAAGCTGCCGAGGATCGTCGGGATGGCCGGCATCACGACGAGGAAGACCATGACCACGCCGTGCGCCGCGAGCGCGCGGCCGTACGCGCCGCCCTTCAGCAGCAGCGAGCTCGGATCGAGTCGCTCGAGGCCGAGCCGCACCGCGAACGCGAGCCCGATCGCGAGCGTGAGCGTGAGCGTGCCGAGGTACGTCAACGCGATGCGCCGGCTGTCGAGCGAGGAGAGCCACGAGCGGGGCTCACGCGCAGCGAGAAGGCTCTGCTTGGCGCCGAAACTCGGCTTCAGATCGATGGGTGTCGACACGTGATGACTCCTCCTGAGCTCGCAGAGGACACGATCGTGGAGGATCTTGACGATCGTCGACGAGCGCGGCGGCGCGGAGTGCCGAACCTTCTCGGCGACTGCGTCGCGAGCGGGAGTACTGGTGCGCGTGCCCACCGGCAACGAGCATTCGTCCGCTGCGACAACGTGACGCAGCCTCCGTCGCGTCACTCGGCTCGACCACGCGTGCGGCCTACGGGTTGTTGCGGCCTCTTCTCGACGGGGAGCTTCGCCGCCCACCAAGCGAGCATCCCGCCCGCCAGCTGCACGGCGACGTAGCCGCGCGCGCCCGACAGGCGCACCGCGGGCACGCTCCGGTGGGCGGAGAGGCAGAGTGGCCACGACGCGGCGTTCGCGATCGACGCGAGCGAGCTCAGGCGTGACGGCGCCTCGCACCGGTCGATCTTCGGCCGGTACGCAGAACGACGAGCCGCGGTCGGACCGGCTGAGCGTCGCCGCCCTGCACGAGGCGCTGGACGCCCTCGCCCCCCGGTCCTCGACGGTCGAACCGCGGTGACTTCGCGCGGCCACTGCGGCGTCTCGCCACCGCGATGGCTTGCGTGAGTCACCCAATCGGCACGTCGGCTGCTCGTACGACCTGGAGACGGCGAACTGTCGCATCGACAGGCGGGACGGAGCGACGTCGACCGCGACGGTGACGTCGCGAGGAGCCAAGTCATGACCGCGCGCATGCTCTTCCGAGCTCTGTACCGTGATTGCCTGCTACTGGGCGTGGCGTCACTCGCCCCGGCGCTGGCGGGGTGCCAACGCGGGTCGCCCTCGAGGAATACGCCAAGCGCCGGCGCGCCGGCCGCCTCGTCGGCCGCGCTCGCCCCGGCGAAGAACGCCCCGGCGCTCGCAGATGCGGACATCGCGCGCGCCATCGAGCGGCACCTGCAGGAGGACGGAGCGCTCCGGTCGGAGACGATCACGGTGACCGTAGCCCGCGGCGTCGCCGATCTCTCCGGTTCGGTGCGAACGCTACTCGCGAAGGAGCGGGCCGTGAGCCTCGCCGAGACGATCAGAGGCGTTCGCAGCGTCGTGGACGAGGTGCGGGTCACGCCCGCGTTCCGCGGCGACGAGCTGGTGAAGAGCGACGTCGAGCGCGCGCTCGAGGCGGATCGGGCGACGCGCCCGTACACGATCGGTGTCACGGTGAAGGACGGAACGGTGACGCTTTCCGGCACAACCGACGCCTGGCAAACGAGGGGGCTGTTCGGTGACGTGGCGAAGTCCGTCAAAGGCGTGCGAGGGCTGGACAACGCAATTCGGGTTCACGGCCCGGTCACCAAGCCCGAGGCAGAGATACTGGCCGACGTTCGCCGGCGAATCGCGAGCGACGTGTGGCTCGATGGCGACGTCGTCGACCTGGCGGTGACCGGTCGCACCGTGCACCTCAGCGGCGTCGTGGGGAGCGCGGCGCAGCAGTCGCGGCTCCGCGCCGACGCGTGGGTATCCGGGGTCGAATCGGTCGACGACGGGCAAGTCACCGTCGATTGGTCGACGTGGAACGATCAGCGAAGCGTGAGCAGTCTCACCATCAAGTCCGACGCCGACATCGACGCGGCAGTTCGCGACGCATTTCGCTTCGACCCGCGCCTGAAGCTGCTGGTTCCGAAGGTCGCCGTGAAAGACGGCGTCGTCACGCTGAGCGGCAACGTCGACGGCGCGCTCGCCAGAAAGGCCGCGGCAGCGGACGCGATGGACACGGTCGGCGTCTGGAAGGTCCGCGACGAGGTGATCGCGGTGCAAAGCCGCCCGCCCACGGACGCGGAGATCGAGGCCGCGGCGAAGCGGGCGCTCGCCGAGGATCTCGCCCTGCCGGACGGCAGGTCGATCGAGGTCTCGAGCGCCAATGGCAAGGTCGTGCTCCGAGGAACCATTGCGGTGCCCTTCGAGCGCTTCGACGCCATCGACGACGCGGCGAGCATCCCCGGCGTCGTCGAGGTCGATGACCGACTGGCCGTCGACTGGACGCCGACGGAGATATGGGAGCGCATCACCGATCGGCTGTACTGGGATCCGCGGGTACAGCGAGACCGCGTGAAGGTCGCGGTAGCCCAAGACGGAGTCGCGACGCTCACCGGGAGCCTCGATTCGTGGAGCGAGGTCCGAGCCGCGTCCGACGATGCGCTGCGCGGCGGCGCCAAGCGCGTGGTGAACCTCCTCGAGCTGAAGAAGTCCCTGGAGCACGAGGCGCCTTCGTCCGCCTCGGCGCGCCCTCTCTCGAAGTGATTCGTGATCGCGGATCTCGTCATTGCGCCGACGAACTGCGAACCGGTACGCAGCCGAAGGCGGCACGCGAGGGTTCGTCGTGGCCGTCCCGGCGCTCGAGTGCGGCCGCTGCGAACCGTTCGCCGCGGATGTGGCTCCTACTGACCGAGCGGGCGCGTCGAGCCGCGTCGTCGAGAAACGTCGGTCACTCCCCCCGATGCGCCCGCTCGCACTCTGCCCCGCGACCAGCTGAGGCCCGTCGTGGCAACGCGGCGCCATCGCCCTCGCTCACCGGAAGCGCGCCATGACCTCATCGGGAATCAGCCCGATGTGGTAGCCGACGACCTTGCCGGCCTCGATCTCGATCGTGCTGGGGGTCGCCATCACGCGCAGCGCCTTCGCGACGCCCATGTCCTGCATGATGTCGATCGCGAAGACACCCGGATTGGACTTCCCGAGCTCGCGGACGCGCGGCGTGATCGTGCGGCAGGCACCACACTGCAGGCTGAAGAAGTAGACGAGCGCGTGCTTCGACGCCGCGATGCGCTTGCCGATCCCCCCGGGGAGCTCGGGGACCGCCGTCCCCTTCAGGGCCTCGGCGCGCGAGCGGATGACGAGCTGCATGCCCATCATCAGGGCGAAGAACCCGATGGCGACGGCGGCGACGACGATTCCGAAGGTTCCCATGCTGCCCGTGCGAGCCACGACGCCGCTCCGAGGATTCAGACGGATTCGGCGGAACGCGCCGAACCCAAGACGAAGCGCCCGGCTCCTACGCACCGGAGGCCATGGACCATGGAGACGACCCAGGCGACCGGCGCGACCGGCGCGACCGGCGCGACCGTTGCGACCGGTGCGATCGGCGCGATTGAGGCGCGGTACGGCGAGCTCGCGGAGTCTTCGTGCTGCATGTCCTGCGGGACGGCGGTCGGGCTGTGCAAGCCCGAGCCGGGGCAGGTGTGCCTCGACCTCGGCAGCGGCCGCGGCACCGACGTGCTGCGCCTCGCGGAGCAGGTCGGCCCCAACGGCCACGCCTACGGGATCGACATCACCGAGGCGATGCTGGAGAAGGCGCGCAAGACCGCGGCCAAGCTCGGCGTCGCCAACGCGACCTTCCTGCACTCGGAGCTCGAGAGGCTCGATCTCCCCGACCAGACCGTCGATTGGGTGACGTCGAACTGCGTGCTCAACCACGCCGGCGACAAGGCGCGCGTCTGGCGCGAGATCGCCCGCGTGATGAAGAAGGGGGGGCAGTTCGTGGTGAGCGACATCTACGCCGTCGAGCCGGTGCCCGCCGAGTACCGCGACGACCCCGCCGCGATCGCCGAGTGCTGGGCGGGCGCGGTCACCAAGGACGAGTACCTGCTCCACATCCTGCGCGCGGGGCTCATCGACGTGCGCATCCTCGAGGAGAGCGAGCCGTACCCGAAGGGGAAGACGCGCGTGGTGAGCTTCACGATCTCCGGCCGCAAGACGGCCGCGAACGCCAGCTGCTTCTAGGACTCGTAGAGACGTGCTCGCGGGCATGGTGCGCGCGAAGCGGACCCAGAGAACCGAGGAGATCCGATGAAATCGCTGATCAAGAAGGCCAAGCGGGACGTTCAGCCGCAGTGCTGCGCGCCCGCCGCCGATCCGAAGGTCGCGCAGTGCTGCGCGAAGGTCTCGAAGACCGTCGCCGGCTGCCACGACTGATTGATCCATTGCTCGGTCGAGCGGCCGAGTGACCGTGACGAGGGCACTCGGGCTCGCGTGAAGAGAGACCACGCGGGCCCGCGTGCCATCGTGTCATCGAGCGAAGGCGCGCCGATTCGAGGAGCTCATGCAACCGTCGAAGCACAACATCCTCACGAAGATCCACGGCGACGAGCGCTGGCTGCTCGCGAACCTGCTGAGCGGCGAGGCCGACGTGCGCGAGGCCGCGTTCGGCGAGCGCCTCTCGCGGGGCGAGATCTCCGCGATCGAGGACGACGCGCAGGTGACGGAGCTCTCGGCCAAGGGCTACCTCGTCGATCCCGACGAGGAGCAGCGCCGCTACCGCAAGGCCTACCTCGACTTCCTCGAGACCCGCACGACCGACGAAGTTCAGCTCTTCTACGCACCGACCTACGCCTGCAATTTCGGCTGCTCGTACTGCTTCCAGGACGAGTACGCGCCGCCGCCTCCGGCCGAGAACGCCGAGCCCGGTGGTCACGCCGAGGCCGCGCTCGCCGCGTTCTTCGCGTACGTCGACGCGACGTTCCGTGACCGCAAGAAGTACGTGACCCTCTTCGGCGGCGAGCCGCTCCTCTCGAGCCCGAGCGCTCGCCGGATGGTCGACGCCATCGTCGCCGGCACGACCGAGCGCGGGCTCGATCTCGCGGTGGTGACCAACGGCTACAACCTCGCGTCGTACGTGCCGGCGCTGCAGAAGGGCCGGATCCGCGAGGTGCAGGTGACGCTCGACGGCACCGAGAAGGTCCACGACGCGCGTCGCTACCTGAAGGGCGGCGGCGAGACGTTCCAGCGCGTGGTCGAAGGGGTCGACGCGGCCCTCGCCGCGGGGCTCGCGGTGAACCTCCGCGCCGTCCTCGACCGCGACAACGTCGAGAGCTTCGGCGAGCTCGCCCACTTCGCCATCGAGCGAGGGTGGACCAAGCACCCCGGCTTCAAGTCGCAGATCGGCCGCAACTACGAGCTGCATCATTGCCAGTCCGAGCGCTCGCGCCTCTACACGCGCGTGTCGCTCTACGAAGATCTGCACCGCTTGGTCGAGCGCGATCCGGCGATCCTCGAGTTCCACAAGCCGGCGTTCTCGATCGCGAAGTTCCTCTTCGAGCGCGGCCAGCTCCCCGATCCGCTCTTCGACGCCTGCCCGGCCTGCAAGACCGAATGGGCCTTCGACTACACCGGCCGCATCTACCCGTGCACGGCGAACGTCGGCAAGTCCGGCGAGGCGGTGGGCACGTTCTGGCCCGAGGTGAAGCTCGACGCGTCGCTCGTCGAGCCGTGGGAAGAGCGCGACGTCCTCGGCATGAAGTCGTGCCAGGGATGCTCGGTGCAGCTCGCCTGCGGCGGGGGCTGCGGCGCGGTCGCGAAGAACCGAGACGGCACGGTCGACGCGCCGGACTGCCGGCCCGTGAAGGAGCTCCTCTCGCTCGGCTGCTCGGTCTACGGCAAGGACGCCCTCGCGCCTTCACCGGCGCCGGCGGAGTAGGAACATGTGCCGCCTGCTCGGGATCGTCACTGCTTCACCGTACGAATTCGGCCTCGTGCTGCGCGAGGCGCCGCGGAGCATGGCGATGCTCTCGCGCGAGCACCGCGACGGCTGGGGGCTCGCGACCCACGCCGGCACCCCCGGCTACGCGTGGGCCTTGCAGCGCAGCGTGCAGACCGCGGACGAGGATCCGGGCTTCGCCGAGCACGCGCGCCGCGCCCGCGGCCGCGTGCTGCTCGCGCACGTGCGGCAGAAGACCGTCGGCCCGCTCGCGATCGCGAACACGCACCCGTTCCAGCACGGCGACTGGGTCTTCGCGCACAACGGGACGGTGAAAGACATCGCGTGGGTGGAGAAGCACGCCTCGCCCGAGCGGCTCGCGGAGCGGGGCGGCGCGACCGACAGCGAGCTCTTCTTCGCGTACCTGCTCACCAAGCTCGACGAGGCCGGGGCGACCCAGAAGCTAGCCTCGCGGCAGACCGACGACGTCGTGCGGCGCGCCGTCCTCGCGGCGACGGGCCGCGACGACTTCGGCTCGCTGAACTTCCTGCTCTCGAACGGCAGCTCCCTCTACGTGAGCCGATTCGGGCGCCCGCTCCACCTGCTCGAACGCGCGCCCAGCGAGGACGACCTCGAAGAGGCCGCGGCGTCCGGCGAGGTCCCGATCGAGCGCCGACGCTGCGTGGTGGTGGCGTCCGAGCCGCTGACCGACGAAGCGTGGACGCCGATCGAGCAGGGGGCGCTCCTGCGCCTCGACGTGCTCCCCTCCCCACACTGGATCACGATCGACTAGCAACGGGCTCGCTGCGCGAGCCCTACGAGTGAGAGCGATCGCCGCTCCCCCTCGTGCTCCCCCACCGATTGCCACGACTTCGCGCAAGCGAACCGTTTCGGATCGAGGCGGCTCCCATCGGTACGCGGGCAGGCAACCTGAAGCGCCCCGAAACGGTGAGGTCTCCGATGTCCGACTTCGTGAAAGAGATCGACGCAGCGAGCTTCGAGTCCGAGGTGCTGGCCCACGACGGCCCCGTCGCCGTCGACTTCTACTCGAGCGAATGCGCCCCCTGCGAGGCGCTCGCCCCGAAGTACGAGATGGCGGCGGAGGCCTACCGCGCCGACGTGAAGTTCGTGAAGATCTTCCGCCAGCAGAGCCGCGCGCTCTCCGACTCGCTGAGCGTGCGCTCCTCGCCGACGGTGCTCTTCTTCCAGGGGGGCAAAGAGGTCGGCGCGAGGCTCGGGGGCGGCATCAAGCGCTCGGAGCTGACCGCGCAGCTCGACGCGCTCATCTCCGAGACGCGCGCGCAGGCGATCCACGCCGCGATGAAGCCGACCCAGACCGAGTGCGACGTGCTGATCCTCGGCGCGGGCCCTGCGGGGATCACCGCGGGGATCTACTCGGCGCAGGCGAAGCTGAAGACCATCATGGTCGACCTCGGCCTCGGCGGCGGAAACCTCTCGATCACCCACCAAGTCTCGAACTTTCCCGGCTTCCCCAAGCCGCAGCCCGGCTGGCAGCTCGCCGACCACATGCTCACGCACGCGAAGGAGGCGGGCGTGGAGCCGCGCTTCGCCGCCGAGATCACGCAAGCCGATCTGCGCGAGCACGTGGTGGTGCTCGACGGCCTCGAGACCATCCACGCGAAGAAGGTCGTCTTCGCCACCGGCTCCTCGCCGCGCCCGATCCACGTGAAAGGGGAGCGCGAGTACAAGGGCAAAGGCATCTCGTACTGCGCGACCTGCGACGCCAAGTACTACGAGGGGAAGCACGTCATCGTGATCGGCGGCGGCAACTCGGCGATCGAGGAGGCGCTCTTCATCACCAAGTTCGCGGCCAAGATCACCGTGGTGCACCAGTTCGCCGAGCTGTCGGCGAACAAGCTCGCGCAGGAGCAGGCCTTCGCGAACCCGAAGATCGAATTCCTCTTCGAGCACGAGCCGCGCGAGTTCCTGGCCGAGAACGGCAAGACCGTCGACGCGCTCGTCGTCGAGGACCTGAAGACGGGCGAGTGGAAGAGGCTGCCTATCGACGGCGTCTTCGTCTTCGCCGGCATGCAGCCGAACCTCGAAGGCTTCGACGGGCTCTTCGAGCTCGACCAGTTCGGCTACATCAAGACCGACGAGGAGATGCACACCAGCGTGCCGGGCGTGTATGCGGCGGGCGACGTCATCAGCAAGCGCTATCGGCAGATGACCACCGCCGTGAACGACGGCACGATCGCGTCGATGGTTCTCGCCAAAGAGATCGCCGCAGCTCCCGAGTTGGGGGCTCCGGCTACGCCTCTGCCCCCAGACCCCCGAGGACGGCAGCAAGCTGCCCACGCGTGAAGGCATCGGTGACTGAGGACCCCGAGGTCCGCTGGCGGCGTGAGGTCTGGGCGGGCGACGTCCCCCAGCTCACGCCGCGCGCCGTTCTGGCCGGCATGGCCATCGGCGGCGTGCTCTGCCTGTCGAACCTGTACGTGACTCTGAAGACCGGCTGGAGCCTCGGCGTCACGCTCACCTCGTGCATCATCGCCTTCGGGCTCTTTCGCGCGCTCGGCGCGATCGGGCTCGTGCGCAAGGACCTCTCCGTCCTCGAGAACAACGCGATCGGCTCGGTCGCCTCCGCGGCGGCGTTCATGACCGGCGGCGGCAACATGGCCGCCCTCCCCGCGCTGCTGCTGCTCACCGGCGCGCGCCCGGCCGGCGTCGCGATGTTCCTCTGGTTCGCGACCATCGCGGCGCTCGGCGTCTTCGCGGCGATCCCGATCAAGCGGCAGATCATCAACATCGAGCAGCTCCCGTTCCCCTCGGCCGTCGCGACCGCCGAGACCATCCGCGCGATGCACGGCGACGCGAAGGCCGGCGGCGCGGCGCGAAAGCTGTTCGTCGCCGCGCTGGTGGCCGGCCTGGTCACGGTCCTGCGCGATCTGCGCGCGCTCCCGTTCCATCTGCCAGGGCGCTTCGGCTTGCCGTTCCGGCTCGGCGGACACGCCGCCGCGGACTGGTCGCTCGCGCTCGACGGGAGCCTGGTGCTGCTCGGTGGCGGCGCGCTCATGTCGATGCGCACCGCGTGGTCGCTGCTGCTCGGCGCGCTCGTCACGTACGGGCTCGTCGCGCCGGCGATGGTGGCGCGAGGCGTGATCGCGACGGTCGATTACAAGACCATCGTCACCTTCACGCTCTGGCCCGGCGCCGCGCTGCTCGTCGCCTCGGGCGTGCTCTCGTTCGCGTTCCAGTGGCGAAGCGCGTCGCGCTCGCTCGCCGGGCTGCTCGACGTGCTGCGACGCAGGCCGGCCACGCACGACGATCCGCTCGCCGACATCGAGGCCCCTCGCTGGTGGTTCCCCGCGGGGTTCGCGGTGCTCTCGCCGATCATCATCTTCCTCATGGCGCGGCTCTTCGGCGTGCCGTGGTGGGCTGGGGTGATGGCCATCCCGCTCGCGCTGGCGATGGGCGTGATCGCCGCGCGCGTGACCGGCGAGACCGACGTGACGCCGACCAAGGCGCTCGGGCCGGTCACGCAGCTGATCTACGGCCTCGCGCTCCCGGCCAACGTGACGGCCAACGTGATGAGCGCGAACGTCACCGGCGGCGTCGGGCTGCACGCGGCCGATCTGCTGACCGATCTGAAGAGCGGCTATCTGCTCGGCGCCAATCCGCGACAGCAGGTGCGCGCGCAGCTCTTCGGCGTCGCGATCGGGGCCGCCGTGGTGGTGCCGGCGTTCGCGCTGCTCGTCCCGTCCGCGGCGGCGCTCGGCACGCCCGAGTTCCCCGCGCCGGCGGTGCTCGTGTGGGCCTCCGTCTCGAAGGCGCTCGCCGGAGGGATCGCGGGGCTGCCGCACGCCGCGCGCGTCGGAATCGCGGTCGGCGCGGTCGTGGGCGCGATGCTGGCGACGCTCGAGAAGGTGGTGCCCGAGCGCGCGCTTCGCTTCGTGCCTTCCCCCGCCGGGCTCGGCATCGCGATGGTCATGCCGGGCTCCAACGCCATCGCGATGTTCTCGGGCGCGGCGATCGCGGCGCTGCTGCGGCGCCATCGGCCCGGCTTCGCGACGGCCTCGCTCACGCCGATCGCGTCGGGGCTCATCGCGGGCGAGAGCCTCACCGGGATCACGATTGCGCTGCTGCGGGCCGCGGGGCTCGGGGTGTGAAGGCGGGCATCCGACCTCAGCCATCGCGCGCCAGGCCCGGCTTCCCGGTTCGGCTCGTCCGTGACGCCTCCGATCGAACCGAGATTCGGAAATCTGGCTCCTATATGCGAGCGGCTCGCACGTCGGGCCGCGGCTCGAACGCGCCCGTGGCGCGAGAGGCGATGCCAGCGCGGATCGAGCCGTGCACGGGCCGCGACCCGTGCCGACGCAGCAACACCTCCACGACGGCCGATGGGTCGACCGTGATCCGAGGCGCGCAGCGGCACCGAGGAGGATTCGTCGATGAGGATCGCCGTCACCAGTCAGGACTTCCGCACCGTCACCGGGCACGCAGGGAAGGCGCGACGCTTTCTCGTGTACGAGATCGTTCAGGGCGAGGCGCCGCGCGAGGTCGAGCGGATCGAGCTGCCGCCCGAGCTGACCGTCCACGAGTTCGGCGGCGGGACCTCGGAGCACCCGCTGCGAGGCATGAAGGCGCTCATCACCGGCGGCGCCGGCGGGGGCTTCGTGCGCCGGATGGAGAGCTGGGGGGCCCAGGTCGCAGTCACGGATCAGACCGACCCGGCGGCCGCCGTGCTGGCCTTCTCGCGCGGCGAGCTACCGGCAACCGCTCCGGGCGGCGGCTGCGGCCACCACGATCATCACGCCGGCGGACCTGAAGGCCACGAAGGGCACGGGCACGGCGGGTGCGGCAACTGCTGACTCCGAGGCGCCTCCCCCGCGTCGCATTCTCGCGACCGTTGCATCACGAACGTCGCGCGCCTGCGACGCGCGGCGACACCAGCGAGGGCTCGAACGAGCCCCGGAAGGCGCGCGGGATGGCGAACTCGAGCACCAAGGCGACCGCCAGCAGCGCGGGGGCCGACCAGAGAACGAAGACCAGCGTAGACAGGAACGCTTCGAGAATAGGGGACATGGTGAGCTCCCGCGTGGTGGGTTCGCCCGGCAGCATCGCAACGCCCGTGCCCACTGCGATTCGGCTTGGCCGCTCGCTATGAGGCAGCTCGTCATCCCGAGGGCCAGCGCATGAAGAAGCGCGTAGAGACGGAGTCGCCGGTCGACTGGTACGCGACCATCCTCGACAGCGTCGCGGACGGCGTCTTCACGGTCGACGAGAGCTTTCACATCACGAGCTTCAATCGAGCGGCCGAGCAGATCACCGGCTACACCCGAGAGGAGGCGATCGGCCGCCCCTGCAACGAGGTGTTCCGCGCGGAGATCTGCAAGTCGCACTGCGCGCTCCGCAAGACATTCCAGACGGGCGAGCCGCTCGTGAACGTGCGGGTGAGCATCTTGAACCGCGAGGGGCGCCGACTCCCCATCAGCATCAGCACCGCCGTCCTTCAGGGCTCGGTTCGGAACGGCGGCGCAGAGACATTTCGTGACCTGTCGACCGAGGAGGACCTCCGCGCGCGCGTCCTCGCGACCGCGGAGCCGCCGGGCGTCATCGGCCAGCACCCGCGCCTGCAGCGCATCTACGCGAGCCTTCCCGACGTGGCTGCGAGCGAGGCGACCGTGCTCATCGAAGGGCCGTCGGGCTCGGGCAAGGGTCTGCTCGCCTCGTCGATCCACGGCATGTCACCGCGCCGCGACGGCCCGTTCGTGAAGGTCAGCTGCGCGGCGCTCCCCGAGAACCTGCTCGAGTCGGAGCTCTTCGGGTACCGCAAGGGCGCGTTCACGGACGCACGGCAGGACAAGCCCGGGCGCATCGCGGCGGCGCACGGCGGCACGCTGTTCCTCGACGAGATCGGCGACGTGCCGCTCTCGGTGCAGGTCAAGCTCCTGCGGTTCCTTCAAGATCGCGAGTACGAGCCGCTCGGCGCCAACCGGGCGGTGCGCGCCGACGTGCGGGTCATCGCGGCGACCAACCGCGACCTCCTGCAGTTCGTCAAAGACGACCGCTTCCGCGCCGACCTCTTCTATCGCCTCAAGGTGGTCCACTTCGAGATGCCGTCGCTGGCCGAGCGCAAGGACGACATCCCGCTCCTCGTCGATCGCTTCGTGTCTCGGCAGAACAAGCGAACCGGCAAGTCCCTCCTCGGCCTCAGCGACGAGGCGATGCGCTGCCTCCAGACCCACGACTTCCCCGGGAATGTCCGCGAGCTGGAGAACGCCGTCGAGCACGCGTTCGTGATGTGTCACGAGGGGTGGATCTTGCCGAGCCACCTGCCACCGTGGATCTGCAGCTGTCCCACCGACGGCGCCGCGCACGGGCCCCGACCGTCGACGACGTCGCTCGACCCGCGCGAGGCGGCCCAGGGCGAGGTCATCCGGAAGACCCTCGAGCGCCACCGCGGCAATCGCCTCGCGACCGCGCAGGAGCTCGGCATGCACCGAGCCACGCTGTGGCGCTGGCTGCGCAAGCTCGGAGAAGCCGAATAGCGAGCTCATCGCCCGTGCAAGAGGCACCGGCAGGTGGAGCGCGCCGCGTCACTTCTCAGTCGAGGTCGAGCGCGTCGAGCGCGAGCGGCGCAGGGGCATCGACGTCGTTCGCGGCGCGCGGCGCGTCGGGGCCGGCCAGGGGATCCGGCCGGCGCGCACGAGAGCCACCGCGCGGGGACGATCGCGCCGGCAGCTCGGCCGGCAGGTCCTCGACGGCGATCTCACCATCGCGCGCGACCCTCGCCGCGCGGCTCAAGGCGAGCTCGAGCTCCCGGACGTTGCCGTGGAACGCCCGCTCCCGCAGCACCGCGCGCGCCCCCTCCCCGAGTCGGAGCGGCACGCTCCGCGCGCGCCAGGCGAGGCGCGCCAAGTAGTAGTCGGCCAGCAGTCCGATGTCCTCGGGGCGTGCTGCGAGCGACGGGATCCGCAGCGGAAACCACGCGAAGCGGCGATTGAGGTCCTCGCGAAAGCGCCCCTCTCCCCGGAGGCCGGCGAGATCGACGCGCGTCGCCGCCATGATCCGCACGGCCGGCCGTCGCGGGGCCACCGAGCGCGTGCCCGGGGCGCAGACGCCCGCCGAGGTGCGATCGAGCGCGCGTAGCAACTCCACCAGGCGCCTGGGCGGGATCCGGGCGAGCTCCTCGAGGTACAGCGTGCCCCCCTCCGCGGACTCGACGTACCGACGCTCGACCGCCTCGGTCCACCCGCACTCACCGCTCCCCTCGACGCGCGCGACCACGAAGGGCCCGGACGCGAACGCGCTGCGACGGTGAATCTCGCGAGCAAGCAGCTGCTTGCCGGTGCCTCGCTCTCCTTCGAGCACGAGGTCGATGCGCGACGCCGCGAGCTCCGCGGCGAGGTCGAAGACCTCCTTCATGTGCGAGCTGCCGGAGACCATCGCGCCGAACCGGTACGGACCGGCCGCGGAACGCGACGGCGACGCGGGAGATGGGGACGGGGTCGACGACGACATTCGGCGCTCGTTGGGCACGGGTTCGGCCAGTCACTCCGCAATCGCGATGCCAGGTCGTCGCGACGTTCTGCTCGCCCAAAACGCGCGGCGATCGCCCTCTGGTTGCAGCGATGCGACGCGTGTCGCGCAACGTCGGTCGCGTTCGCGCAACACGACCTCTCGCCGCAGCGAGCGACGTCGCTCCTGACGCAGTGGGCCACCGCTTGCACAGGGGTCGGTCGGGTCGCGACCCCGCGGCCAGCACCTCCAACGGCAGAATCCTCATGTCGCAATCGCTCGCGAAGCACGCGAAGACTCGCTGGACCCTCGGCATCCTGACCGGCGTGTTGCTGCTCGCCGGAGGGACCGCCGCGCTGCGCGCCCGCACCAAGGCGCACGCGCGCGCGCCGTTCGAGAAGCGGATCCGCGCCCATTTCGATCACGCCGCAGTGATCACCGAGAAGTTCGAGTCGCCGCAGGCGGTGACGCGCAACTGCCTCTCATGCCACCCGAAGTCCGCGGAGGTGATGCACACCTCGCACTTCACGTGGCTGGGCGAGGAGGTCCGGATCGGCAATCACGCGCCGACGCGCATCGGGAAGAAGAACCTCATCAACAACTTCTGCATCGCGACCGCTGGCAACGAGGTCTCGTGCATGAAGTGCCACGCCGGCTACGGCTGGGCGGACCAGAAGTTCGATTTCGGCAACGCGGAGAACGTCGACTGCCTCGTCTGCCACGAGCACGCGGGCACCTACGTGAAGGGTCAGGCCGGAATGCCGGCGAAGGGCGTGGATTTGACCGCGGCCGCGCGCTCGGTGGGCACGCCGTCCCGCGACAACTGCCTCGGCTGCCACGCCTACGGCGGCGGCGGCCAGGCGGTGAAGCACGGCGACCTCGACTCCTCGCTCAACCATCCGACGGACGAGGACGACGTGCACATGAGCCGCCTCGGCTTCCTCTGCGTCGACTGCCACACCACCGAAGATCACAAGATTCGCGGGCGCGCCTTCTCGGTGAGCGTCGGTGGCTCGCACGGCATCGCCTGCAGCGACTGCCACGCGACGCCGAAGCACCAAGACGCGCGCATCGACACGCACCTCGCGACGCTCGCGTGCCAGTCGTGCCACATCCCGAGCTTCGCGAAGAAGCTGCCGACCAAAGCGTATTGGGACTGGAGCAAGGCCGGCGACTCGTCGCGCAAGGACGACCCGCACCACTACCTGAAGATCAAGGGCGAGTTCCAATACGAGCAGGACACCGTGCCCGAGTACCGCTGGTTCGACGAGACGGTCGACCGCTACCTCGCCGGCGATCGCATCGACCCCACCAAGGTCACCTCCATCAACCCGCCCCGCGGCGGAATCGGCGACAAGAAGTCCCGAATCTGGCCCTTCAAGGTCCACCGCGCGAGGCAGCCGTACGACGCCGAGAATCTCTACCTGCTCGCCCCGCTCACCGGCGGCAAGGACGGCTACTGGACGCGGTTCGACTGGGACGACGCGTTCCGCAAGGGGGCTGCGTTCTCCGGCCTGGCCTACAGCGGGAAGTACGCCTTCGCGGAGACCGAGATGTACTGGCCCATCACACACATGGTGACGCCGAAGGAGAAGGCCCTCGGATGCACCGAGTGCCACGGCGACAGCCGCCGCATGGACTGGCAGGCGCTCGGCTACGCGGGCGACCCGATGAAGACGGGAGGTCGCCGGTGAACGCCCCTCTCCGCGCACTCCTGGTCGCCGCCGCCGTCGCGCTCCCCGTCTCCGCGGCCGCCCAGCAGAGCGTCAATCCGATCCACCCGGCGTTCACCCCCTTCGACGCGCACGGCAACGCCGCCACGCGCGCCGAAGACATCTCCGCCACCATGACCTGCAGCGTCTGCCACGACGCGCGCTACATCGACGCGCACACGATGCTCGGCGCTGGCTCGCACGAAGCGCGCGGAGGGCGCGAGGGGCACGGCGGACACGGAGGCGCGACCTGCATCCAGTGTCACGCCGACCAGGGGCGACTCGACGTCTCCCCGCGCCACCTCGACAAGGCCGGGCAGCTCGTGCGCGAAGCGATCAAGATCGGCACGCCGCGCCCCGCCAACTGCGCCTCCTGCCACGGCCTGATCGGCGAGGCGCAAGGCGTGCTCGTCCTCCCGCCGGAGCTGGAGGGCGCGAGCTCGACCGCAGGCAGGACCTGGTCGCTCACGCTGGGCGAAGGCGCCATCGTCTCGCCGCAACGCATGTCCGACTCGTTCCTGGATCTCCAGGGGAAGAGCGCGCTCGCCATTCCGTGGGACGTGCACGCCGCCAAGCTCGTGGAGTGCACCTCGTGCCACTACGCGCGCAACAACCCGGCGCGCGCGCGGGTCGACGACAAGCAGCAAGAGCTGCGCTACGTGACCGCGGATCCGCGGCGGCAGAGCACGGCCGAGTTCCTCGTGCGGCCCGATCACCAGCTCGCCGAGCCCGGGTGTCGGAGCTGCCACGACGCCCTCTCGGCGCACGATTTCCTCCCCTATCGCGAGCGCCATCTGGAGGTCCTCGCCTGTCAGACTTGCCACATCCCGGCGCCGATGGGGCCCGTCGCGGACCTGATCGACGCGACCGTCTCGACGCTCTCGGGCGGCGCGGCGGTCCACTATCGGAACGTCGAGCGGCGCAACGGCGAGCCGCTCAACGCCGCGCTCATCCGGCCGTTCCAGCCGCTCCTGATCGAGCGCGTCGAGCCCGACGGCGTGCGGCGCCTCACCCCCGTCAACCTCGTGAGCCGCTATCGGTGGATCTCGGGCTCCACCCGCGAAGCCGTGCCTGCGCCGCTCGTCGCCGCGGCGTTCCTCGAGCAGGGGCGCTACGCCCCGGCGGTCCTCGAGGGCTTCGACGGCAATCACGACGGGCTGCTCGACGACGCCGAGCTCCGGCTCGATACCCCGGCCAAGACCGCGCTCATCACGGCACGCCTCGCGGCCGCCGGCGTGGCCGCGCCCACCATCGAAGGGACGCTCGAAACCCACCCGCTGGCCCACGGCGTCGCGCCGCGGAGCCACGCGCTGCGTGATTGCGACGGGTGCCACGCCGCGGGCTCGCGACTGTCGGCTGCCTTTCCAGTCGTGCCGTTCCTCCCCGGCGGCGTCGCACCGCTCCCGCCCGACGGCGGGGGCCCGCCCTTGGCCGGGAAGATCCTCGGAACGCCGGGGGGAGGGCTCACCTTCCTGCGGGAGACCGCGCCGGCGGCCGGGCGCATGTACGTGCTCGGCGCCACGCGGCACGCGTGGAGCAATCGGCTCGGCTTTCTCATCTTCCTCGCCGTGGCGCTCGGCGTCACCGGACACGGCTCCGTGCGCTATCTGATGACCAAGCGCGCCGGCCATGTGCCGCACGCGCCTCACGCCACTGGCGGCGCGACCGAGAAGGTCCGCGTCTTCGGCCGCTACGAGCGCCTCTGGCACTGGACGATGGCCGGCAGCGGGCTCGTGCTGATCGTCACCGGCCTCGGCATCCACAACGCCGGAAGCGGCTGGATGGGCACCCTCCCGAAGGTCGTCCTCGTGCACAACGCCGCCGCGGTGGTGCTCACCGTGAACGCGTTCCTCTCGCTCTTCTACCACCTGGCGACCGTCGCCATCCGGAGCTTCATCCCCGAGCCAGTGGGCTTCATGAAGCGCGTGCTCGAACACGTGAGCTACCAGTCGCGCGGCATCTTCGTCGGCGCGCCGCACCCGCCGCAGGCCGCGACCGAGAAGCTCAACCCGCTCCAGCAGGTCACCTACCTCGCGCTGCTGAACGTGCTCTTCCCGGTGCAGATCGTCAGCGGCACGCTCATCTGGGTGATCGGCCGCTGGCCCTCGTTCGCGGCCGCGCTCGGCGGCCTCTCGATCGTGGCCCCGGTGCACAACTTCGGCGCCTGGCTCTTCCTGTCGTTCTTCGTCCTCCACGCCTACCTGGTCACCACCGGTCGAACGGTCGGCGATCATCTCCAATCGATGGTCACCGGATATCGGACCGTCGAGTCCGAGGAGCAGCTCCCGTGACGACCCAATCCGCGCCTGCGGGCGACAAGCCGTACATGGACCCCTACCTCGCCGGCGCGCTGCTCGGCGTGGTGCTCTTCCTGAGCTTCTTCCTCACCGGCGGCGGCCTCGGCGCGTCGGGGGCGCTGAGCCACGTCCAGACCGGCGCGCTCGATTGGGTCGCGCCGAAGCACGTCGACCGCGTGGCCTATTTCGCCGAGATCGCCGGCGGCGCCCGGAACCCGTGGAAGTCCACGGGCGTGTACATGCTGATCGGTACGCTCCTCGGCGCCCTCGCCTCCGGCCTCTACAACCGACGCGCACGGCTCGAGACGCGCAAAGGGCCGCGGATCTCGGTGAAGGCGCGCTGGGCCTTCGCGCTGCTCGGCGGCGTGATCATGGGCTACGGCGCGCGGATGGCGCGCGGGTGCACGTCGGGCCAGGCGCTCTCGGGCGGCGCGGTCCTCTCGGTCGGGAGCTGGGCGTTCATGTTCTCGGTCTTCGCCGGCGGGTACGCCGTCGCGTGGCTCTTCCGCAAGCTGTGGACGTGAGGCGCAATCATGAACCTGGCACCCCTGGATCTCTCGGCGGCGGTGGGCACGGTCCGCTACGCGCTGATCTTCGGCGCGGTGGGCTTCGGCTTCGGCTTCATCCTCGAGATGGCCGGCTTCGGCGACACGCGCAAGCTCGCGGCGCAGTTCTACCTGAAGGACATGACCGTCCTGAAGGTGATGTTCACCGGCATCGTGGTGGCGAGCCTGATGCTGGCACTCGCCTCCAGCTTCGGGCTCCTCGATCTCCACCGCGTATGGGTCAATCCGACGTTCCTGTGGTCGGAGATCGCCGGCGGCGCGATCATGGGGGTCGGCTTCGTGCTCGGCGGCTTCTGCCCGGGGACCTCGCTGGTCGCGGCGGCGACGCTGAAGATCGACGGGATGCTCTTCCTCGTCGGCGCGCTGCTCGGCGTGTGGGCGTTCGGCGAGACCGTCGGCTCGTTCGAGCCGTTCTGGCTGTCGTCGGACTACGGGCGATTCACGCTTCCCGACTGGCTCGGGCTTCCGATGGGGGTCGTCGTGCTGGCGATCGTCGTGGTCGCGCTCGGCGCGTTCCGACTCGCCGAGGTCGTGGAGGCGCGCTTCGGCGGCGTGTCGCCGACGGCGGGCGGAAGGGGCAAGTGGCCCGCGGCCATCGCGCTCCTCGCCGCGGCATCGGTCCTCGTCGTGCACGGGCAGCCCACGCCCGAGCAGCAGTGGGCCCGCGCCGCGCCAGCGACGCGGCAGCGCGTGGAGACGCGCGCCATCTTCGCCAGCCCCGCGGAGGTCGTGAGCCTACGAAAGGACACGTCGCTCGAGGTCTCGATCCTCGATCTGCGTGATGAGCACGACTTCAACCTCTTCCACGTCGGCGGCGCCCGACGCACGGACGACGCGGAGACGCGCGCGCCGGCGCTGGTCGCCCGGCTGCTCGGCAAGCCGGCCTGGGCCGTGACGTTCCTCGTGAGCAACGGCGAGACCGAGGCGCTGCGAGCGTGGGAGTCGCTGACCGCGCAGGGGGTGCCGAACCTCTACGTCGTCGAGGGGGGGATCAATCGCTGGCTCGAGCTCTACGCCGCGCCGACGTGCGTCGCCGCACCCATCGCGCAGCGAGACGCCGACGCGCTCGCCTATCGCTTCGAGTTCGCCACCGGGCAGAGCTTGCCGGCAGCCTCGCCGGAGCTGCCGATCTCGCGGGGCTTCCGCCTCCCCTGCGGAAGCGAGAACGAGGACGAGACGCTCCGCGCCTCCGGCGAGCATCACGGCAACGTCTGGCCCGAGCACCCCTTCGTGAAGCGCGTCCAGCTGCAGACGAAGTCGGTGGTCAAGGGCGGCTGCGGCTGAACGAGCGACGAGCGCGTGAGGACCACGGCGACGCGCGCGCGCACGACGTCGACGAGGGCGACCACTGTCATTGCCAGTCTACGGACCCTAGATCGAGATGATGCACATGAGACACGATGATGGGAGCGCCCCAAGTCTCGCGCACGCGCGGATCGGCGCCGTGACGACTTCGAGTTCCGCGCGCGAGCGCCTCCGCCGCGACGACGGCGTCCCTCCCTGCGGCTCCGAGGAGTCCGCCACTCGTCCCGCCAGGGCGACGCCGTGAGCGACGCCCTCGTCTGGCACCGACTGCAGTTCGCCTTCACCGCGGTCTTTCACTACCTGTTCCCGCAGCTGACGATCGGCCTCGCGCTCGTCATCGTCATTCTCAAGGGGTGGTTCCTCAAGAGCGGCGACGCCCGCTATGGCGACGCCGCGCGCTTCTGGATCCGTGTATTCGCGATCAACTTCGCGGTCGGCGTGGTCACCGGGATCCCCTTGGAGTTCCAGTTCGGCACCAACTGGGCCCGATTCAGTCACGACGCGGGCGGCGTGATCGGGCAGTCGCTCGCGATGGAGGGGACGTTCGCGTTCTTCCTCGAGAGCACGTTCCTGGGATTGCTCGTCTACGGCGAGAAGAAGCTCTCGCCCCGCGCGCACTTCGGCTCCGCCGTCGCGTTGCTCGTCGGGAGCTGGATGTCGGGGTACTTCATCGTCGTCACCAACGCGTTCATGCAGCATCCATCCGGCTTCGCGAAGCTGCCGGACGGCTCGCTGACGCTGACGAGCTTCTGGGCGTTCCTGCTCAACCCGTGGGGACTCCTTCAATACGCTCACACCCTCTCGGCGGCCGTCGTCACCGGCGCCTTCGTCGTGACGGCGGTCGCCGCGTACTGGACGCTCTCCGGCGCGCACCGCGGCGCGGCGCAGGCGACCCTGCGCGTCGGCGTGACGCTGGGCGTGATCGCCTCGCTCATGGTCGCGTTTCCGACCGGCGATCTGCAGGCCAAGCTCGTCGCGCGTCACCAGCCGGTCGCGCTGGCGGCGATGGAGGGGCGCTTCGAGAGCGGCCCTCGCGCCGACATCACCCTCATCGGCCAGCCGAACGTGAAGGAGCGGCGCCTCGACAACCCGATCCGGGTCCCCGGCGTGCTCAGCTTCGTCGCGTATGGCCAGTTCGACGCGGAGGTCCGCGGGCTCGGTGACTATGCCGAGAGCGAGTGGCCGACCAACATCGAGCTCCTCTACTACACCTTCCACGTGATGGTCGGGCTCGGGACGCTGATGATCCTGCTGATGGGCCTCGCGGCCATCTCGCTCTACCGAAAGCGCCTCGAAGGGCAGCGCGCGCTGCTGTGGATCTTGATGCTCGCCGCGCCGTTCCCCTACATCGCGAACGCCGCGGGCTGGATCACCACCGAGCTCGGTCGCCAGCCCTGGCTCGTCTATGGGCTCTTGCGCACGGCGGACGGCGCGAGCCCGACGGTGCACTCGGGCGACGCCCTCTTCACCCTCATCGGCTTCAGCGGGCTCTACCTGGTCCTCGGGCTGATGTACGTGTTCCTCGTCGGACGCGAGATCGTGCGCGGTCCCACGTCCTCGGTCCCGCCGCACCTGCCGCACCCGCCGAGCGACGGCGCCGCGCCTGCCGAGGTGCACGCATGACGCCCCTCCTGTATGCGCTGGCCGCGCTCGGTCTCACCGCCTACGTGGTCATGGACGGCTTCGATCTGGGCGCCGGCGCGCTGCACCTGCTCGTGGCCAAGAGCGACCGCGAGCGGCGCGAGGTCATCGGGGCGATCGGTCCGTACTGGGACGGCAACGAGGTCTGGTTGCTCGCCTCCGGCGGCATCCTCTTCGCGGCGTTCCCGGCCATCCTCGCGGTCGCCTTCAGCGGGTTCTACCTCGCGCTGTTCCTCCTGATCTGGTCGCTGATCCTCCGCGGGATCGCGATCGAGGTGCGCAGCCACCTCGGGTCGCCGCTGTGGCGTGCGTTCTGGGACGTCACCTTCGCCTGCTCGAGCGCGGCGCTCGCCCTGCTCTTCGGGGTCGCGCTCGGCAACGTGCTGCGGGGCGTTCCGACGCGGGAGACCTGGTTCACGCTGCCCCTCTTCAGCGGCTGGATGCCACGCTCGCCGGTCGGCCTGATCGACCTTTACACGTTGCTGGTCGGGCTCTTCTCGCTCGCCGCCCTTTCGCACCACGGAGCGCTGTTCCTGGCCTGGAAGACCGCGGGCGAGGTGAACGTGCGCGCGACCCGGATGGCCTCCCGGCTCTTCGCGATCGTCTCGGGCCTGCTCGTCGTGGTCTTCGGCGCGACCGCCGGACTCGTGCACCTCTCCCCCTCGCCGCTCGCCGCTCCGTTCGTAGGGCTCGCGCTGGTGGGGCTGCTCGCCAGCCGTACGTTGCGCAGGCGAGCGAGCCCGCAGGGCGAGCGCGCGGCGTTCCTCGCCTCGGGGGTCTTTCTCGCGGGGTCGCTCGCGGCCGTCGCGGCGACGCTGTTTCCGGTGCTGCTCCGCTCGGTCGACGGTGCCAAAGACGTCACGGCCTACGACGTGGACGTCCACACCTACGGCGCCCACGCCATGCTGACGTGGATTCCGCTCGGGTTCGTGCTGGTCGCCCTCTACTTCGCGAACCTGTTTCGCGTGCACCGGGGAAAGGTCGACGCCGACGACCACGAGTGACCCTCGACTGCTCTCATCCAATCGGCGCAGGCCGCGTGGCGGCGCGCCCGAGCCACGGAGACCCCATGGAAGACTCCAAGAACCCGGACTTCATCGAGCAGTTCTACCTCGACTGCGGCTTCGCCACGCGCGTGCTGCACGCCGGCGAGCACGTCGGACAGCCGGACACGCGCTCCCACGCGAATGCCATCTTCCAGACCTCGACGTTCACCTTCCACGACGCCCAGGAAGGGGCCGACATCTTCGCGGGCAAGCAGCCTGGCTACGTCTACACGCGCCTCGGCAATCCCACGGTGCGCCTGCTCGAAGCCAAGATGAACGCGCTCGAAGGCGCGGCCTTCAAGCTCGCCCACCCCGAACGCCGCCTGTCGTCGATCGCGTTCTCCTCGGGGATGGCCGCCGTCTCGTCGACGCTGATGGCCGCGTGCTCGACGGGTGACACCGTGCTGCTCGGCGACGTCGTGTACGGCGCGACCGAGCACCTCTGCTCGAACGTGTTGCGTCGCATGGGCGTCGGAACCGTCGAGGTCGACATGTCGAACCTCGAGCTCTTCGAGGCCGCCATGCGCGCCAACCCGAAGGCAAAGGTGGTGTTCCTCGAGACCCCCACGAATCCGACGCTCTCGATCGCCGACATCCGCGCGATCTCGCGCATCGCGAAGAGCATCAACCCCGAGGTGCTGGTGGTCGTCGACAACACCTTCGCGACCCCCTTCCTCCAGCGCCCGCTGGAGCTCGGCGCGGACGTCGTCCTCCACAGCACGACGAAATACATCTGCGGTCACGGCGTCGTGGTCGGCGGCATCGTCACCAGCCCGAACGACCGCTTCAAGGACGCGCTCTACATGGTCGTCAAAGACGTCGGGGCCTCGCCGAGCCCCTTCGACGCCTGGCTGGTGAACCTCGGGCTGAAGACGCTCCCCCTGCGCATGACACGTCACTGCGAGAACGCGATGGCGATCGCTCGCCTGCTCGAGGAGCACCCCAAGGTCGCGCGCGTCTTCTACCCCGGACTCCCGAGCTTCCCGCAGCACGCGCTGGCGAAGCGACAGATGTCCGACTTCGGCGGCGTCGTCTCGTTCGAGCTGAAGGGCGGGCTCGAGGCGGGCAGGAAGCTCATGGACGCCATCCACATGTGGACGCTCGCCGTCTCGCTCGGGAGCGTCGACTCCCTCATCCAGCACCCGGCGTCGATGACGCACGCGTGCGTGCCCCGCGAGAAGCGCGAGAAGGCGGGGATCAGCGATGGGCTCGTGCGCCTGTCGGTCGGCGTCGAGGACATCGCCGACCTGCAGCGGACGCTGCTGGAAGCCCTGGCGAAGGTCTGAGGCGACGGCACGGGGCGCCCGCGTCGATTGCGCGATTCGCCGCGCGTGGAGCCTCGACCGCGCGAGACGATTCGTCGCAGCGCGACATGGTGGTCGCGATCACGCGTGGGCCGCGACGCCTGAGTTCGTGTCGTGAACCTGACGCGCCACGGAGCGCGTCACGCAAGCACTGCACGCGCAGAGGAGTAGCCAGCTCCGAATCTTCAATGCGCTTTCGTTTCCATTTGCGACTCACGGCAAACAGGTCGAGGCTCCCAGCACGAGGACGCGTGGCGCTTCGCGATTGGCTTGAAGCTCCAAGCCACTCGCCCGCACCGTGACTTCGAGAGGGTCGTCATGAACAAGCCTGCGTTCTGGATTTGGCTCCTCTCCGCGCCGGTTCTCATCGGCATCTTCATCATCGTGCTGCTGAACGTCGAGTCCGCTCAGCCCGCGCTGAAAGCCTGGATCCTGGCTTCCTGCGCGGTGAGCATGCTGGTCACGATTCCGTTTGCCATGAAAGTCGGCAAAGCGATGGAGTGACTCCTTCGGGCGCTCGTGATCGAGGCGCCTTCCAGCGCGCGTCGAGGCCCGCGTTCAGCGCGGCGGCTCGGTCGGCGTCGCGCTCGGCGTCGGCCGCAACGCCCGCACCGGTGGGTGATCCAGCGCGCGGCGTGGCGGTCGGGCTCCAGGTACACGTTTGCCGCCGAGGAACGTCGTACAGGCGTCCGTGTTCGCGGCCGCGCGCTCGCTCGCCGACCTCCGCAACCACGGCGTCCCGCGCCACCTGCTCTACACGCGGATCTGCGCGACGACGCGGCCGGCGGGATCGCCAGGGCGCACGAGGTCCCTCGCTCGATCTCGGTCGCCTCGTGCACGCTCGAGCCGCAACACCGGGAGGTCCTGCTCCTGCGCGACTTCCTCGGGCTTCCTGGCGCCGAAGTGGCGGAGATCCTCGGTTGGCCGAGCTCGCCACGTAGAGCCGGCGCCGCCGCCACGGATGGCGCTGCGCGACGTG
Organism: uncultured delta proteobacterium; assembly: GCA_903923175.1. GTDB lineage: Bacteria > Myxococcota_A > Polyangia > Polyangiales > JADJMO01 > CAIXWQ01. The sequence continues at coordinate 5,545 of CAIXWQ010000915.1, read as the reverse complement.
CTGACGGAACGCCCGCTGTCGGCTCGCCGAGGCGAGCCGGCCGAGCCGCGCGCGAACCCTTCCGCGCCTGCCCGGCTCCCACTGCCAAGGAAGCGCAGAGCAGCCAATGACGACCTTCGAGATCACCGAAGCGACCTTTCCCGAGACCGTGAAGCAGCCGGGCGTCGTGCTCATCGACTGGTGGGCCCCCTGGTGCGCGCCCTGCAGGATGTTCGCGCCGATCTACGAGAAGGTCGCGGCACGCCATCCGGACGTTCGCTTCGGAAAGATCGACACCGAGTCGCAGCCTTTGCTCGCCGCAGCCTTCCAGATTCGGTCAATCCCCACGCTGATGGTCGTGAAGGACGGCAAGGTCATCTTCGCCGAGCCGGGCATGATGCAAGACCGGCCGCTCGAAGGCCTCGTGAAGTGGGCGACGGAGCTCGATCTCTCGAAGGTCGGTGCCGGCGAGATGCCCGCCCGTCCCAGGCCGGGGACGGCGCTCGGGCGCTAACTTTCGGCGCCGCGAACCTTCGGCGCTCGGGGCCGGCTCGTAGTTCCGAGCGAGCACGCGCGTCGGGCCTCTTGCTCCCGTTCGAGGGTCGACGCGCGCGCTCGCGATCTTCGCCGAAGCCAGCTCTTCCATGCCAACACGCGAGCGCTCGTGATCGGGCGCGAGGGGTGTGCCACATGCGCCTCGGGGCCTCCATCCGCGTCCTGCCTCTGCTCACCCCGCTCGTCGTGCTCGGGCCCCTCGCCTGCAACCGGGCCGAGGCCGAGGGGCCCCCTCCTTCACCGGACGCCGTTGCAGGCGCGGAGGCCGAGGCGGTCTTCAATCAGCGCTGCGTCGCGTGCCACGGCACCGCCGGCAAGGGGAACGGCACCGTCGCGAGCGCGCTCGGCGTCACGCCGCGCGACTACACGAACCGCGAATGGCAGGCCCGCGTGAGCGACGAGGACCTCCGCGTGGTGATCCTTCGCGGCGGCAAGTCGACGGGGAAGAGCGACTACATGCCGCCGAACCCGGACCTCGAATCCAAGCCGAGGGTCGTCGCGGCGCTGGTCGCGAAGGTGCGCGGGTTCGGGAAGTGACGCCCTCGCGTGCGCGACGATCGCACGTCCGTTCCTCGGCGCCTCCGCGTCCGGCGCGAACCTCGGTGCGCGGGCGTAGGCTCTCCACGTCGCCGCGATCGCGCCCGAGCGCACGTGGTCGATGACGATCGGCTCACGTCGACGGAGGCTCGTGATGCCGAAGGATGTCGCGGTCGAGGAGCTCGCCACCGAGCGCATGACGCGCATCGGTTCGGCGAAGCGGATCGACTGCCGCAAGGACGATATCGAGATGCTGGCGAGGTTCGTCGGCGAGAAGCTGCCAGACGAGCAGCTCACGGTGAGCTGGGAGGAGCGCTGATCGACGGCGCGCCGATCGGCGCTCCGAGGAGGCGCACCGCACGCGTCCTGCACACCGTCGCGAGCGGTACTGCCTAGTCACACGGCGTGGCCGTCGCGCGCGCGACGCTGCTCTCGCCCCACGACGGGCTCGTGCTCCGGGCGACGATGCCGTTCCTGACCGCGCAGCAGTGCGTCGAGCTCGCGTGCGAGCTCGACGCGTATCGGTAGGAGAACGTCGGCGCTGCGACGCGCTGGCCGCGAGGGTGCTCAGCCGATGAGCCCGATTCGGATCGCGCCGAGGCTCGCGCTCGCGAGCACGACCCAGAGCGCGACCGCGAGCACGAGCGGGCGAATCCCGAGCTCGCGCAGCCCCGCGCGAGAGAGCCCGAGGCCGATGAGGAACAGCGTCAGGGCGAGCAGGCGGTGCGCCCCGCTCGCGACGAGGTGACCTGCTGGGCGGAGCGCGGGCACGTACGTCACCAGGGCGGCCGCGAGAAGGAATCCGGCGATGAACCAGGGCCGATTCGGCCGCGTCTGGGGCCTCGCCCCCGCCGCGCGCGCACGGAGCGCCGCCACGCCGAGCGCGACCGGCACGATCCACAGCGCTCGCGCCAGCTTGGCGGCGGTGGCGACGTCGAGCGCCTCGCGGCCGTATGCGGCGGCCGCGCCGACGACGGAGCTCGTGTCGTGGATCGCCAGCGCCGCCCAGAGCCCGAACGCGCGCTGACTGAGCTGGAGCGCGTGGCCGATCGCCGGAAACAGGAACAGCGCGAGGGCGTTGAGCACGAACACGACGATGATCGCCGCCGACACGTCTCGCGCCTTGGCGCCGATGACCGGCGCGACCGCCGCGATGGCGCTACCGCCGCAGATCGCCGTCCCGACGGAGAGCAGCAAGGAGGTGTCGCGCGCGACGCCGAGTCGACCGCCGAGCCAGCTCCCGAGGACGAGCGCGAGCGTGATGCCGGCGGCCGTGTAGCCCAGGCCGTTCACGCCGACGCGCGCGACCACGCGGAGATCCATACCGGCGCCGAGGGCGACGACCGACGCCGCCAGGAGGCGCTGCGCGATCCGCGGCGTGCGCCGCGACCACGGGTTGCCGACGGTGAGCCCCAACGCGACGCCTGCCAGCAGCGCGGCCCCCGCCGAGACCGGGAGCAGCAGCGCGCCGGCCGCGCCGGCGATCACGAGGAAGCGCGACGCGGCGGGCCGATGCGGAGCGTCCTCGGCGAGCGTCGCGTTCGACATGAGGCGAGCTTGGTGCGTTCCCATCACGCTCGGAAGTCATGATGCCGGATGCCCCATCAGGTATCCTGATGGCCTTGACCCCCGCGCAGCGCCTGGATCCGCGCCTCCTGCCGACGTTCCTCGCCGTCCTCGAGCACGGACGAGTGTCGGCCGCGGCCAAGGCGCTGCACCTCTCGCAGCCCGCCGTCACGGCGCAGATCCGCAAGCTCGAAGACGAGCTCGGCGCGCCGCTCTTCCTGCGCTCGGCGGCGGGCGTCTCTCCGACGGCCGCGGGGACGACGCTGGCGGGGTACGCGCGCACGATGCAGCGCCTGCTCGGCGAGGCGGCGCTCGCGGTCGCGGGGGCCGAGGAGCCGGCGGGCGAGCTCGCCCTCGCGGCCAGCACGACGATCGCCGCGTACGTGCTGCCGTCCGTGCTGGCGCGGTTTCGCATCTCGCACCCGGCGATCGGCCTCCGCGTCGTGGTCGGCAACACCGAGGAGGTGATCGGGGACGTGAAGCGCGGCGGCGTCGCGGTCGGGCTCGTCGAGGGGCATGCGCGCGCGTCCGGCATCCACCTGGAGCCCTACGTGGACGACGAGATCGTGGCCGTCTCGGGGCTCTCTGCCGGCGGCGCCACGTTCCGGGTGCGCCGGCCCGGCGACCTCGCCCGCGTCCCCATCCTCTGGCGCGAGCCCGGCTCCGGCACGCGCGCGGTGGTGGAGCGGGCGCTGCGGCGCGCCGGCATTCGGCGCGGGCCGCTCCCGATCGACCTCGAGATCGGCGGCACCGCCGCGATCCTCGGCGGCGCGAGCGCGGGCCTCGGCGTCGCCTTCGCGTCGCGCTGGGCCATCCAGGCGCATCTCGCGGCGGGGAAGCTCACGCTCATCCCCGGGCTCGATCTCGTCATCCGGCGGACCTTCCGGTGGGCGACGGCCACCGGCGCGCTCACCGGCGCGGCGCGCGCGTTCCACGACTTCGCGCAGCGCAACCCGCCGGTGATCGCAGGCTGAACGGTTCCGAGCCAGCGATGGTCTCGGTCGGGTCGTTGGCGTGCACGTCGCTCGATCTCGTCAGCGTGACGCGAGCATGCTCGCGAGCCGTCGCGCCTCGGCGCGGTCTTCGACGCGGCACGTCGTGCACGAGGCGGTCCAGATCCGCAACGTCAGGCTCCCCGTCGCGATTCAATCGGCGATCACCGAGAAGCTGGAGGCGGCGCAGAAGGCGCTGAAGATGAAGTACGTCATCGCCGAGTCGGAGGCCGAGAACCAGAAGCAGCTGATCAACGAGAAGGGCGAAGCCGAGCGGCGCAAGATCGACTCCCAGGCGCGCGCCGACGCGGTTCGCATCGAGGCCGAGGCCGCGGGGGACGCGAAGCGCTCGGACGGCAAAGCGACGGCCGACGACGACGAGACGGTCAAGAAGTCGCTGTCGCCAGCGCTGATCCGGCTGCGCGAGATCGAAGCGTGGAAGGACGTCGCGAAGTCCCCCAACAGCAAGCTGATCATCTCCGGTGACGCTCTTCGCCCACCGACGGTCGTCGACATCCGCGGCGCCGACGCGGCGGCGAAATGGCGCCGTGGGCGAGAATGCCGTGCCGCCGAGGTCGTGGCCCGCGCGATGGAAACGCCGACTCGCGCTCTCCCGTTACCGTCTCGCGACGCCCGCGCATCGAAGGGCGCGTGGCGAGCCTACGCAACGGCACTCTTCGCGGTCTTCGCGCCGGACTCGGCAGCGGCGATCTTCCTTCGGACCTCGTCCATGTCGAGCTGCTGCGCCTGTGCGATCAGATCTTCGAGCGCCATCGCGGGGAGCGCGCCCGCCTGCGCGTAGACGACGATGCCGTCCTTGACGACCATGAGCGTGGGGATGGAGCGGATCTGGAACGCCCCGGCGAGATCCTGCGAGGCCTCGGTGTCGACCTTCCCGAAGGTGAGGTCGGGGTGCTTGTTCGAGGCCTTCTCGAAGACCGGCGCGAACGCTCGGCAGGGGGCGCACCAGCTGGCCCAGAAGTCCACGAGCACGATCCCGGGCTTTGCGGCGACTGCGTCGAAGTTCTTTCCAGTCAGCTCGATCGTGGGCATGTTGCCGCCTCCTGTTTCCTGAGGAGTTAGAGACGTGAGCATCGAAAAAGGTTCGACGAGCGATCCGGTCCTGGCGGCGGCGCAACAAGGCGACCGCAAAGCGATGGGCACCTGGCTCGCGCGCCACGAGGACGCGATCTATCGCTTCGCGCTCCGGATGTGCCGCGACGAGGAGGCGGCCAAGGACGTCCTCCAGGAGTCGCTGATCGCGGCCGCCAAGAACCTCGGGAGCTTCCGCGGGGACTCGGCGCCCACGACCTGGCTCTTCACGATCACGAGGAGCTTCTGCGGCAAGCAGCGCCGGCGGCGCAAGGGCGAGCCCGCGGGCTACGAGGCGATCGACGGCGACTCGCTCGACCCGCGCGCCCTCGTCGACACGGCTCGTACGCCCGAGGCCGCGGCGGAGGGGAAGCAGCTCGATCACGCCATCACGGCGGCCATCGACGGGCTCGAGCCCGCGCAGCGCGACGTGCTCGTTCTCCGCGATGTCGAAGGGCTCTCTGCCAGCGAGGTCGGCGAGGTGCTCGGGCTGACCGTCGAGGCGGTGAAGAGCCGCCTGCACCGCGCGCGCGTCACGCTGCGAGAGCGCCTCGCGCCGTTGCTCGAGCCCGGGCTCGCGCCGTCGCCGGGCTGCCCCGATCTGGTGCCGCTCTTCTCGCGTCACCTGGAGGGCGACCTCGAGCCGACGACGTGCGCCGAGATGGAGAGGCACCTCGCCGGCTGCCCGCGCTGCAAGGGGGCGTGCGACTCGCTCCGGCGCACCCTCGCGCGCTGTGCGAGCGGGCTCGGGACGGTCCCCGACGACGTGCGACTCGAGGTCCGACGCGCCGTGCAGAACTTCCTCGAGCCGAAGAAGGCCTGAG
>CAIXWQ010000914.1 GCA_903923175.1 uncultured delta proteobacterium | reverse complement strand
CGGCGCACGCGGCGCCGCACGCGAGCGCGAGCATCACCGACGTCTGCACGCCGACCTGCACGAAGCGCACGAGGATGGCGAGCAGCGGCAGCGCGACGAGCGCCATGGTCGCGAGCGCGAGCCCGAAGCCGCGCGCGAACGCCGCCCGTGCGCCCGCGGCGTCGCGCGCCTTCAGCGACGCCGCCGCCTCGACGCCGAGGATCAGGCCGATCCAGCCGAGGGCCACGTGCGCGACCGGCGTGAGCGCGGCCAGGCCGTCGGCGCCGATCAGCCCGAGCGCGTCGGGCCCGAGCGCGAGGCCGAGCGCGACGAGCTCGGTGCCCGAGGCGAGCCCAACCGCCCGGCCGGGGCGCGCGGCGACCAGGAGGCTCCCTGCGTACGAGAGCACCAGCAGCCCCATCAGCAGGACGAGCCCGCTCACGGCTCGTGGCTCGCGGCCGCGAGGCGCCCCCGGGCCTCGGTCGTGCGTGCGCCGACGACCTCGAGGACGGCGCGCGAGAGGGCGAGCCCGTCGCGGCTCGCGTCGGGGCAGCTCACCCGGTAGCGGACGCCGTCGCGCTCGACGCCGATCAGCGCCACCGTCGCCTGCGTCGAGAGCGCGCGCGTCGCGATCAGCAGCGCCTGGTGCAGATCGCCCGAGGTCGGATCGCAGAGCACGTCGATCGAGGCGATCGGGCCGTCGCCGAGGCGTCGCGTCGGGTGCCAGAGCGAGCGCACGTGGGGCACGCGCACGTGGCAGCCGTTCAGATCGACCAGGTGCACGTCGAGCAGCCCGACCTCGAGCACGCGCCCCGCGTGTCCGCCGACCTCGGCCCACTCGCCGGGCTGGACCTTGCGACCGAAGAGCACCGCGACGCCGCTCGCCGCGCTGGCGAGCACCGGCGTGCACGAGAGCCCGATCGCCCCGAGCACCGCGACGCCGATGCGCGCGAAGGCCCCCTCGTCGCTCCCCGTGAGCAGCGGCGCCGCGAGGATGAGCGCGACGACGACGATGCCGCCGCGCGCGAGCACGCTGGTCGCCTGCGCGAGGTCGGCGGGGAGCCAGGTGAGCTTGGTCTCGCCGCGCGCGACGCTCTGGAAGAACAGGCCGACGAAGCGCACCAGCACCGTCACGGCGAGCGCCGCGATCGCCGCGACGACCAGCAGCGGCAGCGCGCCGGCGACGCGCCCCGAGAGCGCGCTCAGCGGTCGCAGCACGAGCCCGCTCAGCTGCTCGCCCCACCCGCGCGTGGCGGCGAAGAGCGAGAGCGCGAACAGCAGCCAGCCGTACGCGATCGCCCCCTGACCCACGCGCTCGCCGAGCCGCAGTGCGATCTCGGTGCCGCCCCGGACCGAGGTCGCCGAGACGAACTCCACCTTGCCGAGCCGGATGGCGGGGAGCTTCTCGGAGTTCTTCTCGAGCCACGCGCGCGCCGTCTCGACCAGGTCGCCGACGCGCCCGATCAAGAGGAAGGTCACCAGGCCCGAGAAGACGAGCAGCGAGAACGAGAAGACCGTGGTCGCGATCGCCGTGCGCTTGCGCTCGAGGCGGAGCGCCTCGCGGATCTTCCCGGCCACGCTCGCCGCGTGCACGTGCAGGACCGGATCGTCGGGGGCGCGCGCGTCGTCGGGGCCGAGCGTCACGATGGGCGTCTTGCCGACGTAGATCACCGCGGTGTCGGGGGTGCTCTCCTCGACGCGCGGCTCGAGCTCGCCCCCCTCCTCGAGCACCGCGTCGAGCGCCTGGCTCGCCGCCTTCGCGCGCACGTCGGCGGGCTGCCCCGCGCGCGCGCCGCGGATGAGGAAGACCACGCGCTCGTGCACGCGCACGGCCGCGCCTGCTGCGCTCGGAGCGCTCGGCGCGTTCGGTCCGCTCGGCGCGCCGTGCTCGCGCCCCTCTTCGGCCTTCGGCGACGCGGAGCCCGGCGCCGCGGCCGCGTGGACGTCCTCGGCCGCGCGCGTCGCGGTCGGCGTCGAGAGCGCCGTCAGCGCGAGCGAGGTGGCGACCAGCGCGCGCGCCATCCAGCCCGCCGTCGCGTCAGCTCGGCGAGGGGCTCCGAGGTCGTGGCCGGGCACGCGGGTCGATCGATGGGGCAATCCTCCGAGGTTCGGTCGCGACCCCGCGCCCGGTCAAGCGGCTCTCGCGTCCCGCGTGAGCCGGCGCAGGTCACGGAGCGGTGGCGCACACGTGGCGATACCATGCGCTCGTGCCCGAGCTCCCGGACGTGACGGTGTACGTCGAGCGGCTGGCCGAGCGGCTGATCGTGCGTGGCCCCGAGGGCGCGCGCCCCGCGACGCTCGACGGAATCCGCCTGGCGAATCCGTTCCTGCTACGGAGCGTCTCGCCGCGCGTCGACGAGGTGCTCGGTCGCGCCGCGCTCGGCACGCGTCGCCTCGGCAAGCGCGTCGTGATCGTCCTCGAAGGCGAGCTCTTCGTGGTGATCCACCTGATGATCGCCGGTCGGCTGCTGTGGGAGGCGCGCGGCGCGAAGCCCACGGCGATCCCACGCCGCGTCGGCGCGGCCGCCTTCGACTTCTCGAGCGGCACGCTGCTGCTCACCGAGGCGAGCACGAAGAAGCGCGCGTCGCTCCACCTCGTGCGCGGCGAGGCGGCGCTCGCCGCGATGGACCCGGGCGGCCTCGAGCCGCTCGCGATCGACCTCGCCGCGTTCGAGGGGGCGCTGCGCCGCGAGCGGCACACGCTCAAGCGCACGCTCACCGACCCGCGCATCTTCAGCGGCATCGGCAACGCGTACTCGGACGAGATCCTCCACCGCGCGCGGCTCTCGCCGATCGCGATGTCGACGTCGCTCGACGCCGAGTCGGCCGCGCGGCTCTTGCTCGCCACGCGCGCCGTGCTGACGGAGTGGACCGAGCGGCTGCGCGCCGAGGCCGACGCGAGCCCGCCCGGCGATGGCTGGCCGCGCAAGGTCACCGCGTTCCGCGAGGGGATGGCCGTGCACGGCCGCTACGGCGCGCCGTGCCCGAGCTGCGGCGAGAAGGTGCAGCGCATCGCCTACGCCGAGCACGAGACGAACTACTGCGCGGCTTGCCAGACGGGCGGGCGTCTCCTCGCCGACCGCTCGCTGTCGAGGCTCCTGCGCGACGACTGGCCGCGCACGCTCGACGAGCTCGAGGCGCTGAAGCGCAGATAGGCTCTGCGGCGGGGCCGACCGGCGCCTCGCGGGGGCGTGGCCGTAGATCGATCCCGAGGCGAAATTCGCGCGGCGACCTCGCGCGTAGAGCGGGTCGACACTCGACGCGATGGCGCCTTTGTGCCACCCGTTAGCCCGTGATCGCCTCCCGAACCACCGCCCGCCTCGCGCGCCCGCTCACCGTCGCGGGGCTCGTCCTCGGCCTCTTCGCCTGCCGTGAAGACAAAGGCCAGACGAAGCCCGACGATCTCTCGAACCTCAAGAACCCGCCGCCGGTCATCGGCGACGAGGCGCCGCTCGTGAAGACGGGCGCGGCCCCGACGCAGACCACGACCGCGCGCCTGCCGCAGCAGCCCAAGGCTCCGCCCGGGCTCCCCGCGCCGGCCGACGTCGCAGCGCCCCCCGCCGACGCCGAGAAGACGTCGACCGGGCTCGCGAGCAAGGTGCTCACGCCGGGCAAGGGGAAGGACAAGCCCCTCATCTCCGACACGGTCAAGGTCCACTACACGGGCTGGACCACCGACGGGAAGATGTTCGACAGCTCGGTGCAGCGCGGCGAGCCGATCTCGTTCCAGCTCGGCGGCGTCATTCCGGGCTGGTCCGAGGGCGTGCAGCTGATGGTGGTGGGCGAGAAGCGCCGCTTCTGGATCCCGGAGGAGCTCGCCTACAAGGGGCAGCCGGGGCGCCCGCAGGGGATGCTCGTCTTCGAGGTCGAGCTGCTCGACATCATGAAGCCGCCGAAGGCGCCGACCGACCTCGCCAAGCCGCCGGCCGACGCCATCAAGGAGAAGGACGGCCTGATCACCCGCGTGCTCGAGAAGGGCAAAGGGAAGGACCGCGCGACGGCCGACTCGCAGGCCACCGTGCACCTCACGGTCTGGTCGGTCGACGGCAAGCTGATCCAGAGCACCGCGATGGACGGCGAGCCGATCAAGCTGCAGGTGAAGCAGCTCATCCCCGGCGTTTCCGAGGCGCTGCAGCTCATGGTCGAGGGCGAGAAGCGCCGCGCCTGGGTTCCGCCGGAGCTCGCGCAGCGCGGCCAAGGGCAGGGGCCCAAGGAGACGGTCGTCGTCGATCTCGAGCTCGTGAAGCTCGGGCAGTAGCGCTCGCGCTCGATCACGCTCGATCACGCTCGATCACGCTCGATCACGCTCGATCACGCACGCTCGAGCGCACGCTCGAGCGCACGCCGCGCCAGCCTTCTCGCGAGGGCTGGCGCGACTTCGTTCAGCGTCGTGCGCGCGAGCGCCGCGCGCGGGCGGCCGCCGCGGTGACAGCGCTCGCGATGGCCGCGATGGTAGCAATGGCCGCGACACCGCCGGCGCGCGCGAGCCCGGCCGCGCCGATCGCGCAGCCGCCGGTG
>CAIXWQ010000913.1 GCA_903923175.1 uncultured delta proteobacterium | reverse complement strand
CGCGCACGCCCGCGCCACCGACCTCACCGCCGACCGCACCGCAGCAAGCGCCTGCGCCCCCTGCGCCCTCGCCGCCCTCAGGCGACGCGCCGTACGAATGATCCTCCTCGCCGCGGCGGCGCCCATCGGCGCGCGGCGACCGCTCGGCTACGATCCGCCCGCATGTCGCCGGGTCGCCGCCCCCTCGCGTTCGCGCTCGCGCTCGCGGCCGCGCTCGCCGTGCTGCTGCTCGCCCCCGGCAGCGCCTGGGCGGGCTACACGCACTACTGGACCTGGAAGCGCGCGCCCGACGCCGCGCGGGTGAAGCTCACCATCGCCGAGATGCGCACGATCGCCGGCGCGCGGCGCGATCTCGTCACGTTCAGCGAGCGCGACGGCGCGTTCCTCCTCGACGGCCTCGGCGAGAACGCGCACGAGACGCTCGTCTTCCCGGGGACGTTCCGCGCGAACGAGCAGCACGGCGGCTTCAACTTCGTGAAGACCGCGTGGAAGCCCTACGACGTCGTGGTGACCGCCTGCCTACTGGTCGCGCGCGATCACTTCGGCGCGGAGGAGGTCGAGCTCCGGAGCGACGGCGACGACCGGGCTTGGGACGCGGGTCGGGCGCTCTATCGCCAGGCGCTCGGCCGCGCCCCGCCCGCGGTCTCGTTCGGCGAGTCGGCCGACGATCGTCCGCCGCCCGAGGAGCTCCTTCAGGATCCCTCCGCCACGCCTGGCAGCGAAGGCGCGCCTGGAGCGACTGGATCGCCGGGCGCGCCCGCGGCGCCGCTCACCCCCTGGCGGCACCTGCTCCTTCCCGCCGTCGCGGTGGTCGCGCTCGCCGTGCTCGCCTCGCGGGCCGGGCAGGGCGGCGGCGGCTCTGGCGCGTCGTACTACGTGTTCTGGATCGTCGCGCCGACGATCGCGTCGTTCGTCGCCGCGCGACCGGTCGTGCTCGTGCTCGTGCCGGTGGCGCTGCTCCTCCGGCGCTGGCTCCCCGATCCGTGGCTCTGGCTCCGCGATCTCGGGCGCGCGCGCGCGCTCGAGGCCGACGCGCAGGCGAACCCCGCCAACGTGACGGCGCGCCGCGACCTCGCCAAGCTCTGGCTCGCGCAGGGCCGCGCCGCGCGCGCGCTGCCGCTCCTCGACCAGGCGCTCGCGCGGGATCCCGGCTCCGCGGAGCTGCATCACCTGCGCGGGCTCTGCCTGCTGCGCGCCGGCGAGCCCACGCGCGCGGTCGACGATCTCGTCGAGGTCGTGCACCTGGAGCCGCGCTTCCTGTACGGCGAGCCCTACCTGCACGCCGCCGACGCGCTGATCGAGCTCGCGCGCTGGGACGACGCGGAGGACGCGCTCGAGCGCTTCCTCGACGCGCAGCGGTCGAGCGTGGAGGGCTGGTACAAGCTCGCCCTCGTGCGACGCGCGCGCGGCGATCGCGGCGGCGCGGGCGACGCGCTGCGCGAGGCGCGCACCTCGTACCACGGCTCGCCGGCGTTCCACCGTCGCCGACACTTCGGGTGGTTCGTGCGCGCGTGGCTGCGCGCGCGGCTCGGCTGAGGCCGCGCACGGGCTCGGCGCGCGAGGTCTGCGCGAAGATCGCGAAGAACGCGAAGCGCGCGAACACGCGCGAACACGCGCGAACGAGCGCGAAAGGCACGAGCGCGTCCACGCGCACGCCGAAGGTCCCGCTTCGCGCGCGGAACACGGCACGGGCGTCGGCATCAGAAAATGCTAGAACATGACTCGCTGCATCGTCGCGCTGGGCGTCGTGTGGCCCGAAAGGCAGGGCCCATGAAGGCCGAGAAGAAAGACGAGACCGCGCTGCGGATCACGGACCAGTTCCGGAGCCGCACCGGGATGAACTACGACCTGAAAGCGAACGGCTCGCGCCTGACGCTGCTGGTCTCTCCGCGCGCGACGCCCGAGGATCCGGGCGAGTGGCGCGTCGAGGCGAGCTCGAGCCAGGTGCCGGGCTCCACGCCGATCGTGTGCTGGGCCCCCTCGAAGCTCGAGGCCATCCGCGACGTCGGCGTCGCGTGGTCGGCCGAGGCGCTCCTGCACGGGCTGCCGAGCTTCAACTGGGAGGCCGTCTCCACCGCCCTGCGCGCGGTGCGCGCGGTCTGACCCCGATCGCAGGCGCGGCGGGCGCGCGCCGTCACAGCTTGGCGCCGGCGAGGAACGCGCTGCCGTCGTCGCGGATCCCAGGCGCGCCGGCGACGACCTCGGTGGCGCTCAGCGCCACGGCCGCGCCGAAGAACGCGTAGGCGCGCGGGCGCGGCGGCAGCAGCCACGCGCGCAGCTCGGGCGTGCCGTCCGCGCGCAGATGGACGAGCGCCACGCGGCCGCTCGACGCGGCGCCGCCGTCGAACTTGGGCTGCCCCGCAGCGATCCAGTCCCCGCGCACGGCGACCGCGCCGAGCGGGATCGCGAGCGCGCCGGCGAGCGCGCAGGCATCCCCCCTCACCTCGTGCACGGTCAGGCGCGCGGGCGTCGGCGCGGCGCCGGCGACGACCACGCGCGCGCGCGCACCATCGACGGCGACGCTGCCGCCGTACTCCTCGCCGGGTGTCGCGCCCGGGAGGCGACAGAGCTCGCGAAACGCCTCGCCCTCGCGGCGGAACACGTACGCGGCGCCGGTGAGCTTGCCCGACGAGTACGTGCCCGCCGCGCCGACCACCAGCAGCTCGCCCGACACCGCGAGCGCGGTGCCGAAGTTCTCGTGCGGCGTCCTCCCGCGCAGCCGCGTCGGCTTCCCCGGCTTGGTGCGGTCGAAGACGAACACCGCGCCGCACCCCTCGCAGGCCTTGTCGCCGTCGAGGTGGGCGCCGACGAAGACGAAGCGCGCGTCGCTCGCCACGGCCGCGCCGTACTCGGCGAACACCTCCGACGCCCCGCTCGGCTCGGCGAGCTCCGCGCGCAGGGCGAGCGTGCCGTCGGCGCCGCGCGCGTAGTCGTGCGTCGCGCCGTCGCCGTTCTCGTGTCCGGCCGCGCCGACGACCGCGAACCCCGGACCGAGCGCCACCGCGCGCGCGAACCCCTCGGCGCGCGGCGGGTCCTTGGCGAGCACCTTCTGCGCGAACGCCCACCCGCCGGCCTCGCGGCGGTAGAGGCAGGCCGACGGCGTCCCCCCCGCGCGATCGACCGCGTAGTCGCGGCGGGGCGCGCCCACGAGCAGCGCGTCCTCGCTGAGCGCGATGGCGTCGCCGAACTGGTGCGGCGAGCAGGCTCCGGAGCCGAGCTCCCACTCCGCGCGACGATCGAGGTCGGTGACCACGGCCGCCACGCCGCTCGGCGCGCCGGACGCAGACGGCGATGCGGGAGATGCGGGAGATGCGGGAGATGTAGGCGTGGATCCGGGCGGCGCCGTCTTCGCTCGGACCGCCTTCGCCGACGACGCGCCGCGCGCCGGCTCGATCTCGATCTCGGGCGCGCTCGCGGCGCCTCCGCCCTGCGTTCGCCCGGCGAGGCGAGCCCCGAGCACGACGAGGGCGCCGACCGCCAGCAGCACGCCGAGCTTCTGCGCCGTCTCCCGCATGGGCAGCGAGCGTACGCGAGAAGCGACCGCGCCGTCGGCGCGCGCCACGACCGCGTGGCGTCACCTCGCCGGGACATTCTCCGCGCGCCGAGGGCGTGGCAGCCTTCGCAGATGCTCGCTCCCACGCGCCTCACGCGCCGCTCGCGCCTCTCGCGCTTCGCACGGCTCGCCGGGCTCCTCGTCGCCACCTCGGCGCTCGCCGCCTGCGGCGCGAGCGAGCCCGCGCGCGGCGATCTCGGCGCGGACGGCGGCGGTGAGAGCCATGAGGGCGTCGCGAGCGGCGCGCGGGTCGCGCACGCGGAGAGCGCGCTCGCACGCGAGTACCGGCTCGTCGCGGCGCGCAGCGGGGCGCCGCGCGATCTGCTGGTCGCCATCGCCGTCGTCGAGGGGGGCCTCGCCATCCCGGCGCGGCGCGTGGTCGATCGCGCGGCGCAGGTGCAGGCCGCAGGGCCGCTGCAGCTCCGGCACGGCAAGCGCGACACCCTCGCGCGCGGCGCCGCGCTGATGGGGACGACCGAGCTCGCCCTGCGCGAGGACGCCACGCTCGCGCTCGAGGCCGGCGCGCGCGTGCTCGCCGAGGCGCTGCGCGAGACGGGCGCGCGCGCCGACGACCTCGCGAGCCAGCGCGGCGCCCTGGAGGAGCTGAGCGGCTACGCGGACGCGCCGCACCGCGCCGACTACGCCAACCGGGTGCTTCGCGTCCTCGAGCGTGGCGGCGACTTCCGCGCGCGCGACGGCGTGACGCTCGACCTCGCCCCGCGTGCGCTCCCGAGCGGCGCCATCGTCGAGGTCGTGCTCAACGGCTCGGCCGACTACGGCCCGGCGGATTGGCTCGACACCCCCTCCACCAACAAGTGGACCGCGGGGCGCGGCGGCCTCGCCGTGCAGTACGTGGTCATCCACGACACCGAGGGGGGCTGGGACGCGAGCGTCGCGACGCTCCAGAACGATCCGAACAAGAGCGCGCACTACATCGTCGGCACCGACGGCCGCGTCGCGCAGTTCGTCCACGAGGCCGACACCGCCTGGCACGCGGGCAACTGGTTCTACAACCAGCGGTCGATCGGCATCGAGCACGTGGGCTACGTCGGGAGCTACCAGTTCACCGCCGCCGAATACGCCGCCAGCGCGGCGCTGGTCACGCACCTGATCGCCAAGTACGGCGTGACGCCGGATCGCGCGCACGTCATCGGCCACGATCAGATCCCCAACGGCAACGCCATCGCAGAGGGCTCGCCCCCCTGCCCCGACGCGCCCGCCACCTGCGAGAAGAATTCGAACTACGGCGGCGCCGGCAACCACACGGATCCAGGCCAGTGGGAGTGGTGCTCGTACATGCCGAGGGTCGGCGGCGAGTGCAAATGCGACGACATCTGGGCGCTGTGGAACTGCAACCACGCGCTCGACGGCGCCTACCGCTGCAGCCCCGGCGCGTCGGGCACGGGCGGCGCGATCGAGCGCCAGGTCTGCGACGGCCCGGGGGGCTGCGAGGTGATGGCGCTCGGCGTGCCCGACGTCTGCCATTCGAAGCCGGCCGCGCCCGACGCGGGCGCCGACGCGCTCACCGCGGACGGCGCGCTCACCGCGGACGGCGCGGACGGCGCAGACGGCGCGACGCTGGCCGACGCCGACCACGACGCGGCCGACGACGCGGG
>CAIXWQ010000912.1 GCA_903923175.1 uncultured delta proteobacterium | reverse complement strand
CCGGAGGCGCTCCCGGGCGATCTGGGCCGCGCCGCGCACGCGTTCGAGGAGGCGTTGCGACGCACGCCCTGGGACGGCCAGGCGCGCACGGCGCTCGACGAGGTCCGCAAGGCGATCGCGGCGCGAGACGCCCGCACCGGCGGCCGGAGCATCCTGGTCGACGCGTCGCCCGCCTGGCGCGGGCTCGTCGTCGCCGCCCCCGGGGACGTGTGGGCCGCGCTCGCCCTGGCAGGCTCGGCCACGACCGCGTGCGCCCTCGCCGCGCGCCCCCGCCTCGTTCGCGGGGCGAGGCTCGCGGCGTCGACACTTGCGGTGGTAGGGCTCTCGCTCGGCCTGCTGGCGAGCGCGCTCGCGCTCGGTGCCCGCTGGCTGCGCACCCACGTCCACGAGGCGATCGTCGTCACGCCCCACGCCGCCGGCCACGCCGAGGGCGACGCCCCGTCGTTCGACCTCCCCGAGGGGGCGCGCGTCGACGTCCTCGACGAAGGAACGACGTCGGTGCTCGTGCGCTCCGCGCGCGGGACGGGGTGGGTCGCCCGCGAGTCGCTGCGCCCCCTCCCCCCCTTCCGCCCCTGAACCGCGGCGCTCTGCCCAGGACGCGGAGCCGCCCGCGAAACGGCTGCGAAATCTTCACGCCGTCGTCGTATGCTCGGCGTCCATGGCGGCGGGCGGCAAGAACATCGAGGTCAAGGTCGGCGCCCTGATCCTCATCTCGCTCGTGCTCCTCGGCGGCTTCATCGTCGTGATGGGCGGCCTGAGCGTGGCGCGGGTCTACAGCGTCTACATCGACTTCGACAACCCCATGGGGCTGCAGATCGGCGCGCCGGTGAAGATCGCCGGCGTGAAGGTCGGCAAGGTCGAGACGCTCGAATTCCGGGGGAACAAGCCCGATCCGAAGGTGCCGTGGCGCGCGCTCGTACGCTGCCGGCTCTCGATCGAGGAGTCGGTCAAGGACTCCGTGCACGAGGACGCCCAGTTCGTCATCACCACGAACGGCGTGCTCGGCGAGCCCTTCATCGCCATCCAGCCGGGCGACGCCGCCAAGCCGATCCTGCCGGCCGAGTCGATCCGCAAGGGACAGGACCCGCCGCGCCTCGACGTGTTCCTGTCCGAGGCGAGCGACCTGATGCACATGGCGCACGAGGCGCTGACGGCCAAGGAAGGCCCGCTGCACGACATCGCGACGCACGGCGCCTCGCTGATCAAGGGGCTCGACCTGCTGGTCGCCGACAACAAGGACACGATCACCCGCATCACGAAGAACACCGAGAAGCTGTCGCTCGCCGCCGTCGATCTCATGGACGCGACGAAGGAGAAGATCGACGGCCCGCAGGTGAAGCGGATCCTCAACAACATCGACGTCACGACGGCCGCCCTCGCGAAGGACGTCGGCCCGGCGTTGAAGGACACCCGCAAGGCGATCACCGACCTCGACAACATCTCGATGGACCTGCTCGGCCCCGATCAGCGCGCGAGCCTCAAGCGCTCGATGCTGCAGCTCGAGGCGGTCGCGGTGAACGCGAACAAGACCACCGCCGACGTGCAGTCGATCGTGGCGCACATCAAGTCGGGCGAGGGGACCATCGGCTCCCTCATCATGGACGAGGAGATCTACGACGATCTCCAGGAGATGCTGCGCGACGTGAAGCACAACCCGTGGAAGCTGTTCTGGCGCGAGTAGGCGCTCGGCTCCGGGTCGCATTCGGGCCCCCGAGCGCGGCGCAAACTCCTTCGGGGTAGCGGTGATCGGGCAGCCAGGTGTCCGCGAGAGCTTGCTTCGCAACTCTCGCATCGGGGATCGATCTCCACCCCCGGTACCGGGGGTTCCGGTCGTCCCCTCGTGCACCGCGTCGCTCCTTCGCCCCTGGATCACCACCGCCGGGGTGGTTAGGGTCCGCGCACCATGGCGAAGCGATTCAAGGCAGCGATCATCGGTGGCAGCGGGTACGGCGGCGCGGAGCTGATCCGGAGGCTCCTGCTCCACCCTGAAGTCGAGCTCGTGCGCGTCGCGTCGGTCGACTACATCGGCGAGCCGATCGCGAACGCGCACCCGAACTTCGAGGGGATCACCGACCTGAAGTTCGAGGGGCTCGCCCCCGCGGAGGCCGCGGCCGGCATGGACATCGTGCTCCTCGGCCTGCCGCACAAGGTCAGCGCGCAGAAGGTGCCGGAGATCATGTCGACGGGCGCGCGCATCGTCGACCTGTCGGGCGACTTCCGCCTGCGCGACGCGGCGACGTACAAGCGCTACTACGGCGCCGATCACCCCTCCGCGAACCTGCTCGACGGCACGTTCGTGTACGGCCTCCCCGAGCTGAACCGCGAGGCGATCAAGAAGGCGAAGTACGTCGCGTCGCCGGGGTGCTTCGCGACCAGCATCGAGCTCGGCCTGCTCCCGCTCGCGAAGGCGGGGCTGCTCACCGGCATGGTCGAGACGGTCGGGCTCACCGGCTCGTCGGGCGCGGGGATCGTCCCCGGGCCGACGACGCACCACCCGAGCCGCGCGGGCAACCTGCGCACGTACAAGCCGCTCGACCACCAGCACATCCCCGAGGTGACGCAGACGCTGCTGGCCGCGGGCGCGAAGGATCTCCAGCTCTCGTTCGTGCCGATCAGCGCGCCGTTGCCGCGCGGGATCTTCACGACGTCGTTCGCGCACGTCGACGAGAAGCTCACGGCCGACGAGATCAAGAAGCTCTTCCTCGAGACCTACGCGCACGAGCCGTTCGTCCGCGTGCCGAAGAAGCGGCTGCCCGAGGTCGTCGCGGTCGCGGGCTCGAACTACGTCGAGGTCGCCTGCCAGCCGGGCGCCGTCGAGAACGGGCGGCGCGTGGTCGCCTGCTTCAGCGCGATCGACAACCTCATCAAGGGGGGCGCGGGCCAGGCGATCCAGTCGATGAACCTCATGCTCGGGCTCGACGAGAAGCTCACGCTCGAAGATCCGGGGAGCTGGCCGTGAAGACGATCGTCCTGAAGCTCGGCGGCGAGGTGGTGCAGAGCGAAGGGCTCGCGGCGATCGCTGCCGACGTCGCGGAGCTCGCGAAGGACACGCGCGTCGTCGTGGTGCACGGCGGCGGGCCGCAGGCGACCGAGCTCACCAAGCGGCTCGGCATGACGCCGAACGTCGTGGCCGGCCGTCGCATCACCGACGCCGCCACGCTCGACGTGATGAAGATGACGGTCGCCGGCAAGGTGAACGTCGACCTGTGCGCGGGGCTGCTCGCGGCCGGCGCGAAGCCGGTCGGCCTCCACGGCGCGAGCTCGCTCACCGTGCGCGCGGTGAAGCGCCCGCCGCGCGTCGTGAGCGGCGCGGGCCCCGAGCCGATCGACTTCGGGCACGTCGGCGACGTCACCGGCGTGAACCGCGAGCTGCTCGCGCTCTTGTCGGCCGGCGGCTACGTGCCGGTCGTCGCGTGCCTCGGCGCCGACGAGCAGGGGCACCTCTTCAACATCAACGCCGACATCGTCGCCAACAAGGTCGCGATCGCGCTCGAGGCCGACGGCCTCTTCCTCGTGACGGACGTGCCCGCCGTGCTGCGCGACGTGAACGATCCGGCCTCCCGCATCGCCCGGATGACGATGGCCGAGGGGAGGCAGGCGATCGCCGACGGCGTGGTCACCAAGGGGATGATCCCGAAGCTGGACGAGTCGTTCGCGGCCATCGCCGAGGGGGTTCGCGCCGTGCACGTGGTCGGCAAGCTGAAGGCCGGCGAGCTCGCTCGAGCTGTGCGCGAGCCAGGCAGCGTGGGGACGATGCTCGTCGCCTGACCTCGGGCGCCGCGTCGGGGCGCGCGCGGCGACGTCACGCGAACCCGCTTCTTGGTAGACTCGGCGCCCCATGCCCTCGCCCGAAGCCGCCGCGACCTGGCTCCACGACATGCTGCCGGCGATGGAGGCCGCCCTCGCGCCGCTCGTCGAGGTCAACTCGTTCACCGAGAACCCCGACGGCGGCCGCAAGGTCGCCGCGATGCTGCGCGCGCTCTTCACGATCCCCGGGCTCGAAGCGAGGACCATCCCGAGCAGCCGCTTCGCCGATCATCTCGTGTTCTCCTCGCGCGGGGACGCCTCGAAGCCGCCCATCGCGCTCGTCGGTCACCTCGACACGGTCTTCCCGCCGGGGAGTTTCGAGGGGGGCTACCGCCGCGACGACGCGCTGCGCCGCGGGCCGGGCGTGCTCGACATGAAGGGCGGGCTCGTGGTGGTCGCTTACGCGCTGAAGGCGCTCGCCGAGACGAAGGGGCTCGACGCGCTGCCGCCGCTCCGCCTGGTGATCGTCGCAGACGAGGAGGTCGGCTCACCGGAGGGGCAGAAGGTGATCCGCGAGACGATCGCCGACGCCAGATCGTGCTTGGTGTTCGAGTCCGGGCGCGCGGGCGACGCGATCATCACGCGCCGCAAAGGGACGGGCACGGTGAAGGCGATCGCGCACGGCAAGGCGGCGCACGCCGGCAACAACCACCACGAGGGGAAGAACGCCATCTGGGCGCTCGCCTACTTCGTCGATCGCGTGCAGAAGCTCACCGACTACGATCGCGGGGTCACCGTCAACGTCGGCAAGTTCACCGGCGGCACCTCGAAGAACACGGTCCCCGATCGCGCCGAGGCGCTGCTCGATCTCCGCTTCTGCACCCGCGCCGACGCCGACGAGCTGCTCGGCTCGATTCGCCTGGCCGCGGAGGCCGCGGGGATCGCGGTGGCCGGTACCCGCGTGGACGTCGAAGGCGGGATCGCCCGCGACCCGATGGAGCGGTCGGATGCGAGCGTCGCGCTGATGAGCGCGTACGCGGAGGCCGCGCGGCTCTCGGGGCTCGGCACGGGCGAGTCGCCGCTGCTCGGAGGCGGCTCCGACGCGAGCACCTCGAGCGCGATGGGCATCGCGTCGATCGACGGCCTCGGCCCGCGCGGCAAGGGCTTCCACACGCAGGACGAGCACATCGAGGTCACGAGCTTGGTCCCCAAGGCGCAGGCGCTCGCGCGCTTCCTCGCGGGCGTCTGAGCGTCGCGTAACCGCGCCCGAGGTTCCAATTCGGACCGCGACGCGCTCGACGTGGACGCTCGACGCTGCTCATACCCCGGGTCCTGAGGTCCGGCGGGGTCGCGTCGGGCCGTACGCCCATGGCTCCTCCGCCACGCGTCTCGCGCGTTGCAGACCTGCCTTCGGGGCGTCGTGCGAGCTCGAGCTCCACGTGCACGAACGACGCATCGCGCCGAGCAGTCTTCCGCCCTGGCTCGTGCTCTTCCGCGGCCACTGCAGGCTTCGGCGGCCGCGTCGCGCTACGCCGCACGACGACGACGCGGAGCGTGATCGTCGCGCGCGAGGGCATTGGTCGGACCTGTTGACGACGACCGCGGATCGGCAGCTCATGGCGAGATGACCGCGCTGCAGATGTTGACGGTGTGGGGGGGCGTGGCGGTGGTCTGCCTCGCTGGGATCGTGGTGGCGTGCATGACGCTGCTCCGCGCGCGCGCGCACGCGCCGGGCGGCGACGCCGTCGCGAAGGGGGCGAGCGCGAAGCTCGACTCGGCCCCGACGATCGGGGCATAGCCGCTCGACGGCGTTACGCTGCTCGTGAGCGCGAGGCGCTGCTCGAGGCGCGTCGAGCGCTCACGTCTCGACGGCGCCGGCGTCGGAGAGAAGCCGCGGGATCCGCGCGAGGTCGGCGTCGTCGAGGTACGGCGGGCCGTTGCCGATCGCGCGCACGTTCCCTTCGAGCTGCGCGGCGTTGCGCACGCCGACCACGCACGTGCCGACCAGCAGGTTCGCGAGCACGTAGCGCAGCGCCGCTCCGCGCAGCGTGTGGACCTCGCCGCGCACCATCGGCCGCAGCGCGGCGACGTGCGCGAGCCGCGCGGTGAGCACCTCGGGCGACCAGCGTTCGCGTCGGTGATCACCTTCGACGAACGTCTTGCCCGGCGCCCAGAGCCCGCAGAGCAGGCCGTAGGCGAGGGGTGAGCGCGCGATCACGCCGCACCGCGCTTCGAGCAGCTCGCCGGCGACGTAGTGGAGGTCGGCGGAGCAGAGGATGTTGTAGGCGATCTCGATGACGGGGGCGCCCTTGTCGAGCGCGACGATCGCCGTCTTGCCGTCGCCCACCGAGACGCCCCACTCGCCGATGACGTGCTTCTTCGCGAGGTCCTTCAGCGTCTCGATCGCCTCGCCGTCGCGCAGCGCCTTCTCGCTCGGGTTGTGGAGCAAGTAGAGATCGGGCGCGCGCTTGAGCCGCTCGGCCGACTTCTCCGCGGAGGCCTCGAGGAAGGCGCGATCGAAGCGCTTGCGCGGCGGCGAGCCTTCGAAGTCGTTCCCGCCCTTGGTGCAGATGATGGCGTCCTCGTCGCCCGCGAGCATGCGGCCGAGGCGCGCCTCGAAGCGCTCGCCGGTGCCGTCGCCGCGGACGCCGTAGCTGTCGGCGGTGTCGAAGAAGTTGATGTCGACGGCGCGGGCGCGCTCGATCGTGCGCTCGACGTCCAGCTGCTCGACGGGGCCGTACCCTTCGCCGGAGAGCCCCCACGTGCCGAGCCCGAGCTCGGACACCTGGAGTCCGCTCTTGCCGAGGGTGCGCTTTCGCATCACCCCGCTCCTTAGCAGGGGGCACGGCCCCGGCCAATGAGCGGAGAAGCACGCGCCGCTGCGACGCGCAGGCCGAGGCGCGCGCGGGCGAAGCGCGCGGAGCTGCTAGAGCTCGAGCGCGGCGTCGAGGAGCGCGCCGAACGTCTCGGGATGGACGTCGCGCACCGCGCCGACGAACGCCACGACCTCGGCAGGCGTGACCTCGGGCCGCAGCACGGCGGCCTCGATCGTCACGGTGACCCCCTCGATCGGGCGTGCGTGCGCGTGCGGAGCGACCAACGCGACCGCGGTGACGACGCGCTCGGGCTCGATCGCCACGACGGCCTCGGCGGCCTCGGCGATCGCGACCACTGGCGGTGCCTCGATCGCGGGGACGGCCACGAGCTCGACGAGCGCCTCGGCCTCAGGGCGGGCGGTCGGCGGCGTGGACTCGGGACGCGCAGCGGCGATCTCCTCCGCAGGCGCGAGGGCGACCACCTCGGGGCTCGGCGCCGGGGCCGGCTCGGGCATCGCGAGCGCGGGCGTCGGCTCCGGAGGCACGCTCGGCGCGTGAACGGGCGCGAGCTCGATCGCGGGCGTGGGCTCGGGACGCACGCTCGGCGCACGCCCGGACTCCTCGTGCGCCTCGATGGCGGGCGTCGGCTCGGGACGCACGCTCGGCGCCCGCGCGACCTCGACCTCGTGCGCCTCGACTCCAGCGAGCGCAGGGCTGGCCGAGCTCGCGGGGGTCGCAGGGGCGAAGGTCGCTTCGAGCTCGATCGCGGGGGCAGCCTCGGGGTGCACGCTCGGCGCGCGCGGCGCCTCGACCTCGTGCGCTTCGATCGTGGGCACGACGTCCGGGCGCACGCTCGGCGGGCGCGCAGCTTCGAGCTCGATCGCGTGCGGCTCCTCCGCCTCCTCGATGGACGGCGCCGCAACCGCGACCCGCGCGCTCTCGGGCGGCGCGGCGACGAGGGAACGGCCCGACTCGGGGGGGGCGTGCGCCTCGACCTCGGAGACCTCGTCGTCCGAGACCTCGTCCTCGGAGACCTCGAGCGTGACGACGTCGGCGGGGGTCTCGTGGGCCTCGATGCTGGGCGCTTCGCCCTCGAGCTCGGCGGGCTCGGGCCTGCGCGACTCGACCTCCTCGGCGGGGACGAGCTCGTCCTCGTCGACGGCGAGGTCGGCGAGGTCGACGATCTCCTCGTCCTCCGGGCGCACTTCTTCGGCCGAGGCGATCTCGACCAGCTCGAGCGCGGGGGCCTCGGCGGCCACCGCGAACTCGCCGCTGACCGGCTTGGCGGACGGCTCGACCGCGGGCGCGGGCTGCACGGCCTCCGCGGCCGGGGGCTGCGCGAGCTCGAGCTCCACGTGCTCCACGTGCGCGGCCGCGGCTTCGACGGTCTCCGCGGCCTGCACGGCCACGATGGGGCGCGTGACCGCGTCCTCCGCGAACGACGGAGACGGGGCGCTCACCTCGATCGGCGCGACGGCGAGCATGGGGCGAGGCGCCCGCGGCAGCGCAGCGTTGTGCTGCACGCGCGCGAGCAGCGACTCGAGCTTCTGGACCTGGGCTTCGGCGCTCACGCGGAGGGCTCCTCGGAAGCGGCGCGGGAGGCGCCGTGCAGACGGGCGATCACGTCGCCCCAAGAGACGCCTTCGTCGAGCCACGCGCGGGCGCGTCCGAGGGTCGCGGCGCTGGCGACCAGCACGCGGAGACGCAGGCCGTCTCGCGCGAGCGCGGCGGCCTGGACCTCTCGACCGGTGGCACGTGAGAGCACGCCTTCGAGCGCGGCGGCGCGCAGCGCGTCGGCGGCGGCCCCCTGCCCGAGCGAGCCCCCTTCGAGCACGAGCACCAACGCGCGCCCCCAGCGCTCGACCACGAGCGTGCCGAGCCCCGCCATCGCGAGCTCGCCGGCGAGCGCGGCCGCGACCGCGTCGATCGTGGCTTCACGCACCTGCGCGTCGAGCTTCATCGACACGCGCGCGCCGAGGCGACGGCCGAGCGCGCGCCCGAAGTCGACGGCGGCTGCCACGCCGGCGGCCTGGGCGAGCGCGGCCAGCGCGTCGCCGGGAACTACGAGGCTCCCCGCGTGGTCTTCTCCCGACGGGAGGTCGAGATGGACTTCACCGCGCGAAAGGTCGAACGTAACGGGGTGCGTCGGACCGGCAGGTTTGTCGTGGTGCAAGGCCGCCTCCGGGCGACGGGAGCGGCGCCCGCGAACGCATGCGGGGGCCGACTTTGAGCACCGCGAGGCACCGACGCCGCGCGGATCGTGACCGCTCCCGAGCGCTGTTTCCGTGGATCCATAAGGTTGTACGGGGGGGGGCGCGCGACTGTCAAATCCCTCGCATCTTCGCCAGGTTCGCGCTCGCCTCGTTCGCCCTCGCCGCGCTGCTCGCGCCCTGCGCGGCCGAGGCCGGCACGCTCCACCGCAGCGACGACGGCGCGCTCTACGGCCCAGCGATCGCTCGCCCGAGCGCGCCAGCCCGCCTCTGCGCGACGACGGCGCCGGTGTGCGTGCACGGCGCCACCACCGCGGCGCTCGCCTCCGCCCGCACCGCGCTGGTGGAGGCGTTCGGCACGGTGGTCGACGGCGTCGGCATGCCCGCGCCGCTCGGCGACGCGCGCGAGGGGGGGGACGCCCGCTTCGACCTCTACGTCGTCGACGCGCTCCCCTCGGACGCGGAGGCCTACGCGGGGGTCGCGATCGGTCGCGAGCCGGTCGACCTGCTCTCTGATCGCGACGCGCGCCCGGCGTTCCTGCTCCTCGACGCGAAAGCGCTCGGCGCGGGCCGCTGCCCGCTCGCGGGCGGGCTCGCGTGGGGCGTGG
>CAIXWQ010000911.1 GCA_903923175.1 uncultured delta proteobacterium | reverse complement strand
GGAGGACGCGCCGCCGCGCCCTTCGATCGCGCACGCGAGCGACCACGTCGGCTCCGGGCCCATGCACACGCTGGTGCCTTGGTAGGGCGCGCAGTGGCCGCCGGCGAGGCAGTCGGAGTCCGCCTCGCAGCTCGCCTTGCAGAGGTCGGTCGCCGGGTCGCACCGGAGGTTCTTCGGGCACGGCGTCGGCGCGAGGCAGAGCCCCGTCGCGTCGCACACCGAGCCGGTCGCGTCGGTGCACCCCGCGCCGCAGGGGGCCCCCTGGTTCGGGAAGTAGCAGTCGTCGTCGACGCCGCCGCAGGTGCCGGCGCACTTCGGATCGCCGGCGCCGCACGCCGGGTGGCCTGCGCGCGGCGGGCCCTTCACCACGACGCACGTGCCGACCGAGCCCGGCTCCGCGCAGGCCCGGCACGACGCTTCGCAGTGGGTGTCGCAGCAGACGCCGTCGACGCAGGCGCCGGAGCTGCAGTGCGTGTCGGTCGTGCACGCGGTGGCGAGCGGCTCGGTCGGCGCGCAGAACCCCGCCTTGCAGTACGCCGTCGCGTCGCAGTCGGCGTCGCCGGCGCACGGGCGCAGGCAGGCCACGCCCGCGGCGTCGCACCCGGACGGGCAGGCGCTCGTCCTCGTCGTGCACGCGCCCGCGCCGTCGCAGACGTACGCGGTGAGACTGCGAGGCCGCGCAGGTCGAGGCGCCCGGGCACGCGTCGCGAGGGTCGAGCCCGTCGAGCACCAGCCCGCAGGTGCCATCGGCGCCGCCGGTCGCCGACGCGCGACACGCCTGACAGTGGGCGACGCACGCGGTCGCGCAGCAGACGCCGTCGACGCAGAAACCGGAGTCGCACTCGCCCGCCGCGCTGCACGCGTCGCCGTTCGTCTGCGCGGAGACGAACACGTACGCCTTGCCCTGGCCGCCGCTCGGGTCGGTCGCGGCCGCCTGCGCGCCGACGAGCGCCGTTCCGCCGCTGATCGCGACGGTGCCGAAGAAGTCCCTCGGCGCGCCGTCCGCGGCGACGAGCTTCGCCTGCTGCGTCCAGGTCGTGCCGTCGCGCACGAACAGGTACGCCGCCCCTTGCTGCGCGTCGGCGCCCACCGTGCCGTCGGCCGCGCCCACGATCGCCGTCGCGCCGGAGACGCCGACCCCCCCGCCGAAGCCGTCCCCCGCCACGCCGTCCGCGGCGACGAGCTCGGCTTGCTGCGTCCACGTCGTGCCGCTTCGAACGAAGACGTCCGCGGCGCCCTGCTGCACGCCGACGCCGACCCGCGCGCCGAACGCGCCGACGATCGCCGTCGTGCCGTCGAACGCGCCGCGCGCGCCGAAGGACTCGCCGGCCCCGCCGCCCGCGCGCACGAGCCGCGCCTGCTCCGCCCAGGTGTCGCCGGTCTTCGCGAACACGTAGACCGCGCCCTGCTGCGCGCGTGACGCGGGCGGGGTGCACACCGGCACGTATTTCGGTGGCGGGGCGTTCTACGGCGCGGCCCCTGGGCTCCCGGGATCGGCCGGGCCTGGGCTCGATCTCGCGCTGTTCGACGATCACGACACTGTCGTCCGGGCGTCACAGCGGTGGGCCGCCTCCGCTCGCCGGCGTTACGCCATCCGGATGCCGCCGTCACGCATCCGAGGTACGTGTCCACGATGTCCGCGCTTCCGACGCTCTCCCTCCCGACGCTGGGAGACCTCGCCGCCGGCGCCGTCCTCTTCCACGACGCCGGCCGCGCCCGCGTCGCCCTCACGGGCGAAGACCGCTTCGCCTGGCTCAACGGCGCGACCACCTGCGACGTCAACGCGCTGGCGAAGCAGCAGGGGCCTCGCGCGGCCTACGGCTGCGTGCTCACCGTGAAGGGGAAGATCCTCGGCGACGTATACGTGCTCGCCGCCGACCCGGACGCGGAGCCGGGCGCTGGCGCGCTCGCCGCCTGGGTCCCCACGAGCGCGCGCGACGCCATCCTCCAGCAGTGGGAGAAGTTCATCGTGATGGAGGACGTCGAGCTCGCCCTCGACGACGCGCGCGCGCTGCTGCTCCTGCAGGGCGGCGGCGCCGGCGCGATCGCCGAGGCGGCGGGGCTCGGAGGGCGCGGCGCCAAGCTCGACGAGCTCGGGGTCGGCGGCGGGCTCGCGCTCGACGTCGCCCGGGGCGAGCTCGCGTCGATCGTCGCGAAGCTCGAGGCCTGCGGAGCGCGCACGATCGAAGAGGCCGGGCTGCGCGCGCTGCGCGTCGAGGCCGGCCGCGCGACCTTCGGCGTCGACGTCGACGGCGCGAGCTACGTGCAGGAGGGGGGGCTCGAGAAGCGCGCGGTGAGCTTCTCGAAGGGGTGCTACGTCGGCCAGGAGGTCGTCGTGATGCTCCAGATGCGAGGGCGCGTGCACCGCAAGCTGGCGCGCCTCGCGTTCGCGGCGGGGGGCGAGGCGCTCGTCGCCGGGGCCGACGTCGAGCTCGAGGGCGGGCCGATCGGCAAGCTCACCAGCGTGGCGCACCGCGATGGCGGGCACGCGAGCGCGCTCGCGATGCTCAAGTACGCCGCGCTCGCGGTCGGCAAGCGCGTGACGGTCGCCGGCGTCGAGGGCGAGATCGTCGGCGAGGCGAGCTGAGCTGCCCGCTCGTGCCGGCGCCGGGCATGACGTCCGCCATGGCCTCGGCCGCGGCGGAGCCGCACGCTCGTCGACATGCCCGTCCTCGACGTCCGCGCCCGCGTCGCCTTCGACGCGAAGTTCGCTCCGCGCATCCTCCACCGCGACGAGCGCGCGAAGGTCGTGCTGATCTGCCTCGAGCCCGGGCAGGCCATCCGGCCGCACGCGGAGCAGAACCAGGGGTTCTTCTTCGTCCTCGAAGGGAGCGGGATCCTGACCTGCGACGAGGTCGAGCTCGAGCTGCGCGAGGGGCAGCTCGGCGCCGTGCCGTTCGGCGCCACGCGCGGCCTGCGCGCGACGGAGGTGCGGCTCGTCGCGCTCGCGACCGCGGTGAGCGATCGCAAGCCCGAGTGAGCGGCGCCTACTTCCCGCCCCCGAGCAGCGCTGCGTACTCGTCCTCGTCGAAGCCGACGAGCACCCGCGCGCCCACGACCAGCACCGGCCGCTTCACCAGCTTGCCATCGGCCGCGAGCCAGCGCGTGATCTCCGCCTCGCTCGCGGCGTCGAAGGCGGGCTTGCCCTTTTCGCGGTAGCTCTGGCCGCTGGTGTTCAGCCACTTGCGCACCGGCTTGCCGCTCGCGGGGATCCATTTCGCGAGCTCGGCGGCGGTCGGCGCCTGCTCGACGATCGGTCGCACCACGTACTTCGCGCCGTGCGCGTCGAGCCACTTGCGCGCCTTCTTGCAGGTGCCGCACGCGTCGTAGGCCAGCACGAGGATGTCTTTTGCCATGCGGCGCGCAGTATCGCCCGGCTCAGCCGATCCCGCACCGGCCGGCCAGCATCCCGAGCAGCGCGGCGAGCGCGATCGTGACCACCCAGCTCACCCACGGCGGGACCTGCGGCAACGCCGGCATCCCCGCCCGCGCCGGATCGTCGGGGACGGTCGGTGCGACGTCGTGGTTCTCGCCGAGCCACCGCACGCCCGGCGAAGGCTCTTCGCCCGCCGCGACGCGCACGACCAGCAGGCTCGGCTCGCGATCGCCGACCGGGTGCTGAACGCGCACGGCGAGGAAGTCGTCGGTCACGCGCGGGAGCGTGACGGCGACCGGGCGCCGGTCGTCCGGCAGCTTGAACGCTCCGCTCCGCTCGCACGCGTCGCAGCCGCCGCCGTCGCACGCGTCGCACTTGAGGCGCGCGGGGAGATCGACCTCCAGGCGCGCCCCCTCGCGCAGCCAGCGCTGCGGCACGATGATCGACACCCGACCGCGCGGCGTGCGCTTGCGATCGAGCGCCTCGGGATCGACGAGCCGGAGGTCTTCGCTCACTACTGCTGCTACGCGCGCTGGAGCACGCCGAGGAACGGCAGGTTCCGGAACTTCTCGCCGAAATCGAGGCCGTAGCCGATGACGAAGCGATCCTCGATGGTGAACCCGAGGTACTCGATCGGCACGGCGATCTTGGCGCGCGCCGGCTTGTGCAGCAGCGCGCAGACCTTGAGCGAGCGCGGCTTGCGGGTCTGCAGCAGGTCGAGCAGGTAGGAGATCGTCAGGCCGGTGTCGACGATGTCCTCGACCAGGAGCACGTCCTCGTCCTCGATCGGGCGCGAGAGGTCGTTGGTGATCTGCACCACGCCCGACGACTCGGTCCCCTCGTACGAGCGGACGCCGAGGAAATCGACGCGCAGGTGCGGGAGATCGATCGCGCGGATGAGATCGGCGGCGAAGACGAACGAGCCCTTCAGCACGATGATGATCGCGAGGCGTTTGTCCTGGTAGTCGCGCTTGATGTCCGCGCCGAGGGCCTTCACGCGCTCGGCGATCTGGTCGGCCGAGAGGTAGGTGACGATCTGCTCCATCGACGGGCCACGTACCACTGCCGAAGGTGCGCGAGGAGGGCGCGCGAGGAGGGCGCGCGAGGGCGTCCGACGACCCGCGACCGCCGGTGACGAGCCGCGCGCCCGCAGAGCCGCGCTTGCCCGGGCCATTGCCGCGGCGTAGTGCTCGATCCCGTGAGCCCCGAGCGCCCCGGAGATCCCGCGCTTCCCGCGCCTCCCGCGCCTCCCACACGACGCGCGATCGACGGCGTCGCCCGGGAGCTGCTCGCGCCGCTGCTGGCCGCCCGGCCGTCGCCCTCGCAGTGGAGACTGGTCGCCTGGGACGCCGAGCAGGGGATCCAGGTCACCCTCGGCCGCGGCGACGTGATGCTCCTCGTCGAGCTCGAGGCGCGCGACGACGCGCGCGACTGCTTCGCGCGCACCGAGCGCTTCAACGTCTGCGTGCGCCGCACGTTCCGCGCCGACCAGCCGCTCGGCGAGCCCGAGCGGCGCGTGGTCGGGCAGCTCGTCGCGATGGTGCGCGCGCGCGAGGGGGCGCTGCCGAGCCTCTCGAGCGCCGCGGGCGGCGACCGCCCCGTCACCAGCCGGCCTAGCCTCGTGCGCGAGATCGAGGTCGAGCGCGTGCTCATCCCCGAGGGGCTCGGGCACTACTACGTGAACCCCTACGTCGGCTGCATGATCGGCTGCGAGTTCTGCTACGTCGACGAGCGCGCCGATCTGTCGCGCGCGCTCGAAGGGCTGCCGAAGCTCCCCTGGGGGCGCTGGGTCGACGTGAAGATCAACGCCGCCGAGGTGCTGCGGCGCGAGGTGCGCGAGCACCCGCCCGGCGTCGTGCGCATGAGCCCGATCCTGACCGATCCGTACCAGCCGCTCGAGCGCAAGTTCCGCATCACGCGCCAGTGCCTCGAGGTGCTCGTCGACGCGGGCTTCGTGCCGATGGTGCTCACGCGCGCTGCGCGCATCCGCGAGGACTTCGAGCTGCTCGCGCGCGCCAAGGCGGCCATCGTCGGCTTCTCCATCCCCACCGACGACGACAAGCTGCGCGCGCAGTTCGAGCCGGGCGCCGATCCGATCGACGCGCGCATCGAGGCGCTCGAGGAAGCGCACCGGCGCGGGCTGCGCACCTGCGCGGTCATCCAGCCGATGCTGCCGATGAACGTGGAGCGCCTGGTCGCGCGCCTCGCGCCGGTGGTCGAGGTGGTGCGCGTCGACCGCATGTACCGCATGGATCGCGCGCGGGCGCTCTACGAGCGCGCAGGGATCCCGTGGGCCGCCGAGGACGCGTTCTTCGAGCGGACGGCGAAGGCGCTGCGCGAGGGGTTCGCGGCGAGGGGGATCCGCGCCGACGACCTCGACGACCTGGCGGGGACCTTGGGCGTACGGGTCTGAGCTGCGATCGCGCGAGCCTCGACGCAGCTCAGCGAGCGCCCGGGTCGGACGGCGTCACGCTCCGCAGCCACGCGCCGAGCCGGAGCATCCCCTCGTCGATCGAGATGGCCGGCGCGTAGCCGAGGTCGCGGCGCGCGGCGCCGAGGTCGAACCAGTGCGCGGTGGAGAGCTGCTTGGCGAGGAAGCGCGTCATGCGCGGCTCGCGCGTGAGGCCGAGCGCGCCGTACACGAGCTCGGACGCGAGGCCGGCGGCGTAGGCGACGCCGATCGGGATCGAGCGATCGAGCTTCGCGAGCCCCGCGGCGAGCAGGATGCGGTCGATCAGCTCTCCGACCGGGAGCGGCTCGCCGTTGGTGATGAAGTAGGCCCTGCCGGCGGGCGCCGAGTCGTGCGCGCCGAGCCGATCGGCCGCGAGCAGGTGCGCGTCGGCCGCGTTGTCGACGTAGACCGAGTCGACCTTCGCCGCGCCCGAGCCGATCTTGCGCAGCTGCCCGGCGCGCGCGCGCGCGACGATGCGCGGCACGAGGTGGTTGTCGCCGGGGCCCCAGATCAGGTGGGGCCGGAGCGAGACGGTGCGCAGCGCGGCCGAGTTGGCGGCGAGCACGTGGCGCTCCGCGATCGCCTTGGTGCGCGGGTAGTGCGCGAGGAAGCGCGTCGGATACGGCAGCGACTCGTCGCCCCCCTCGATCGGCCCGCCCGCGAAGATCACGCTCGGCGACGACGTGTAGACGAGCCGCCCCACGCGCTCGCGCAGGCAGGCCGAGACGACGTGCTCGGTGCCGACCACGTTGGTCTCGTGGAAGTCCGTCGCGCGCCCCCAGATGCCGGGCTTGGCCGCCACGTGGAACACGACGTCGCAGCCGGCCGCCGCGCGCACGACCGCGCCCGCGTCGCGCAGATCGCCGCGGAGCACCTCGACGCCGAGCGCCGCGAGGTCCGGGTAGTCGCCGCGCGCGAGGCTGCGGACCTCGTCTCCGCGCGCGCGCAGCTTGCGGACGATCGCCGCGCCGAGGAAGCCGCCGCCGCCGGTCACCAGCGCCCTCACGGCAGCCGCCCCCCGAGCGCGCGCGTCGCCTGCTCGGCGAGCTTCTCGCGGCCGATCTTGGCGTTGTGGCGGATGTCGACCGGGAAGCCGTCGTGGAAGAGCACCGTGCGCACGGCGCGCGTCTCCTCGCGCGTCTGCGCGAGCGCGAGCAGCTCGCGGCGGACCGCCGTGCGATCGGGCTTCGGCCCTTCCTTCGCGAGCTCCACGTAGAGCACCGGCTCCGCCGCGTCGCCGCGCGGCACGCCGACCAGCGCCGTGCGGAAGACCGCGGGGTGCGCGTTGAAGATCCCCTCCACCGGGTCGGTGAAGAGGGGCCCCGCGCTCGTGCGTACGCGATGCGATTTGCGCCCGCAGAACCAGAGGCGCCCGGCGTCGTCGAGGTAGCCGACGTCGCCCATGCGGTGGGAGACGGTGCCGTCGTCGTGGGGAATCTTGGCGAGCGCGGTCGCGGCGTCGCGGCCGAAGTAGCTGCGCGTCACCACCGGGCCCCGCACGACGATCTCGCCGATCTCGCCGGGCGCGAGGCGCCTGCTGCCACTGCTGCCACGCGCGCCGATCGCCTCGTCCGTGATCTCGATGATCGAGACCTCGACGCCGGGCACCGGCCTGCCGACGCACGTGCCTGCGCCGTCGCGGGTGCGCGCGCCGGTTTCGCGCAGGATCTCGTGGCTGCCGATCGAGCAGACGGGGAGCGCCTCGGTCGCGCCGTACGGCGTGAAGACCTGCGCCTCGGGGTTCAGCATCGTCGAGAAGCGCTCGAGCACGTCGGCGGGGACCGGCGCGCCCGCCGAGATCACGCGCCGCAGCGAGGGGAGCTTCACGCCGCGCGCCGCGCCCGCTGCGCCCACCCGCCGGATCAGCGCCGGCGAGCCGAACATGTTGGTGGCCCCGAACCCCTGGATGGCCTCGAAGATCTTGTCGGGATCGACCGAGCCCGGCCGGGTGAAATCCATGTCGGGGACGACCGTCGTCATGCCGAGCGCGGGGTCGAACAGCGCGAAGAGCGGGAACGTGGGGAGGTCGATCTCGCCCGGCTCGATGCCGTACGTCGCGCGGATCAGCTCGACCTGCGCGGCGAAGTTGCCGTGCGTGTAGACCGCCCCCTTGGGCACGCCGGTGCTGCCGCTGGTGAACAGGATGGCGGCCGTCTCGTCGGCGTCGGTCTCGGCCATCGCGTAGCGCCCCTCGCCGCTGCCGAGCCTGCGCACGTCGTCGAGCGTCAGGCCGCCGTCGAGGGCGAGCCTCCCGCCGACCCACACGCAGGTGCGCACCGTCTCGCGCGCCCAGCCGAGGAGCAGCCGCGCGACGTGCGCCTTCGGGACGCCGATGAACGCCTCGGGGGCCGCCTCGGCGAGGCACGCGCCGAGGCTCTTGATGCCGATGCCCGGGTCGACGAGCACCGGCACCGCGCCCGCTTTGAAGATGGCGAACGTCAGCGCGAAGAACTCCAGGCTCGGCGTCACCATCAGCGCGGTGCGCACGCCGCGGCCGATCCCCGCGCGCTCGAGCCCGCGCGCCAGCACGTCGCTGTCGTGATCGAGCTGCTGGAAGGTCGCGTGCTCGTAGCGCGCCTTGCCGCTTCGCCCGCGGCCGGCGGGGCACGCGATCGCCATCGCGTACGGCCGCGTGCGCGCCATCGCGGGGAGGAAGCGCGCGATGTTGCAGCTCACGCGCCCGCCTCGGGGAGCTCGGCGTTCACGAAGCGCGTGACGAGCGGCACGAGCTCCTCGGCCGCGTCCTCGAGGACGTAGTGGCCGCAGTCGTCGTAGCGGTGCACCTCGGCCTCGGGGAAGCGGCGCTGCCACTCGTCGAGGAAGTGCACGTCGAAGACGAAGTCGCGCATGCCCCAGCCGATCAGCATCGGGACGTGGCGCAGCGCCGCGAGCTTCGGCTCGGTCTCGGAGATCAGGTCGTACGACGCGTCGCCCGCGCGCAGCGGGATGTCCTGCACGAAGCGGAGCGTGGCGATGCGGTTCTCGTAGGTGTCGTACGGCGCGCAGTAGGCCGCGCGCAGCTCGGGCGACATCGGCGTGCGCTTGCAGCAGACGCGCGCCGCCACCGCGCTGAACGCGTTGAAGCGCCGCACGAGGAGGCCGCCCATCGCGGTGCGCGTGAGACGCAGCGGCCACGGGAAGCTCTTCGACTTCGGCAGGTGGAACGCGCCGGTGTTGAGCACGACCAGGCGCTTGATGCGCTCGGGGTGCCGCGCCGCCCACGCCATGCCGATCATCCCGCCCCAGTCGTGCACGATCAGCGTGACGTCGCGCTGCGCGCCGGTGTGCTCCAGGAGCGCCTCGAGATCGTCGACGCGGCGCGCGAGCGTGTACGGGTAGCGATCGTCGCCGGGCTTGTCGGAGAGCCCGCAGCCGACGTGGTCGGGCACGATGCAGCGGTGCGTGCCCCGCAGCGCGAGCACGAGGTTGCGGTAGTAGATCGACCACGTCGGGTTGCCGTGGACCATCACGACCGGGGGCCCTTCGCCCTCGTCGAGGTGGTGCAGGCGCACGCCGCCGCCGACGTCGAAGTACTTGCCGTCGAAGGGGTACAGCTCGCGCGGGAGGTGCTGGAGGTTCATCGCGGCTACCAGACGACTTCCATCATCGCGCAATTCAGCCCGCTGCCGATCCCCATCAGCCCGATGCGGTGGCCGCTCGCGAGGCGCCCCGCGGCCGCCGCCTTGGCGAGCGTGATCGGCAGCGCGGCCGGGCCGACGTTGCCGTGCTCCTGGAAGATCGTGTGCGCCTTGCGCTGCGCGATGCCGAGCTTGTCGAGGAGCTTCTGCGTGTGCACCGCGCTCACCTGGTGGAGCACGCACTCGTCGAGCGCGTCGGGCGTCCAGCCGAGCGCGCTCGCGGCGCGCGCGAAGGTCCGCTCCGCGAGCGAAAGCCCCGCGGCGAGCAGCCCCGCGCCGTCGGTGATCATCTCGTCGGCGTGCCCGCGGCAGAGGTTGTTGTGCTCCGAGGCCGCGACCGTGACGCCGCCGAGGAGCCGGTGCCCGTGCGGGAAGAGCGACTCGTCGCCGAGCAGCATGGCGACCGCGCCCGAGCCGAGCGTGAGCGACGCGAAGTTGTCGCGCAGCGTGCGCGGCGTCGACGTCGGCTCGAGCAGGCGCCGGATGGTCGCTTCGGTGATCTGGTGGCTCCCTTCACCGTCCACGATCAGCGCGCACTCGATCTGGCCGCGCTCGATCATGTTGCCGGCGATGGTCATCGCGTCGAGGAACGCGAGGCAGGCGTTGCCCACGTCGAAGCTGAGGCAGTCGGCCGAGAGCCCGAGCCGGCCGTGCACCGTCGACGCCACCGACGGCTCGATGAAGTCCTTGCAGACCGACGAGTTCACCACGAGCCCGACGCGCGCGCGGTCGATGCCGGCGGCGGCGAGCGCGCGCGCCCCGGCCTCCGCCGCGACCGAGCTCGGCGTGGTGCCGGGCTCCCACTGGCGACGCGCCACGATGCCCGTGAGCGACTCGAGCATGTCGAGCGGCATCCCGAACCGCCGCAGCATCGGCGCCATCCGCTGGCTCAGCTCCGCGGAGGTGACGCGCAGTGGCGGATCGACGCACTCGAGCGCGCCGATCCTCACCCTGTCGAAATGCACGCCGTTCTTCATTCTCGCGCGCCCCTCCTCGCGGAACGCACGCTCTATACATGAACGGACGTCGCGCACCGCCCGCGATCGCTGCTCGTGCGCGCGAGCGTTCCGTCGATGCGAGATGCTCGCGGTCGCGCCGACGCACGACGAAGGCGCCCTCGGTCGGGTGCGCGCGCGCTCAATTCGGGACGACCGGCGCGCCCTCGTCCATCGCGCCGTCGGGGCCTTGGGGGCGACGAGGTCGGACGCGCCCCGAGCGCCTCGGCCGGCGTCGCACGGCGAGCACGAATTCGTGGGTGGCGTCGCCTGCGCGCCCGCCCGGCCGCGTCCGTGAACCCCCCGTGCACCCCCTTTCGACGCGCACCCGAGTAGGAGAGAATCGCGACAAAATGATGAAGGGGCCCAGTCGCAGGTCGCACCGAGCACGTCCGGGGGCGCCCCCATGAGCGACTCGCTCCTCCGCGTCGCCTTCGACGCCACCGCCGACGGCATCCTCGTCGTCGGTCGCGACGGCGTGGTCCTCGACTTCAACCGCAGGTTCGCCGAGCTCTGGCGCGTGCCGAGCGACGTGCTGGCGACCGGCCGCGAACAGCTGATCCTCCGGCACGTCCTCGCGCAGCTCGTGGATCCCGACGGCTTCGTGCGCGAGGTGTCCCGGCTCTACGCGACGGACGAGGAGACCACCGACGCGCTCGACTTCCTCGATGGCCGCGTGTTCGAGCGCTACACGCACGCGTTGGCGGTGAACGGCGAGCGCGCCCGCCTCTGGTCGTTCCGCGACGTGACCGCGCATCGCGCCGCGGAGCAGGAGCTGCAACGCGAGCGGCTGCGCCTGCGCGCGATCGTGCGGGCGATCCCCGATCTCGTGTGGCTCAAGTCTCCCGACGGCCGTTACCTCGCCTGCAACGAGGGGTTCGAGCGCTACTTCGGCGCGCCCGAGGAGGAGATCGTCGGCAAGCGCGACGAGGACTTCGTCGACGAAGCGCTCGCCGCGTTCTTCCGTCAGAAGGACCGCGAGGCCCTGGCCCTCGGCCGCCCGAACGTGAACGAGGAGTGGCTCACCTTCGCGAGCGACGGCCGCCACGCGCTGTTCGAGACGATCAAGACCCCGGTGCGCGCGGCCGACGGCGCGCCGCTCGGCGTGCTCGGCGTCGCGCGCGACGTCACCTCCCGCCACGAATTCGAAGCCGCGCAGCGCCAGAGCGAGGAGAGCTTCCGCGCGCTCTTCGACGGCGTGAGCGACGGCATCTTCCTGCACGACGCCGAGACCGGCGCGATCGTGAACGTGAACGCGCGCGTCGAGGAGATGTACGGCTACACGGCGGCGGAGATGCGCGGGATGGACGCGAGCCTGCTGAGCCTCGGCGAGCCGCCGTACGGCCAGGCCGAGGCGGTCGCGCTGATCGCGCGTGCGCTCGCCGGCGAGACGCCCACCGTGGAGTGGGTGGCGCGTCGCCGCGACGGGAGCACCTTCTGGGTCGAGGTCACGCTCCGGCTCGCCGATCTCGCCGGGCTGCGGCGGGTCGTGGTGCTCGTGCGCGCCATCGGCGATCGCAAGCGCGCGGAGGCCGCGCTGCAGAAGAGCCGCGCCGACCTGCAGGCGATCCTCGACAACTTCCCGTTCCTCGTGTGGCTGAAGGACGAGCGCTCCCGGTTCGTCGCCGTCAACCGCCCCTTCGCCGTCGCCGCGGGGCGCTCCGCGCCGGAGGGGCTGGTCGGCAAGGACGACTTCGACGTCTGGCCGCGCGCGCTCGCCGAGGCCTACCGGGCCGACGATCGCGAGGTGCTCGCCTCCGCGCAGCGCAAGAACGTCGAGGAGCGCGTGGTCGATCGCGGCGAGGATCGCTGGATGGAGACGTTCAAGGCGCCAGTCTTCGACGCTGCCGGCGTCGCGACGGGCACGGTCGGCTTCGCGCGCGACGTCACCGATCGCAAGCTCGGCGAGGAGCGCATCCGCGCCGCGCTGGCCGAGAAGGACGCCCTGCTGCGCGAGGTCCACCACCGCGTGAAGAACAACCTCGCGGTCATCATCTCGCTCATCGGCTTGCAAGCGGCCGAGATCGACGACCCCCGCACCGTCGCGAAGCTGCGCGAGATGCAGGCGAGGGCGCGGGCGATGGCGCTCGTGCACGAGAGCCTCTACCGCTCGAAGAGCCTGACCGAGGTCGATTTCGGCGCCTACCTCGAGGGGCTCGCGGGCCAGGTCATGGCCGCGGTGTCGATCGACCCCCGCGTGCGGCTCGCGCTCGAGTCCAACGAGGTCCGGCTGCACATCGAGCACGCGCTGCCGTGCGGGCTGATCGTCGGCGAGCTGCTCACCAACGCCTTGAAATACGCCTTCCCGCCCGCGTGGTGGGCGGCGCAGGGGGAGCGCCCGGCGCCGGTGGTCCGGGTCGCGATCCGCGCCGCGGGCGACGCGCTCTCGCTGTGCGTCGCCGACAACGGCGTCGGGCTCCCCGACGCCATCGCAGGTCAGCCCTCGAGCTCGCTCGGGATGCAGATCGTCCACGCGCTCGCGCGGCAGATCGGCGCGCGGCTCGAGGTCGGCGACGACCCGGGCCGCGGCGGCGCGCGCTTCACGCTCACCTTCACGAGGCACAAATGACCAACGGCGAGCGCGTCGGGCCGGGGCGGCGGATCCTGATCGTAGAGGACGAGGGGATCGTCGCGATGCACCTCCAGCGCGAGCTGCGTAGCCTCGGCTACGTCGTGCTCGAGCCGGTCGCCAGCGGAGAGGCGGCGCTCGAGGCCGCGCTCGAGGTCGTGCCCGACCTCGTGCTCATGGACATCCAGCTCGCCGGCGCGCTCGACGGCGTCGAGACCGCGCGGCTCCTGCAGGCCGCCCACGGCGTGCCGGTCATCTACCTGACGGCGTTCGCGGACGAGGACCGCCTCGCCTCGGTCGAGGCGAGCGCGGCGTACGCCTACCTCGTCAAGCCGGTCGATCTGCGCGCGCTGCGCGTCGCGATCGAGACGGCGCTCCAACGTCATCGGCTCGACGCGCAGCTGCGTGCGAGCGAGGCCGCGCTGCGCGAGAGCCAGCGCACCACGCAGCTCGCGCTCGACGCGGCCGAGCTCGGGACCTGGCGCCACGACATCGCCGACGGCCGGATGCACCTCGACGCGACGGCGCGGGCGCACTTCGGCGTCGACGCCGAGGACCTCCCCATCCAGGAGGTCATGGCGCGCACGCACCCCGACGACCTCCCGCGGGTCTTCGAGAGCATCGCGAGCGCGCTCGACGCGAGCAACCGCGAGGGCGCCAACGTCTTCGAGTGCCGCATCGTGCGCGCGGACGGCGAGACCCGGTGGCTCGCGGTGCACGGGCGGACCGCCTTCGACGAGGGGGTAGAGCGTCGGCCGCGCTCCACGAGCGGCATCACGCGCGACGTCACCGCACGCAAGCGCGGCGAGGACACGCTGCGCCGGATCGTCTCCGCGAGCCCGGCGATGATCTACGCCCTCGCGGCGCGCGCCGAGGGGTTCGAGCTCGCCTGGGTCAGCGCGAACGTCGACGCCGTGACCGGCTGGTCCGAAGCCGAGGCGCTGGCGCCCGGTTGGTGGGCGACCAACCTGCACCCGGCCGACGCCGAGCGCGTGGGCGTCCAGCCGCTCCCGCGCGAGCTCGAGCGCCAGGCGCTCGAGTATCGGTTCCGCCGGAAGGACGGCCGCTACGTGTGGATCCGCGACGAGCGAAAGCCTTCACGCGGCGAAGGCGGCGACGTCGACGAGATCGTCGGCTCGTGGTCCGACGTGACCGCGCGCGTGGAGCTCGAGGAGCAGCTGCGCAGCGCCCAGAAGGTCGAGGCCATCGGGCGGCTCGCGGCCGGCGTGGCGCACGACTTCAACAACCTGCTCACGATCATCGGCGGCAATTGCGAGTTCCTCAGGTTCGAGCTCCCGGAGGGGAGCGAGGGGCGCCCGATGCTCGACGAGATCCGGGACGCGTCGGCGCGCGCCGCCGCGCTCACGCGCCAGCTCGTCGCCTTCAGCCGCTCGCAGCTGCTCGCGCCGCGCGTGGTCGACCTCAACGAGATCATCGCGCGGGTGGAGTCGGTCCTGCGGCGGGTGATCGGCGAGGACGGTTGCGTGACGACCAGCCTGTCGGCGGCGCTCGGCCGGATCCGCGTCGACCCCGTGCAGATCGAGCAGGTGCTGCTCAACCTCGCGACGAACGCGCGCGACGCGATGCCGCGCGGCGGGTGCCTCTCCGTCGAGACGCACGACGTCGAGCTCGGCGAGGACTTCCTGAAGCGTCACCCCGACGCGAAGGCCGGACGCCACGCGCTGCTGCGCGTGAGCGACGCCGGCGTCGGCATGACCGCGGCGGTGCGGGCGCGCGTGTTCGAGCCGTTCTTCACCACCAAGCCGCAGGGGCAGGGGACGGGGCTCGGCCTCGCGACCGTGTTCGGCATCGTGAAGCAGAGCCTCGGGCACATCGAGGTCGAGAGCGAGCCGGGCGAGGGCGCGCGGTTCGACCTCTACTTCCCGGCGCTCGACGACGCGGCCGAGCGCGACGCGCAGCGCTCCCCCTCGAGCGCCCCGCGAAGGGGGAGCGAGACCATCCTGCTCGCCGAGGACGAGGCCGGCGTGCGGCGCCTCGCCTGCGCGGCGCTCGAGCGGCACGGCTACCGCGTGCTCCTGGCGGAGCACGGGCGAACGGCGCTCGAGCTCGCCGAGGCGCACGTCGGGCCGCTCGATCTGCTGGTGACCGACGTGATCATGCCCGAGCTCGACGGCGGGCGACTCGCGCGCGCGATCCGGGCGCTGCGGCCCACGATCAAGGTGCTCTTCATCAGCGGCTACGTCGCCGACGCCATCGAGCTGCGCGGCGTGGAGGGCGCGAGCGTCGAGCTCCTCGCCAAGCCCTTCACGGCGCTCGAGCTGGCGCGCAAGGTCCGCCGGGTGCTCGACGGCCGGTGAGGCGCGACCCGCGCTCGGCGCGTCTGCGCGCGCGTCGCTACTCGGCCGGGACGGGCGTGAACTCGTCCCAGCCGCGCCGGCGCGCGTAGTTGCGCCAGACCCCCTCGCACTGCCGGTCGTGGCGGCAGCGCGCGCACTCGTCGCGCTTGTCGCGGCGCGCCTGATCGAGATCCTCGCGGCTCAGCACCACCAAGCGCCGACCGTGGCTCTCCTCCGCGCGCGCCTGCGCGTCGACGCCGTCGAGGATCGCGCGCTCCTCGAGATCGTAGTGCACGTGCCGCTCGACGAACCCGCGGTGGAAGTCCGGGATCCCTTCGGTGGTGCAGAGCGGGATGTCGACGAGGAACGCCGAGGGCTGCGGCTCGGGCGCGCGGGGGTCGCCCGCCATCGTCGCGAGGAAGCCGCGGAACTCGCGCGCGATCTCGGTGTACGTCGGGAAGATCTGCTCGAAGAAGGTGTTCGCGCGGCCGTTGGCCTGCATCACGTTGAACACGACCTGATCCACGCCGTGCGCGCGCAGGAACCGGTAGATCTCGGCGAGGTGCGGCAGGTTGCGATCGGTGAGCACGGTCGAGGTGTGCAGCTGCACGCCGAAGCGCCGCAGCTTCGCGATCGAGTCGAGCCCTCCGACCGTCTGCGCGAAGCTCTCGGGGGTGCGCGTGAGCCCCTCGTGGAGCTTCGCCGTGTGCCCGTGGATGGAGACGTAGAAGCGGTTCATCCCCTGCTTGGCGAGGTGCACCGCGTAGGGGAAGTGGCCGAGGCGCCGGCCGTTGGTCATCACGCTCACGCGCGCGTAGCCGAGCTCCTTGGCCCAGGCGCAGAAGTCCGCGAGCTCGGGGCGCGTGGTCGGCTCGCCGGAGGTGAAGCAGACCTCCTCGGCGCCGCGGTGCTTCTCGAGCATCCAGCGCACGCGCTCGCGCGTCATGGCCGAGTTGTTCACGTACCGGCCGTCGCGGTCCTCCTCCATGCAGAAGACGCAGTTGTTGTTGCAGACGGCGCCGATCGAGACGTGCAGCCGCTCGTCGCGGCCGTCCATCTTCTCGGCGACGGTCTCCTCCGCGGGCGCGCGCTGCATTCGGGGTCGAGCTTACTGTTTCGCATTCGCGGCCGCCGCGCCAACGCCGTACCTTCGAATGCGTGGATCTGGCCGACCGGTACGACGAGCTCCGCCGCGCGTTCGACCGCGGCGACGACGCGCGCGCCGGCGCGCTGTTCCACGAGATCGTGGGCCTCGTGCCGCGCGGGCGCGAGGAGCCCCCGCTCCCCGCCGGGCCGCCGCCCGCTCGCACCGCGCTGCTCCGCCACGACCAGCCGCGTGCCATCGATCTGCGCGCGCTGCGGGCCGGCGCGCGGGACATCGCCAAGTTCGAGGATCTCGGCCTCGACGCCGCGCTCAAGCTCGAGCGGCGCCTGCGCGCGGAGGGGTTCTCGGTCGTGCGCTCGGCGCCGTACGCGCGCCGCTTCGACGTCTCGCTCACCGTCGGCGGCGCGCCGACCCGCTTCGACGTCGTGGCTTCGCGCGGCGATCTCGCCGAGCGCTTCGTCGAAGCGGAGCGCGATCGCTCGTATGCCGGGACGCGGCGCGCCGGCGAGCTGCTGGGCTACCCCGCTTGCTGCATCGAGCACTTCATCGCGCTCGAACGCAGCGCAGCCGCGGAGCACGAAGGGGTCAACGAGGTCGTGCTGCGCGCGTTCGCCGACAGCAGCGACGAGATCGGCGCTGGCGGCGCGGGCACCATCCCCTGGGAGCTCAACTCGCTCTCGCAGCACGCGCCGGTCGGCTTCGCCGCGTGCGGCGCGCGGTGCACGGCCGCGCTCGCGTTCGCGCGTCGGCTGCTCGGCGTGCTCCCTGCCGAAGAGCTCGCCCTCGTGCGCAGGGTCCTCTCGCGCCCGCTGCTCGTGATGCGCTTGCCGCTCTTCTGGGCGCTCGATGGCGCCGCGCACGTCGAGCCCCCGGGCGGCGCGTCGGCGGGGACGAGCCATGCGGTCCGGTACGACGTCGTCGCCGTGCACGATCATGGCAGCCACCCCGCCCTGCAGGCGTGGGGCGCGCGGACCGTTGGCGTCGCGCTCGCTCGGGGGAGCGACGTCCGGCTCGACGAGCGCTCCCTCACGATCTCCGGCGAGGCCGGGACCTTCCGCTGGGCGCTCGCCACGCCGCGCGTCCCGCGACTGCTCTGCTTCTCGTGACGGAGGCCCTTCGCGCCCGTACGCTTCGCGAGGCCCCACCCATGCCCCGCGTGCTCGTCGTCTTCCCGCCGCTGCGGGTCTCTCGCGATTTCATCGACTACCCGTATTTCGCCGACCTCGGCGCGGTGCAGGCGGCGGCGGTGCTGCGCGCGGCCGGGCACGCGGTGCGCCTCGTCGACGCGCTGGCGACCACGGGCGCGGGGCTCACGCCGCTCGATGCGGCCGAGGGTGCGCGTGAGGGGGCGCGTGAGGGCGACGGCGCGGCCGAGGGAGCGGCGGGCTATGTGCGGCTCGGCGTCGACGTCGAGCGGACGCTCGCGCTCACGCGGCTCACGCGCGGCGCTCGGCCTACGTGCGCGACGCGCGCCACGCCCGCCACGCCCGCCACGCGTGCGCCCGACGCGCCCGACGTGATCGTCGTGGCGTACACGCCGTTCCATCGCCCGCCCGCCCGCGACGCGACGCTCGCCGCGCTGCTCGCGGGGCTCCGCGGCGACGCGCCGG
Organism: uncultured delta proteobacterium; assembly: GCA_903923175.1. GTDB lineage: Bacteria > Myxococcota_A > Polyangia > Polyangiales > JADJMO01 > CAIXWQ01. The sequence goes on along the minus strand of CAIXWQ010000911.1, from coordinate 10,407 downwards.
CCACGCCGATCGTGCTCGCGGACCTCTACCAGAGCGGCCAGCACGTGGTCGACGTCCCCTCCGCGCAGATCCTCGCGGCGTACCCCGAGGTCGACGCGATCCTGCGCTACGAGGCCGAGGCCGAGCTCGACGCGCTCGTGCGCGAGCTCGCCGACGCGGGGAGGCCGAGCGTCGCGTTCGAGCGCCGCGGAGGCGAGCCGTCGATCGACGAGCTGCCGCTCCCCGCCTGGGATCTGGTCGATCTCCCCGCGTACTGGGCCTTCCACGAGGCGGTGGTGCGAGGGCTCGGCCGGGCCGGCTGGGCGTTCCCGATCGACCAGCGCTCGCTGCCGATGCTCTCGTCGCGCGGCTGCCCGTTCCGATGCACGCACTGCTCCTCGAACCCCGGGCGCGGCGCCTCCGGGTGGACCGCGCCGAAGACGCAGCGCCGCCACTCGCCTTCGTACCTCGCGCGCGCGCTCGACGCGCTCGCGGCCCACGGCGCCCGGCGCGTGCACCTGCTCGACGAGCTCGCGAACGTGAACGAGGCGCACTTCGACGCGCTGCTCGCGGCGCTCGAAGCGCGCGCGCTCGCCTTCGAGATCCCGAACGGCCTGCGCGCCGACTACGTGCTTCCGAAGCACCTCGCCGCCATGCGCGGCAAGCTCACCACGCTCTCGGTGAGCGCCGAGAGCGGCGACGCGCGCGTGGTGAACGACGTCGTCGACAAGCAGCTCGATCTCGGCGCCATCCGCGCGGCCGCCGAGCGCGCGAAGGAGGCCGGGATCCCGCTGCTCGTGCACTTCATGATCGGCCTGCCCGGCGAGACCAAGGCCGACATCAACCGCACGCTCGCCTTCGCGATCGAGCTGCACGAGCAGACGGGCGCGTGGCCCAGCGTGCAGTTCGCGACGCCGCTGCCGGGGACGCGCCTCGCCGAGATCGCTGCGCAGCGCGGCCGCGTGCTGCCGCTCGTCTCGGACTGGGGGCCGCACTTCCAGAAGTCGCCCACCGTCGAGACCGACGAGTTCTCGCTCGAGGATCTGCGCAAGTTCAAGTGGACGTTCGATCGCCGCCTGGAAGCCGGGCAGGGGGCCCGCAAGGTGATCATGAACGCCACCTACCGCTGCAACAACCGTTGCACCTTCTGCGCGACCGGCACGCGCACGCAGTTCGACGGCGACTTCGAGCAGCAGAAGGCCATCCTGCGCGACTACCGCGCGCGCGGCGTGACGCTCCTCGATCTCGACGGCGGCGAGCCGACGCTGAACCCGAACCTGTTCCAGCTGATCCGCTACGCGCGCCACCTCGGCTTCGAGAAGGTGAACGTCACCACCAACGGGCGGCTCGCGAGCATCGAGGGGTTCGCGCAGAAGCTCGTGCGCTCCGGCGTGACCTCGGTGCTCTTCTCGATCCACGGCCACACCGCGCAGATCCACGCGCAGAACGTGGGCGTCGCCGAGGCGTTCGAGCAGACCCTCGAGGGCGTGCGCAACGTCGTGCGCCTCGCTGCGTCGGTGCCCGGCCTCGAGCTCGGGGCCAACGTCACCATCACCAAGTCGAACCACCGGGTGCTCCCCGAGCTGGCGCAGCTCGTGTGGGACCTCGGGCTGCGCTGGTGGAACCTGCAGTTCCTCACGCCGTTCGGCCGGGCCACGAGCCACGTCTGCCCCGACACGCAGGTGGCCGCCGACATCGCCATGCGCGTGATCGACGAGTGGCGCGATCGCCTGAAATTCCAGGTGATCAACCTGCCGTTCTGCTTCATGCCCGGCTACGAGGAGCTTCTCGCGGGCGACCTGCTCAAGCTCGAGCGGCACATGATCTTCGTGAACAACGACGAGGTGAACCTCTTCGAGTACCTGCGCGAGCGACGCAGCAAGAAGGCGGTCTGCGTCGGCTGCCCGCACGACGTGTTCTGCGGCGGGTTCTACGAGCTCGACGACGTCCCGGAGCCGACCTGGCTCATCGCGCCCGAGGATCTGCTGCGGCGCCCGGAGCCGCGGACTCCGTGACGGGCGCCTCAGGCGTGAAGCGCGAGACCGGCGTCACGTGCTCGCCGAAGCGCTCGACGTAGTCGCGGCGAAGCCCCGGGCAGCGCTCGTCGAAGGCGCAGCGCGCGCACGCGGCGGGCTTGTGGCCGCCGGTGAGCCGCGAGTCGCGCAGATCGAAGACCTCGTCGGGGGTCACCACGCGCACGCCCCCCTCGCCCGGGTGGCGCACGTGCCCCTCGTAGCCGGGCAGGAAGCAGCGCGGGACGTGCAGCGAGACGACCTCGTAGCCGCCGGCCCGCGCGTCGTCGAAGGCGCGTGTCAGCAATGGCACGATCGCCGCCAGCGCCGGGAGCTGCTCGACGTTCTTCGCGTTGCCGTCGGTGAGCGAGACGAGCCAGAGCGCGAAGCGGCGCACGCCCATCGCCACGAGCGCGTCGATCCAGGCGGGGAGCGTGTGGTAGGTGTCCTCTTTCACGATGAGGTCGAGCGTCGGATCGAGCCCGCGGGCCACCAGGTGCTCGACGCCGCGCCGGAAGGCGGGGCCCGTGCCTGGGAGCCGCGTCACCTGCTCGTAGGCCGCGTCGCCGAGCGCGTGCGCCGAGACGTGGAAGCGGTTCACGCCCGCGGCGATCAGGTGGTCGAGGTACGGCGCGTGCGCGTAGCGCAGCCCGTTCGACGAGACCTTCACGTCGACGAAGCCGCGCTTTCGCGCGTAGCGGACGAGCTTGGGCAGGTCCTCGCGGATCGTCGGCTCGCCGCCGGTGAAGGCGATCTCGCGAAAGCCCGCCTGCGCGGCGCGGTCGATCTCGCGGGCCACCGCCTCGGGCCCGAGGGCGCGGCGCCGCATCTCGTCCGTGATCGTGCAGTAGGCGCACGCGGCGTTGCAGTCGTAGCCGAGGACGACGTCGAGGAGCGGCACGGGGTCAGGAGCTTAGCGCGCGCAGCGCGCGCCGCGCCCACCGCACCGCTGATGCCGGCGACGGCCGACGCGCGCTCCAGCGTCGGGCCGGGCGGCGTCGTATGCTCTCGCGTCGGAGCCCCATGCGGACGGAGCGCGTCGTCACCAACCTCACGTGCAACCAGAACTGCACGTGGTGCACGCAGCGCAGCGCGAGGGACGTCCCCGCGTTCGTCGCCGGCGCGGCCGTGGGCGCCCGCATCGACGAGGCGCTCGCCAAGGGGGCCGAGGAGATCGTGCTGACGGGCGGCGAGCCGTCGCTGCGTCGCGATCTCGCCGCGCTGATCACGCGCGCCGCGCGCGGCGGGGCGTCGGTCGCGCTGGAGACGAACGCGACCCTCCTCGACGACGCGCGCGCCCTGGCGCTCCGTGAGGCCGGGCTCTCGCTCGCGCGAGTGAACCTCGCCGGCGTCGACGCGCGCCTCGACGCGTGCACGCGCGACGAGGGTGGCTTCGCGCGCACGCTCCGTGGGGTCGAGGCGCTGCTGCGCGCCGGCGTGAAGACGGAGCTCGCGGTGACGCTGCTGCGCTCCACGCTCGAGCTCGTGCCCGAGCTGCCGCGCGTGCTCGTCCAGCGCCTCGAGCCGATCGGGCGCCTCGAGGCGCTCGTGCTGCTGGTGCCGACCAGCGCGCCCGAGCCGGCCGATCTGCTGCGCTACGAGGACGCCGTCGGGCCGATCCTCGCGCTCGACGCCTGCGCCCGCGAGGTCGGGCTGACCGTGCGCCTGAGCTCGGACGTGCGCCCGCCGCCCTGCGTCTTCGCCCCCAGGAGCCGCGCCGCGCACCTCTTCGCGCTCACGCGCGGCGGTGCCCGTCGGCCCGGGCATCGACACGTCCCCGCCTGCGAGGCCTGCAACCTCGTCGACCGCTGCGCCGGCTTCGACGAGGCGTACCTCGCGCGCGGCGACCCCCGCGAGGTGCACCCGATCGTCGACGACCGCACGCGGCGGCGGCTCTCGATCGTCGACAGCGTCGCCGAGCAGATCCGACGCGAGTTCCTCACCTTCGGTCGCTCCGAGAAGACGGCGGGTGAGCCGGTGGAGGAGGCGATCGTCCGGGTCCAGTTCCACTGCAACCAGGCGTGCCGGTTCTGCTTCGTGTCCACGCACCTCCCCGCGCCCGACGACGCCGCCATTCGCGCCGCGATCGTCGCGGCGGCCGGGCGAGGCGCGCGCGTCGTGCTCTCGGGCGGCGAGCCGACGCTGAGCCCGCGGCTGCTCGACTACGTCCGGCTCGCGCGCGCGCACGGCCCTCACCCGGTGACGCTCGAGACCAACGCCGTACGGCTCGGAGAGCCCTCGCTCGCGCAAGCGCTGGTCGACGCGGGCGTCGGCGTGACCTTCGTCTCGCTCCACGGCTGCCGCGCCGAGATCTCGGACGCCATCACCGAGGCGCCGGGGACGTTCGACAAGACCCTGGCCGGGATCGATCGGCTCGCCGCGCTGGGCGTCACGCTGGTGCTCAATTTCGTGATCTGCGAGCGCAACTACCGCGAGCTCGAGGCGCAGGTGGCGTTCGTCCACGCGCGCTGGCCGGGCGCGCTGCTCAACATCTCGTTCGTCGCGCCGTCGGCCGACGTCGTGCCGCAGGAGCGCAGCCTCGTGCCGCGCTACTCCGACGTGCGCCCCTACCTCGCTCGCGCGCTGGAGCGCGCGGCGGAGCTCGGGCTCGCGGTCGGCGGCTTCGAGAACATGAGCGGGCTGCCGCTCTGCCTCGTGCCGACGTCCACTGCGCCGGACGCGACCAACGCGACCAACTCGACCATCGCGCGCGCCTTCGAGCTCGGCGATCTCCCCGAGGGGCTCGATCGCGGCGAGTTCGTGCGCGCCGACGCGTGCCGCGCCTGCGCCCTCGGCGCGAAGTGCTACGGCCTGCGGCGCGGCTACGCGGAGATCTGGGGCACGAGCGAGCTGCGCGCCGTCGAGGCGAAGACCTGAGGACCACGCGCGCGCCGAGCTCGGCTCACGGCACGCGGCCGGCGTGCTCGGCCGCGCGGAGCACCCGCGCGATCGCGTCCACGACGCGCAGCTCGACCTCGCCGGACAGATACGAGATGGCGAAGCGAGCGGTGCGCGCGTACGCGAGCGGCGCGTCGCCGCCGGCCACCACGACCACGAAGCTCCGCCCGCCCCCCTCGCAGACGAGCTCGTGCGCGTCGCCGGCGACCGGACGCACCTCACGCACGGCCCAGGCGAGCTTTTCGTCGGTGCGCACGAACAGCGCGCGGAGCGCCGAGGTCAGCGGCGTCTCCGGGGCGCGCGGCGCGCGCGGATCGCCGCTCTCGCGCGTCGCGCCGGGGTGCGGCTCGCGCTCCTGCTTGCGCCCGCGCGGCGACAGCTCCTCGAGGCCGTACAGCGCGGCGTAGGCGTCGTAGACGCCGGGGCACTGGTCGTCGTACGCGCAGCGCGCGCACCCCTCGCTCTTCACCTGCATGCCGCGCTGCTGCTCGCGCTTGATGCCGTCGAGCGCCACGCCCGACGAGTAGTACGCGGTGACGGGATCGCTCGTGACGAGCCCCTCGGCGCCCGGCAGCAGGCACGGCGGGAACGTGGTGACGCGCGCGTCGATGTCGGCCGCCCGCATGCGGCGCAGGCTGTCGCAGAGCGCCGCCGCGTACGGAGAGAGCCGCGGCACCAGCTCGCCGTACGGCATGCGCCCCGCGAAGGCGCCGCCCCAAGGCTTCACCGGATCGAAGCCGACCTCGCGCGGCTGCGCGGCGACCATCCGCTCGGTGAACTCCGGCAGCGTGTCGAGCAGGTGGCGCGTCAGCACGCCGTTCACGTTCACGTGCTGGCCGAGGGCGATCAGGTTGTCGAGCCCGGTCAGGGTCTGCGCGAACGCCCCCTTGGACTCGACGATCGCGTCGTGCGCCTCGGCGGTGCCGGCCTGCACCGACACCTGGATGCAGGTGAGTCGCATCGACGCGAGCCACTCGGCCTTGGCGTGGCTGGCCGCGATGCGCGCGTTGGTGAAGACGACGATCGCCTGGTAACCGATCTCGCGCGCGGCCTCGACGACGTCGCCGAGATCGGCGCGCAGCGTCGGCTCTCCCCCCTCGAGCGACACCGCTCGTGCGCCGCGCCCGTGCGCCTCGCGCAGCCGATCGACGAGATCGGACAGCGGCGGGTGGGCCGGGCGCGGGTCGACGGTGCGCAGCGACAGCCCGGTGAGGCAGAACGTGCACGTCTCGTTGCACGCCTGCGTGACGCTGAGCTCGAGGCGCGTGAGCGAGCGCCCCCCGGGCCCCTTCGGCGGCTCGGCGACGCTCGGCGCGCTGGGGTAGCTCGGGAGGCTGACGCGACGAGCGCTCACGTCTGCAAGTCTCGTATCGCGCGGACGCGCGCGCAATCATGCCGCGCGCGACGCGTCCGCTCGTGCTCGCTCGCCGCGCCCTACGGCGGCGCCGCTCGCTACCGCGTGACCTCGACCTCGCTCGGCCCCATCGTGCGGTACTTCGCGTCGACGTCCTTCATGAGGTCCATGAAGTAGTCGTCGATCTGCGGGCCGATGTTGGGGCTGTTCTTGTAGAAGCTGCCGTTCACGCACTCGGGCGTGCCGTCCTTGTTCAGGCGGCAGCGGCCGTCGACGAAGACCATGATCATCTTCGGCAGGCGCGTCGCGCGCGACGAGAGCGCGCTCCCCATGAACGGCGACATCAGCAGGATGGTCGCCGACAGATCCTCCGGCGTCTGCCCGTAGCCGTGGAGGAAGTACACGACCGGGTACTTCACGTCCTTCGTGTACGGCGAGTGGTAGCCGGGCGGCAGCACGACGAGCGTCGGCCCCGTGCGGCCGTGGTGATCGGTGAAGTCGTAGGTGCACGAGAGCGTGTCCGCGCACGGCACCGTCGACGGGACGGAGGGCGGATCGGGATCCTCGACGTACGCGCGATCGACGTCGGGCCACTTCGCGCCGATGAAGAAGAGCGCCGACTGCACGCGGCGGTAGAGCTGGTCGACGTCGCCGACGTGCTGCCCGTCGCCGTTGGCGATCACGCGATCCGTCGCGTCGAGGTTGCCGTAGCGGAGGAAGACGTTCTGGCCGAGCGCCTCGTAGTCGACGTTCTTGGGGTCGAACAACGCGCTGTCGTTGATCTGCGCGTTCGGCAGCGAGGTCCAGTCGTTGAAGTACATCAGCGAGCGCTTGCGCACGCTGAACGCCGACGCGTAGTGCTGGCCGCTGACGCCCCAGTTGAAGATGTCGCGGATGCCGCCGTCCGAATAGTAGTCGAGCTTGTCGAGCGCGGCGTCGTCCCACTTGCCGCCGACCGGCGCGTCGACCCAGCCGTTCAGCTGCGAGCGCCCGTCGACCTTCAGGAAGTGCTGGTAGCCGGGGGTCGAGTCCCAGACCTTGTTCCCCTCGCCGAAGTCGAACTTGCACGCCGTCGGATCGCCGCCGGGGCACGCCACGCCGTCGAGTCCGAGATCCTGGAAGGGCTCGCCCGGATCGAAGTGGTGATTCCCCTCGGTGCCGGTCGGGTTGTACTGGTTGTCGTAGTCGTCGCCGGCGGGGTCGGGGTTCGTGAGCGCGTCGTAGCCGGCCTCGTCCTTCGAGGCGATCTTGTCGAGGCCGACGTCGTCGAACGGCTCGTAGCCCTGCGAGATGACCGGCTCGCCCTCGTCGCGCGTGCCGTTCTTGTTCAGGTCGACCGCGACGGCGAGCTCCATCGGCTTGGTGCCGCCGGGGACCCACTGGCACGGCTTGCCGGGCGCCGCCGCGCCGTCGCACAGCTTGATGACCGGCAGCGCGCCGTCGGGGTTGTAGGTCGCGTCGTAGTAGCCGGTCGCCGCGATCGTCGACTTGGTGGGATCGCCGCAGTAGTCGGCGGTGTCGGCGCGCACCGAGGTCGGCGCGGTGACGCCGCTCGCGACGTACGGGAACGCGTCGTTCTTGCTCGCGGGGTTGCCCCACTGGATGGACAGGTCGCGGAAGATCTCGACGTACTCGCTGCGCGGGAACGTGCCGCCGGTGCCCTGGACGTTGTCCATGTGCCACCAGTGCTCGAAGTCCTGCACGTGCTCGAACAGCTCGGTCGGCTTGCCGACGTCGGCGTGGCAGGGGGTCGTCGGGATCGGATCGCCGGCCTTGCGCGGGCAGAACCCGCCGAGGTGGTAGTTCTTCACGTACCAGAGCAGCCAGGTCGGATCCATCGGGCCGCCGAGCGGCGCGACGACGTCGAACAGGTCGTGGTGGTTCATCCCCACCATCGACGCGCCGATGCCGCCCATCGAGAAGCCGAAGACCGCGCGGTGCGTGAGCGTGCGCTTGTACTTCACCGTCCCCGCGTCGGTCGGCACCACGACCTGATACGTGCCGAGGCGCGGCGCCTGGAAGCGGAACACCCAGGTTCCGCCGTCGTTCACGATCGTCGGGTTGGCGACCGGGATCACGCGCGGCGTCTTCAGCGAGGTGGAGCTGTAGAGCACCTGCAGGTGGTGGAGCTTCGCCGTCGCAGGCATGCGCGCCGGGTTGATCGGGAGCTCGATGACGGGCTCGCGCAGGAAGCGCTTCTCGACGGGCGCGAAGGTGATCGCCGGCCCGAGCGCGAGGGTGCCCGCGGGCGGCGGGGTGTCGGCGCAGGTCACGTCGAGCGCGAACGGATCCACATGCGAGACGCCCGCCTGCGGCCCCTCGACCTGGAGCCCGAACGACGCGCCGTTCGCGGCCTTCACGGTCGCGCCGGCCGTCGCCATCCCCGAGGCCTTCGGCGCACACGCGATCGGATCGGGCGCGCGGACCTCGATCTGCAGCTTCGCCGTCGCCGGGCCGAAGGTGGCCGTCGCCGTCGCCGTCCCCGCGGCCCCCGCCGTGACCTGGATGTGCGTCTCCGACGTGCCGACGTCGGCGTTGAACGCGCCGGTCAGCGTCGCGACGCTCCCCTTGTCGATCGCGAGCGGGATCGGCGTGGCGCTGCACACGTCGGGCTCGATCGTCACGCGCACGTCGGTCGTCTGCCCGGGCGCGAGGACGAGCACGTTCGGGATGAACCGCACGGCCTTCGTCGCGTCGCCGGGCGGCGTGCAGAACGGATCGGTCGTCGTCGGCGCGGCCGGGCCGGCGCTGCTGCTGCTGCACGAGGCGATGGTGGCCGGCAGCAGGAGCGCGAGCGGGGACGCGAAGAGGGTAAGCAAGCCGAAGACGCGCGAAGTGCGGGGCATGGTCGTTCCTCCGGAGCCGCGCTGGCGTGGCTCCGCGGGCGTTCGTAAGGCAAGCGAGGGGAGAGGCCTCTCGCAGGACGGGGTCGTCGCATCGTAGCGTGATACGAAACCGTCGCGATGCGATCGCGCGTCCTCTTCCGCTTCTGGCCGCTCGCCGCCCTGACCGCGGTCATGGCGGCGCACGCCGAAGCCAGGGGCGCCGCCGCTCCCGCCGCTGCACGCGATTCAGCCGACGATCCGACGCACTGGCTCCAGGAACTGGACGTCGAGGCCGGTCGCCTCGAGGCCGATCTGCCGCTGCGCGAGCTCGACTTGAGTGAAGGCGTTCGTGTGCGGTTGTCGCCTTATTACCTACGCTCGGATCGAATCCACCTCTCGCTCTCGCCCTGGGGCGTGCGCGTGGTCGGCGACGGCAAGCTCTCGTTCTGCCCCTGCGACGACCCGCCGCTGACGATCGGCTTCGCCGGCGGGTGGGCCGCGCCGCCCGACGAGCTCATCGTCGAGTCGCCGACGCTCCGCTTCTTCGGCGTGCCGATCCTCTGGCTCCCGTACCTCTGGCTGCGCAGCCCGCGGAAGGTCGGGCTCGCGATCCCCGAGATCAGCTGGCGTGGCCGCGACGGCCTGTACTTCGGCGAGCAGCTCCACCTGCCGGTCGGCGAGGGGCTCGAGCTCGGCGCGGGGCTCTACGCGCGCGGCGGGTTCGCCAGCTCGCTCGACTTCGCGACGACCACGACCTTCACGCGCGTCCGGCTCGACGCGCGTGGGCTCTCGTCCGTCTCTCCTGCGTCTTCCGGGGGCGTGGCCTCCGACGTGCCGAGCGGAGTCGGGCTCTCGGTGGACGCGTGGGGCGCTCTCGGCGCGGGCGCGCTCCGCGTCCGTTGGGACGTCGACGCGGTCCGCGGCCCGCGCGGGTCGCGCACGCTGCTCGCGCTCGAGCCGCTCGCGCGCCCGTTCGATCGCGGCGTCGTCGAGGTCGCGGCCGGCCCCGCGTCCTTCGGCGTCGCCGCCACCAGCGCCCGGACGGGGGCGCTCGACCGCCTCGACGAGCTCTCGCCCTACGCTGCGCTCGGAGGCGGTGGCAGCATCGGCAGCATCGGCGCGTGGGGGGCCTCGCTCGACGCCGGGCCGCGCTTCGTGCGCGGCGCCGGGGGCGATCTGCTCCTCGACGGGGGCGCGCGCGTCGCGCTCGCCGGGCCGACGTGGCCGCTGACCTGGCGCTCCGAGCTGCGCGTCGACGCGCGCGGCGGGCGTCCGTTCGCGATCGACGGCGCGTCCGACGCGCTCGCCATTTCCGGCGCGTCCGGCGCGTCCGGCGCGG
>CAIXWQ010000910.1 GCA_903923175.1 uncultured delta proteobacterium | reverse complement strand
GCTGCAAAAGTTTCGGTGCTGCCGGATGCCATCGGCACGGGTGCGCCAGTTAGCGGTTGACAAATGAGCATAGAACCGCCTCGTCAGCGCTCCCCGCCGTGAGCGCCCTCGTGAACGCCCCCGCGAGCGCCGCGGCGCCGGCGGGCTCGCTGGCCGCGAGGCCGGACGCGTCGGAGGCCGCTGCAAAGTCGCCGACCGCGCTCCCGCGCCAGGTCACGATCGGGCTCTATCTCCACCACATCCCCGAGCTGGATCTGAAGACCAACTCGTACGTGGCCGACTTCTACCTCTGGTTTCTCTGGACCGGCGAGGACGATCCGACGACGAGCTTCGAGTTCACCAACGTCGTCGGCCCCGCGGAGCTCTCGAGCGTGCCGACGTACGCCGACGCGGAGGGGAAGTCGAAGCCGGAGGAGGTGTCCGGAGGCCGGCACTACCAGGCCTTCCACGTCCAAGGGCACTTCACGAGCCCGTTCGACGTGCACGCCTATCCGTTCGACGAGCAGTCGGTCGAGATCGGGATCGAGAGCAATCGCTACAACCTGGCGAAGCAGGTCTACGTCCCCGATCTCAAGGACTCCGGCGTCCATCCCGATCTGCTGATCCCCGGCTACCTCTTCCGGGGCTGGCAGATGAAGGTCAGCGAGTCGCGCTTCGCGACGCTCTTCGGCGATCCGCGCGCGGTCCCCGGCGAGGCGTACTCGCATGTCGAGTTCTCGATGACCGTCGCCCGCCCGGTGAAGGGGCTCCTCGCCAAGGTCATCCTGCCGCTCTTCATCATCATCTTCATCACGTTCGGCGCGGCGTTCTGCGCGCCGGGGGATCTCGACGCGCGGCTGTGCCTCACGATCACCGCGCTCATCTCGGCGGTCGCGCTCCAGTACGTCACGTCGACCGATCTGCCGCCGACGATGTACCTGGTGCTGCCGGACAAGATCTACGTGCTCAGCTACTTCGTGATCCTGATTGGCACTTTCATGTCCATCCTGGTCAAGCACCTCGACACGCGCGGTCGCACGCAGGTCGCCCATCGGGTCGACCGCTACACGCTCCTCGGGCTCGTCACGACGTTCGTCGGCGGCTCGGCGGCGATCCTGATGTTCCGGTAGCGACTCGACGCGCTCGAGGCGTTCGAGGGAAGGCGGCTTTGATGGGGTCCATGCGTCGCGTCGTGCAGTTGCTCGCCTGGTCGCTCGCGCTCGTGTGCTCGCTGGCCGCGTGGCCGGCCGCGGCCGCGCCCGCGGCACCTACCGCGCCGAGCGGGCCTGCCGACGCCACGCGCGCGGAGCCGAAGCTCACGCTCGTGACCATCGGCACGTACGTCAACCAGATCCCGACGATGAGCGTGAAGGAGAACCGCTTCCAGGCCGACTTCTACGTCTGGTTCCGGTGGACGGGCGACCTGAAGCCGTACGAGTCCTTCGAGCTCGCGAACGGCCGGATCGAGAGCCGACAGCTCGTGCTCAAGGAGCTCAAGACCGGAGAGCACTACGCGGTGCTGCGCTGTCAGGCCACGATCATCCGCTTCTGGGATCTCCGGCGCTTCCCGTTCGACGACCACCGGCTCTCGCTCGAGATCGAGGACAGCGCGAGCGAGGACCACCTGCTCCGCTACGTCGCGGACGCCGAGAACAGCGCGCTCTCGCCCGAGCTGCAGCTGCCGGGCTGGCAGCCTTCGGGCGGCGCCGCGACCGTCGACGCGCACGTCTACAAGACGAACTACGGCGATCTCACGCTGCCCAAGGGGGCCGAGAGCCGCTACTCGCGCTTCACGTTCTCGTTCGACGCGAAGCGCTTCGGCCCCGGGCCGTTCTTCAAGCTGTTCTTCGCGCTCTGGGTCGCGGTGCTGATCGCGATGCTGTCGCTGTTCATCCTGCCGAGCGAGGGCGGGCCGCGGCTCGGCTTCGGCGTCGGCGCGATCTTCGCCTCGGTCGGCGCGAGCTACGTCATCTCGAACAACCTGCCCACGACGGCCTTCCTGACGACCGCCGAGAAGGTGAACGTGCTGACCGTCGCGTGCGTCTTCGTGACGCTCGCCTGCTCGGTGTACAGCGTGCAGCGCTGCAAGAAGACAGGCGACGTCGCGTGGTCGACGCGCTTCGATCGCGTGGTGCTCGCCGTGCTGGCCGCCGCGTACGTGACCGGGAACCTGCTGCTCGCGTAGCTGGCCGAGGTCGCTCGCCGGAGGGCGCGTGTGCCCCCCCGGCCGCGACGCGCGGCATCGGCGAAGTCCCGCGCTACGGCGTGACGCACGCCCCGGCGACGCAGTTGAGCCCGGTCGCGCACGCGCCGCATTGCACCACGTTGCCGCAGCCGTCGGCCGCCGGGCCGCAGGTGGTGCCGAGCGCGGCGCACGTCTTCGGCGTGCAGGCGATCGGAGTGACGCAGGCGCCGCCGTCGAACAGCGCGAACTCGACGACCCGCTCCGCCGGCGACATCGCCGTCCCGATGGCGCACTCGGTGGGGAACGTCATGCCCGTCTCGTTGGGCATCTCGGCGCCACCGTACTGGGGGTCGCCGGGCGCGCAAGCGCGCGCCGACGGGCGTTCGCGGCCGATGTCCCTCTCCGCTCCGCGCGTCGTTCCCGCTTCGAGACGCGCGGCGGCCGCTCAACCCCCGCGCTTCGCCTCGCTGGCCGCGGCCGCAGCGGCGAGCAGCGCGCGCACCGCCGGCTCCGAGGTGAGATCGCCGGCGCGCTCGTAGCGGCCCGTCCCTTCCCACTTGTAGTCGCTGTACCCGACGTCCTCGCGCAGCTCGCGCCTGTCCGTCGGGTCGGCGCCGACCGAGAGCAGGTACTCGACGATCGGAAGGCTCGGCGACGTGTCCGCGGCGGCCATCAGCGGCGTCACGAACTGCTGACCGGAGCACCAGATCCCGTGGTCGCAGTAGTGCGCGTTCACGTCGGCGCCGTGCTCGACGATGCGTTTGACCAGCGGCAGATCGTGCGCGTCGATCGCCTTGAGGAGCAGCTGCGTGAGCTCGTCCTGGACGCTGTCTGCCGACCCCGGGCGCAGGCCGAGCTCCTTGAGGAGCGCGATTCCGTTCGAATCTCGTCCGGGCGCCGGCAGGTCGGACTCGCTCATGCGTGCGAGGATCGCGCGCCGCGCGAGGGTGCGTCAACGCGCTGCGCCCCGCGGGAATCGCCGCTCCCGGTTCCGCCCTCGCGCCCTTCGTGCGAGAGGAGCCCATGGTCACTGCCGCCTCGCCGCTCCTCGCGCGCTTGCTCGCCCACCCGATCGCGACCGACGTCGCCGTCATCGGCCAGGACGGCGTGACCGGCGGCGCCGGCACGTACGGCGCGATCTTCGCGCGGGCCCGCGGCCTCTCGTTCGTGCTGCGCGCCGGTCGCCCGTCGCTGATGGGGGCGCGCGTCGCCTTCCTCGCCTCGCCCGGTCGCCCCTGGGTCGACTCGCTCCTCGCCATCCTCCTCGCCGGCGGCTGCGCGGTCCCGCTGTCGCCGCTGCACACCGCGCCCGAGCTCGCGCACGCGATCGCGGCGACCGACCCGGTGGCGCTGATCACCACGCGCGAATTCGAAGCGCGCCTCGCGCCCCACCTCGCCGGGCGCAAGCTCTGGATGGCCGACGATCGCCACCTGCCGCCGCATGGCCGCGAGGCCGACGTCGCCGCGACCGACGACGCGCTGATCCTCTTCACCTCCGGCACCACCGGCCAGCCGAAGGGCGTCGTGCACACGCACGGAGGGCTCGCCGCGACGCTCGCCGCGCTCGACGAGGCGTGGCGCTGGCGGCGCGGCGATCGGCTGCTGCACGTGCTGCCGCTGCACCACACGCACGGCGTGGTGGTCGCGCTGCTCGGGGCGATGTGGGCAGGCGCCACGGCGCGCTTCGCGCCGTTCGACGCGAAGGAGGTCTGGGATCTCCTCGGCGAGTCGAGCGTGCTGATGGCGGTGCCGACCATGCACTTCAAGCTCATGGAGGCCTATCGCGCCGCCGACGACGCGACGCGCGCGCGCTGGGTCGAAGGGGCGCGCCAGCTGCGCCTGATCACGAGCGGCTCCGCCGCCCTGCCGGCATCGCTCCTCGAGGAGATCGCCGCGGCCACCGGGCAGACGATCCTCGAGCGCTACGGCATGACCGAGATCGGGATGGCGCTCTCCAATCCGTACGAGGGGCCGCGCGTCCCCGGCGCGGTCGGGGCGCCGCTGCCCGGCGTCGAGGTCGACGTCTGCGACGAGTCGGGCGCCCCGGTCGCGACCGGCGAGCCCGGCGAGCTGCGCGTGCGCTCGCCGCAGATGTTCCGCGCGTACTTCGGCGACGAGGCGGCCACCGCGGCGGCCTTCGACGCGCAAGGGCGCTTTCTGACCGGCGACACCGGCACGCGCGACGCGCAGGGGGTCTTCCGGCTGCTCGGCCGCACCTCCAGCGACATCCTCAAGAGCGGCGGCTACAAGCTGTCGGCGCTCGAGATCGAGGCGACGCTGCTCCAGCACCCGGCGATCGCCGAGGTCGCCGTGATCGGCCTCCCCGACGAGCAGTGGGGCGATCGGGTCACCGCGTGCGTGGTGCTCCGCGCGGAGCAGGCGCTTTCGCTGGACGCGCTGCGAGGCTGGGCGAAGGAGCGGCTCGCGCCGTACAAGCTCCCGCGCGCGCTCGAGGTGCTCGCCGAGCTGCCGCGAAACCCGATGGGCAAGGTGCAGAAGCAGGCCCTCAAGGCGCGCTTCGCCTGACCTCGCGCGAGCTCGTTCCCAGCTCGGGCGCGGTGGCCGGGCCTCGGGCTCCGTGCTACCTCCGCCGGTCTTCGATGCGCCTCCGCCCGCCTCACGCGCCCTTCGCGCCCTTCGCGCCCTTCGCGCTCCGCGCCCCCCGCCGCTCGCTCGCCGCGCTCGCCGTGCTCCTCGTCGCCGCTTGCCACGCCGGCGGCGACGGCATCGGCACCGCGCCGGCCGAAGGCGATCCGTGCCCCGCCAAGCTCCCGAGCGTGGGCGCGGCGTGCGACGGTCCGACCTCGACGAGCCCGCGGATCTGCTGCTACCTCGACGGCGCGGCCGTCGGCGAGACCGGTGCGTGCGGCGGTGGCAGCGATCGCGAGACGGTGGCCTATTGCCCGGGCGGCACCACCGGCACGTGGACGGTCGAGTCGCCCGGCGATGCGGCGGTGGTCGACTCCGGCGCCGACGCCGACGCGAGTGACGCGAGTGACGCGAGTGACGCAGCACCGAGCGACGCAGCCGATGCGAGTGACGCGAGCGACGCAGCACCGAGCGACGCAGCCGATGCGAGCGACGCGGCGGCGAGCGATGCCGCCGACGCGGGCGTTGCCGTCGACGCGAGCGACGCCGACGAGACCGGCTGAGGCCTCACGCCTCGGCCCGGGCGCGCGGGCCGTCACTTGCGCGCGAGGAGCGCGATCACGTCGCGCACCTTCTGCGAACGGAGCGGATCGAGCACCGCCTCGGCGAGCTTGGACGCGCGCCGGCGGCCGAGCGGCTCGGTCGCGGCCTCCACGAGCTTGTCGCGCGCGATCGACTCCGCCTCGTCGAACGGCCTGCCTGGCGCGCCGCGCGGATAGGCGCGATCGGCGCCGAGGCGCGCGCCCCCTTCGAGCGTGACGTGCAGGCGCGTCGCGAAGGGGAAGCCCACGCCCTCGAGCGCGCCCGGCGCGAAGACGCCCGGGAGCGCGTCGCCGCTCGAGCGCACCGCGCCGTCGAGGAGGCGCAGCAGATCGGCCGCGAGGTGCCCGGGCGAGACCGTGAGATCGAGCTCGGGGAACGCGCTGCGCGCCTGCAGCGCGCCGGCCAGGATCGCGCGCGGCTCGCTCCCCGCGAACAGCGCGCGCACGCCGAGGGCCGAGCCGACGCGGAACACCAGCTGGCTCGTGAGGTCCCAGGCGTGGCGCACGTTCGGGCGCGCGGCGAGGGCGCGCGCGTCGACGCTGCGCGCGGCGAGGGCGCGCTCGGCGAACGCGGCCGGCCGCAGCCCGGCGCCGAGGAGCG
>CAIXWQ010000909.1 GCA_903923175.1 uncultured delta proteobacterium | reverse complement strand
CGCCGAAGTCGCTCAGCTCACGCCGCGCGCCGCCGACGCGCGATCAGCGCCGCGACGCCCGCCACGAGCACGCCCGCCAGGCCGGAGCGGCCCGCGTCGCCGCCGCCGGTGTGTCCGAGGTCGCAGCCGCCGCCCTCGATCGTCCCCTTCTCCGGCGACTCGAACTGCGCGTCCGGGATGGTCGCGTCGGCCGCGTCGTCGCCGCCGTCGACCGTGCCGCTGGTGTCGGCACCCGCGTCATCGCCCGCGTCGCCCCCGCTTTCGCCTGCGTCGCCTGCGTCGCCCGCATCGGGGCCCGCGTCCGGGCCCGCGTCGCCGCCGCCGCACACCGTCCCGTTGCACGCGCCCGACCGGCAGACGCTGCCGCCGTTCGCGCTCGTGCACGGCCCGTCGCCGTCGGCGAGCCCGCACGCGTCGTCGACCGCGTCGCACACGCCGCTGACGCACACCACAGCGCTCTCGGCGGCGCTGCACTTGCCGTCGAGCGCCGGCGCGTGGCCGCCGATCGACGGGATGGCCGTGCCGTTCGCCAGCTTGTCGGTGCAGCTGTGCTTCGACGTGTCGCAGAACTGCGCCGTCGTGCAGTCGCCGTCGACCGTGCAGCCCGTCGCCGGCACGCACGTGCCCGCCGTGCCGCACACCGTCGAGCGGCAGAGCGTCGCGCCGTTCGCCACCGTGCACGGGCCGTCGCCGTCGGCGAGCCCGCACTTGCCGTCGGTGTCGCACACCAGGCTGCGGCAGAGCGTCCCGCCGTTGGCCGTGGTGCACGGGCCGTCGCCGTTCGCCAGGCCGCACTTGCCGTCGGCGTCGCAGGCGCCGCTGCGGCACACCGTCGTGGACGTCGCCGCCGTGCACGCGCCGTCGCCGTTCGCGTAGCCGCAGCGGTTGTCGAGCGTGTCGCACACCGCGCTCGCGCAGACCGCGCTCGCGACGGGGGCGGTGCAGGTCGCCGCGAGCGGCGGCGTGTGGCCGGCGATGGTCGGGATCGCCGTGCCGTTGGCGAGCTTCGTCGTGCACTTGGACGCGCCGGTGTCGCAGAACTCGGTCGAAGCGCAGTCGGCGTCGATCGAGCAGCCGCCGGGCGCGGCGCAGACGCCGGACGCGCTGCAGACGCCCGAGCGGCACACCGTCGCCGCGGTCGCGCTGGTGCACGTCCCGTCGCCGTTCTTGTAGCCGCAGCCGTTGTCCGCGGTGTCGCAGACGCCCGCCTGGCACACCGCGCTGCCGACCGCCGCGTTGCACGTGCCGGTGAGCGGCGGCGCGTGGCCGGCGATCGTCGGCACCGCGGTGCCGTTCGCGAGCTTGGGCGTGCACGTCTTCGACGCCGTGTCGCAGAACTGCGTCGTCGCGCAGTCGCCGTCGACGACGCACGCGCCCGGCGCCTGGCAGACGCCGGAGACCGAGCACCCGCCCGAGCGGCACACCGTCGCCGCGTTCGCGCTCGTGCAGGGGCCGTCGCCGTCGGCGTAGCCGCACTTGCCGTCGGCGTCGCAGACGGCGCTGCGGCAGACCTTCGGCCCGTCGGTCGCGTCGCAGGCGCCGTCGCCGTTCTTGAAGCCGCACGCGTCGTCCGCGGTGTCGCAGACGCCGGCGAGGCAGGCGACGCCGCCCGCGGCGACCGTGCAGGTCCCGGTGACGGGCGGCGCGTGGCCGACCACCGTCGGGACCTTGCTGCCGTTCGCCAGCTTGGGCGCGCACTTGAGCGTCGGCGTGTCGCAGTAGTGATCGGCCGCGCAGTCGCCGTCGACCAGGCAGCCGCCCGCGGGCTCGCAGGCGCCGGTGCTCGAGCAGGCGCCCGAGCGGCAGATGGTCGCCGCGTTCACCGTCGTGCAGGTCTTCTCGCCGACCGCGAGGCCGCACTTGCCGTCGGCGCCGCACGCGCCGCTGCGGCAGACCGTCCCCGCCGTCGCCGCGGTGCAGCTCCCGTCGCCGTTGAGGTAGCCGCAGGCGTTGTCGACGCCGTCGCAGACCGCGGCCGCGCAGACGGCGACCCCGACCGGCGCCGAGCACGCGCCCGTGAGCGGCGGCGCGTGCCCCGCGATCGTCGGGACCGACGCGCCGTTCGCGAGCTTCGGCACGCACTTCTTCGCCGCGGTGTCGCAGAACTGCGTCGTCGAGCAGTCGCCGTCGACGAGGCAGCCGCCGACCGGCTCGCAGAGCCCCGAGGTCGAGCAGGCGCCCGAGCGGCAGAGCGCGGGGCCGGTCGCCGCCGCGCACGGGCCGTCGCCGTCGGCGAAGCCGCACTTGCCGTCCGGATCGCACACGCCGCTGCGGCAGACCGTGCCGGCGTTGGCCGTGGTGCACGCGCCGTCGCCGTTCTTGTAGCCGCACTCGTTGTCGGCGGTGTCGCAGACCGCGCTGGTGCAGACCGCGGTCGCGACGGGCGCCGAGCACGCGCCGGTGAGCGCCGGTGCGTGGCCGGTGATCGTCGGGATCGCGACGCCGTTGGCGAGCTTCGCCACGCAGACCTTCGTCTGCGTGTTGCAGAACTGGCTGCTCGTGCAGTCGCCGTCGACGGTGCAGGCGCCCGCGGCCTGGCACACGCCGGCGACCGAGCACGCGCCCGAGCGGCAGACGCTGGCCGCGGTGGCCGCGGTGCAGGGGCCGTCGCCGTTCGCGTAGCCGCACTTCAGGTCGGGGTCGCAGACCTGGCTCCGGCACACCGCGCCCGCGTCGACCAAGGTGCAGGGGCCGTCGCCGTTCTTGTACCCGCAGTCGTTGTCCGCGGTGTCGCAGACGCCGTTCACGCACACCGCGGTGCCGACGGCCGCGGAGCAGGTGCCCGTGAGCGGCGGCGCGTGGCCGGTGATCGTCGGCACCGGCGCGCCGTTGGCGAGCTTCGGCGTGCAGATGTTCGTCTGCGTGTTGCAGAACTGCGCGGTCGAGCAGTCGGTGTCGAGCAGGCAGCCCTTCACCCACGCGGTGTTGGTCGTGTTGCTCGTGACCGTCTTGCTCGAGTTGCCGACGGCGAAGGTGACCGCGCCGGTGTTCGCGTAGCTGCCGCTCGCCGCGAACGACACGGTGACCGAGACGCTCCCGGCCGCCCCCTTGCCGAGATCGCCGAGCGACCAGGTGACCTTGCCGCCCGCGTACGCGCCGCCGGGCGTCGACGAGACGTAGGTCGCGCCCGTCGGAAGCGTGTCGGTCAGCACCGAGGCGAGCGCGACGCCCGGACCCGCGTTGGCGTAACTGAGCGTGAACGTGACGGTCGACGCGTTGGTCGGGCCGGCCGGCGCCGCCTTGGTGAGCGTCACCGTCGGCTGCCCCTCGGGCGCGGCGCACGGCGACTCGAAGATGCCATTCAGGAACAGGCGAGTCCCCTCCGACGTCGGGTTGGTCGACATCGGCAGCGCCACGGAATACTGGTGCCCGGCGAGGTAGCTGACCTTGCCGTTGGTCGGCACGTTGTCCATGTAGCCGGTCAGGTAGACGAGGTTGTTCGACCCCGTCGCCCCCGTCTGCTGCATGAGCATCGAGCTCGTCGCGTAGAGCGTCGAGCCCGCGGCCGGGCTGAACCGCGCCGCGGCGCCCGTCACCGTGCCGAACGTGCCGTCGAACTGCGCGAAGGGGCTCGTCGGCTGCAGCAGCGTCGCGGCCCCCGGCTGGACGGCGCTCGCGGCCGCGAAGCCGTTGGCGTCGAGGAAGCGCCCGTTGGCGTTCGACTCGAACGTGTTCACCGCGAGACACTCGGCGTAGAGGTGCGTGCCCGGCTTGCCGAGCCAGTTGCGGACCTCGGCGACGACCTCGTTGTCGACCGCCGCGCCGCCGGTCGGGTAGTGCATCGACGCGATGTTGCAGTAGGCCGGCTGGCCGGTCGGCCCGAGCAGCGCGCCGTCGGCGTGGTTGGTCGTGGTGGGGCCGTCGATCTGCGCCGGCGAGAGGATGTCCGGGTAGCCGGCGTAGGCCGCGGCGGCCACCGTCGGCCAGGTCTGCCCCTTCGAGTCGCGGATGCCGGCGGCGTTCAGGTAGCCGAAGGCGATCAGCTCGTTGCCGTCGAGGAAGACGGCGATGCGCGGCGCCGAGACCAGCTTGCGGTTCACGTCGGCGGTGAAGGCCGCGGTCGCCGCGTGCACGTTGACGTTCGGGTTCGCCGTGCGCCACGCGTTGATGAAGGGGGTGGCCTTGGCGACGTCGGCCGCGTCGACGACGAACGGGCCCGCCTTGTAGCCGACCGTGCCGATCGCCGCGCCGGGCGCGAAGAAGCTCTTGGTGGTGGCGGTGAAGTCGTTGCCCCCCACCGCCTTGGTCGAGTTGACCGCCCAGTAGACCGGCACGCCCTGCAGCAGGAGCTGGTAGGCGAGGCCGTACGCCCGGAACATCCCGTTGTTCTGGTACGTGTTGTCCATCGGGATGATCAGGCTCCCCGAGGCGAAGCCCTGCATCACCGCCTCGCTGGTCTGCCCGACCGATTCGCCGGGCGCGCCCTCTGTGTCTTGGGGCGGGGCGCCCGAGCACGAGCTCGTGCCGACCAAGGCCCCGGCGAGCAGGGTCGTCGCCACCGCCCCCATCCAACGCGGCGCCAGACTGCGAGTCGCAACGAGCAAGCTCATGAACATTCTCCCAAGGCCCGCGTGACCCGCGGGGGCACCGCGCCGCGACGCTCCTCGAGAGCGCCACGCACGCTGGATGGGACCGCGCAGCGGCCCCGCTTCGACCCTACGAAATGCGGCCCGCCGGTCAAGGCTGGGCTGCATATGGGCGTGACCGCGCGGTGTGCGCGGACGTGCGCGCTCGGCGGCGCTGTCGGCTAGCCGTAGATCTTCTTCCAGGCGGTGCGCCCTTGCAGGCGCGACATCCAGGCCGCGACGTGCGGGTACGCCGCGAGGTCGATCCCGATCATCGGCGCGACCGCGAGCGAGGCGCCGATGGAGATGTCGGCGATCGAGAAGCGCTCGACGATCCAGTCGCGCCCCTGCAGGCGCGCGTCGAGCGGGCCGACGCAGCGTGCGACCTCGGCGCGTCCGTTCTCCACGAGCTTCGCGATCCGCTGCTCCTCGGGGAGCCGGATGGTGTGCGCGAAAATGTGCGCGAGCGCGGGCGACAGGTGCGCCGCGTTCACGAACGTCCACTGCGCGATCTCCGCGCGCGACCTGGCCGAGTCGCCGTCGAGCTGCTTGTAGGGCGCTCGCTCGGCGAGGTAGCGCAGAATGGCATTCGACTCCCAGAGCACGAAGTCGCCGTCGACCAGCACCGGCACGCGCCCCATCGGGTGGAGCTTCAGGTAGTCGGGCTGCTTGTGCGCCGCGGTCATCATGTCGACCGGGACGAGCTCGTACGCCAGCTCGCTCTCCTCGAGCCCGAGGAGCGCGCGGCGCGTGTTGGGGGACATGGGGAATCCGTGGAGCTTCATCCCCGCACGATAGCGCGACTCGGGCCGCGGGGGCGCCGAGCGGCGTCGGCCGCGTCACTCCGGCTTGGAGTCCCCCGCGTACATCGCCTCGATCTCGGCCGAGTAGCGCTCGTAGATCACGCGCCGCTTCACCTTGAGCGTCGGCGTCAGCTCGCCGGCGTCGATGGTGAACGCGCGCGAGAGGATGCGGAACTTCTTCACCTGCTCGACGCGGGCGAAGTGGCGGTTCACCTCCTCGACGATCGCGGCCACGCGACGCTGGAGCACCGGGTGCTCGTGCGGGCCTTTGGCGTCCACGCCGGCCTCCTCGAGCAGCTTCGAGGCCGCCTCCGGCTCGAGGGTGATCAGCGCGGTCAGGTAGTTGCGTCGATCGCCCACCACGACCGCCTCGCCGACCGGCGCGTGCGACTTGAGCGCCTGCTCGATGTTCTTGGGCGAGACGTTCTTGCCGCCGGAGGTGATCAGGATCTCCTTCTTGCGGCCGGTGATCGACAGGTAGCCGTCGACGTCGAATTTGCCGAGATCGCCGGTGTGGAGCCAGCCGCCCTCGAGCACCTCGGCGGTCGCCTCGGGCTCCTTGAAGTAGCCCATGAAGACGTTGGGGCCCGAGACGAGGATCTCGCCGTCCTTGTCGATCATCACGTCGACCCCCGGAATGGCCGGGCCGACCGTGCCGAGGCGGTAGCGCCCGGTGCGGTTGAACGAGGTCGGTCCGCAGTCCTCGGACTGGCCGTAGACCTCGAAGATGACCACGTCGAGCCCCGACATGAACTCGAGGATCTCCTTGGGGATCGGCGCCGCGCCCGACGAGCAGACGCGCACCTTGCCGAGCCCGATGGCCTGCTTGAGCTTCGAGTAGACGAGCCGGTCGGCGAGCCGATACTGGAGGAGGAGCGCGTCGGGGATCGGCTGGCTGTCGCCGCGGAGGCGATGCACCTCGCGGCCGACCTTCATGGCCCACTCGACGAGGTGCTTCTTCGGCCCCTTGGCGCCGCGGAGCTTGCCGGTGATGCCGGCGTAGAACTTCTCCCAGATGCGCGGCACGCCGAAGAACACCGTCGGCTGCACCTCCTTGAGATCTTCGGGGACCTTCTCGATCGAGCGCGCGAAGTAGATCGACGCGCCGCAGACGATCGGCAGGTAGAGCGAGAGCATCTGCTCGGCGACGTGCGAGAGCGGCAGGTACGAGAGCTCGGTGTCGCTCGCGCGCGCGTTCACGAGATCGCACGCGCAGCGCGCCGTCCAGGCGAGGTTGCGCTGCGAGAGCATGACCCCCTTGGGGTTGCCCGTCGTGCCCGAGGTGTAGATGAGCGAGGCGAGGCTCTCGGGATCGATCGCGGCGAGCGCGGCCTCGAACCGCTCGGCGGGGCACGCCGCGGCCCTCCCCAGGAACTCCTCCCACGTCAGCACCATCGGATCGCCGACGCCGGGCTCGCCGCGCATCAGCACCACCCACTTGAGCCGCGGGAGCCGGTCGCGCGTCGCCTTCACCTTGTGCCACTGGGCGGCGTTCTCGACGATCACGATCGGCGACTCGCTGTGGTCGACGATGTGCGCGACCTCCTCGGGCGAGTTGGTCGTGTAGATCCCGGCCGAGGCGCCGCCGATCGACTGCACGGCGAGGCACGAGATCGCCCACTCGGGGCGGTTGAAGCCGAGGATCGCGAGCTTCGAGCCCGCGCCGAGCCCGAGGGCGAGGAGCGCGCGGCCGACGGTGCGGACCTCGTCCGCGTAGCGCGCCCACGTGGTCGGCTTCCAGCCGCGATCGTCGCGTACCCAGTACGCGGGGAGATCGGCGCGCAGCGTGGCGTTCTCGAACAGGCGGGCGGGGATCGTGAGGGTCACGGCCCGTGATGCTACGGCAACCGGGCGCCGACGGTAGAGCTGGTCGCGCGGTCCGGGGCGAGGGGGCTCACCCGAACTGGTGCCCTCGCGGCCGGCTCAGCTCGTCGATCCGGGTCGCGAGCTCCGCTGCGTCGACGCTGTCGGGCCCCTCGAGCTCCCGGCGCTCTTCGAGGGCGTGCCGGTAGTGCGCGAGCGCCTTGTCGGGCTCGTTCATCTGGCGGTACACGTCCGCGAGGTCGGTCTCGTAGCGGACCGAGGCCTGCGTCGGCTCGCCCCCCTCGGTCGCGAGCGTCATCGCCTCGGCGAGCAGCGTCTCGGCCTGCACGAAGCGACCTCGCCGCGCGAGCAGCGTCGCGAGCGCGTGCAGCGGCTCGGCCAGCGCGCTCGGCTGCGCGGCCGACTCGGCGCGCGCGAGCGTCACGCACTCCTGGAGCAGCGGCTCGGCCTCGTCGTCGGCGCCCCGATCCATGAGCACCTGCGCGTAGCTCTCGAGCGCGCCCGCGAGCTCCTCCGACGGCCCGCCGCGGCGTAGGATCCCGACTGCCCGGCGCAGCAGCGGCTCGGCGCGCGCGTCCTCGAAGTGCCCCTCGCTGTAGAAGCGTGCGAGGCGCGTCAGCGCGATCCCGACGGCCGGGTGGTCCTCGCCGAGGTCGCGCTCGCGGTACTCGATCGCGCGGCAGAACGCCTTCTCCGCGTCGCGCGCGTCGCGCGGGCCGCCGCGCGCCCCGTGGGCCAGGCCGAGCGCGTCGAGCGCTTCGGTCATCGCCACGCGCGCGAGCGCCCCCTCGCGGCTCAACGTCTTGATGGCGTGCTGCAGCTCGTTGATGGCCTCGGCCGGGCGGCCGCTCGCGAGGTACGCCTCGCCGAGCGCGATCCGGGCGAGCGCCGTGTTGTCGTGCTTCGCTCCGAACTCGGCCTCGGCCGTGGCCGCCGCGGCGCGCGCGAGGCCGAGCGCGGTCTCGAGCTCGCGGCTGGCGATCCGGGCGCGAACCTCTGGCAATGGATCCGTCCACATGAGCGACTCCCCCGCAGCCCGTCGGGCCGACGGGCCGTTGGGACGATGCTCTCGTGGGATTCGCCTCGACGCCGCGAGTTGCGTGCCGGCGCGACGCGCGCGCCGGGCAGCTCACTTCGCCGACGCGCTCGGGGCCGCGGAGGCGCTCGGCGTGGCGCCGCCGTGGCCGAAGCCGCCGACGGTCGAGCAGTCGGCGTCGCAGAGCTTCAGCTCCTCGAGGCTGTGCTTGGCGGTCATGCAGGCGGAGCAGCGCTGCCAGCCGGTCGGATCCTTCGCCATCGTCGCGGTGATCGACTTCTCGCAGCCGGCGTTCATCACCTTCGCCTTCTGCTTCTTGATGCCGACCGGCAGCTCGCCGCGGGGGTCGGCCTTGATCATCTGGCTGACGATCAGCAGCTCGAGGAAGGCGCAGAATTCCTTCGGGTTCGGCGTCGACGAGGCCGAAGCAGCGCCGCTCGCGCTGCCGGCCGACGACGCGGCCGAGCCGGCGCCGGCCGCACCGGAGGGGTCACGCTTGCAGGCGCCGAGCGAGAGCGGGAGCGCGAGGAGCGCGACGAGGGCGAGGGCGAGCGGAGCGGGCGGTCGCATCGGGGGCGCCTTGTCTCACGTCGCGCGGCGCACGACGAGCGTCTGCAAGCCATGGCCGATCGGGCCTCGCTCGTCCCAGAGGCGCGTCGAGGCGAGCCCGAGGCCGGACGGCTCGGTCCGCATCTCCGCCTCGAGCCCGACCCACTCGGTCTCGGGGAGGCGCCCGAGCGCCACGGTCAGATCGGGGTTCACGAACGAGGTCGTGTTCCAGTCGAGCGCCGCCGTGACGCCGTTGCCCGAGTCGGCCGCGACGAGCACGCGCTGCGCGGGGCTCGGCGTCTCGCCCTCGACCAGCGGCACGCGCATGCGCATCCAGGCGAAGACGCGGGCGTCGCCGAGCTTTCCGCGCGCGTACTCGAGCTCCATCGCGACGTGGTAGCCGACCGGCCAGCGGAAGAACGGGAAGACCGTCGGGTTCGATCGATCGAGCGCCGGCGGCGCGACCGGCGGCGGCGCCGCCACCACGTCGATCGGGCGCCCCGCGCCGAAGAGGCCGACCGCGCGCAGGACCTCCTGCCCCTCGACCGAGACGCGCGCGTGCACGCGTCGCACGCCGCGCCCCTCGGGCGTCGCCTCGGCGCTGACGACGAGCCGGCCGATCGGCACCGGCCGCAAGAGCTCGAAGGTCACGCGCATGAGCGACGGCGTGCCGAGCCCGAGGGCGACGCGCTCCATCGCGCGCGCCATCAGCGCCGCGGGCGGGCCGCCGTGCTGGTGATCGGGGCTCCAAGGGCCGCGCGTGGACGCGCTCGCGACGAAGGCGCCGTCGGCGTCGAGGCGGTAGAACGCGGCGAGCGGGGGCGGAGTCGGGCCGGGGTCGTTCATCGCCTCGAGCGTGCGGTCGCGCGCGCCAAGGGGCAACCGCGGTCTCTCAGGGCGCGCTCGCGCATCGGAAGCCGAGCATCGCGCTGTGCTGCGTCTTCTGCACGCGGCTGCAGTAGCCGAGCGGATAGAGCGGCTCGCCCCCCGCTCCGTCGGTGAAGTCGGCGCCGCAGTACAGGCGCTCCTTGTCGCTCGCCTCGGTCGACGTCCACTCGCTCACGTTGCCGGCGAGATCGTGCACGCCCCCGGGCGCGTCGCCCTTGGGGAACGCGCCGACCTTGCAGGTCTCGGAGCGCTTCTGCATGCCCGAGAAGCAGAGATGCACGTCGGGCGCCTCGGCCCCCCAGGGGAACTTCGCGCGCGCCTCGCCCCTGCGCGCGGCCCACTCCCACTGCGCGTCGGTCGGCAGCTTCTTGCCGTCCTTCCACGCGCAGTACGCGACCGCCTGTGTCCAGTCGACGCAGTTGATCGGGTGGCCGCCGTGCCCCTCGCGCGTGGCGTTGCACGCGGCATTTCGCGCCCCCTGGCCGCCGCTGGTCGTCGGCCAGTTCCCCTGCGCGTGCGCGGCGACGCACCGCTTCGCCTTCACGCAGGCGGCGTAGTCGTCGACGGTCGTCTCGGACACGTCGAGGCAGAACGGCTCGACGCGCGCACCCTCGGCCGGGTCGGCGCGCCCGCCCGCGAAGTACGCCATCCCGGCCGGGCAGCTCGTCGGGGCGGGCTTGGCGCTCGACGCCGCGGGCTCGGCCGCCGCAGCGACCGCGCCGCTGCCGCCCGTCGCGCCGCCGATCGAGGCGCCGCGCGTCCAGAAGAACCTCTGCGCCGCGACCAGCGCGACGAGGAGCGCGACGCCGCCGAGGGCGAGCTTCTTCCACGGGAACGGCT
>CAIXWQ010000908.1 GCA_903923175.1 uncultured delta proteobacterium | reverse complement strand
GTCTTCGTCCTCGAGTACCCATGCGAACGCACCTTCCGCTCCCGCCGCGTCGTAGGGCGACTCGTTCATCTTGTCCGCATTCAATCGCGCCTGGGTGCCCGTAAGTGGCCCGATGACCTCGACGATTCGAGCCGTCCCGACGACGGTCAGCGACTTGCTCCTTATGAGTCCGACGACGCCCCGAATCTTCGTGGGTCGGCTGCGGATCTCCCACGTCTTCGTTCCTTCAAGGATCCAGTCCACGAACGGCGCGCGGATCGGCACAGCGTTCAGCATGGGCATGCGAGCGACCTACTTTCCGACGAGCGGGGTCCACTCGCCGTCGCACATGCTGCCGACCTGATAGCAGACGACAACTACCCCGTTCCAACCACCCGACAGCACGAACGTCAGGGTGTGAATCCCCGCGTCCGCAAGCTTCTGAGACATCGTGGACGCGGCTTTGGCGACCGCGTCGACGGCATCGGCGCCCGACTCGTCGTCGGCGTCGAAGGTCTCGTCCATCGCCTTATCGACGAGCTTCGTGACATCACGGCGGACGTAGGAGAACTCGCCCGTTTCGCCGAGGTATTCGTACACGAACGACGGATCCTTCTTCGGGTCCGACCCTTCGGATACCCCCAGGCCCGTGAAAGGCGAGAACAGCGGCATGCCGTCCTTGGGGTCGTCGTTGATCACCACGACCGAACCGGCAAGCACGACCCGGCCGAGAGTCTTCTTCGCGCCAGCCACTGGTTTCGACTTCGCGGGCGGCGCCGCGGTCGCCGCGGTCTTGTTCTTCGCGGGCTTCGACCCGGCAGGCTTGGCTTTCGAGACCACGGTGCGCTTCTCGGTCATTCGCTTCTCCTCGGTTTCGACGCGATCCCTCGCGTGCGACCGGCCGGCCCAAACAGAACCCACGACGACTGATCCCACGTTACGCCAGAACACGGATTCGATGAACGACGCGGCGTCCGCGCTCGGACAACCAACGTCCGTCGGCACGCCGTACTCGGGGGACGTAGCCAAATCGCCATCCGCGTGGCTGATTGCTGGCCAATTTGATTGTCACGTTATCGAAGGCTTGACCTCGCGGCGGAACCCGAGGGACCTGTTCACTTCGCCCCTCGGCCCCTCGCAGCTCACGTCTCCCTCCGTCTCCCAAGCGGACGGTCGAGAAGGTGTCGATCTGACACGGGGCTCGACGGCAAGCCGTTGAGCGCGGCTGCACGCGAAGTTGTCGCAGGGCACGACCGATTCGCCAGACGTCGCAGCCTCGTCGCCCCTCCCCCTCGAGTAGCATCCCCCCGTGCCCCTGACACGCGGACTCTACGAGCTCATCACCACCGACGCCCTCGCGGAGCAGCTCGCCGCGCTCGAGCCGCACCTGCACCCCGACTTGTCGGCGCTTCGGCCCGCGGAGGCCGCCGACCGGATCGCTCAGCACGTCGCACGACTGGTCCAACGCGCCCTTGAGACGGTCGGCGACAAGGACCGGGTCGCCACCGGGATCGCCGTCGCCCGCTCGCTCGTCGCGCATCTCGGAATTCAGCTCCCGAACGCGGAAGTCGATCCCGATTCCCCCGAGGTGCGCGGTCGCGTGCTTCGCTCGATCGGGCGCCGCAAACAGGACGGCTCGCTGGAATCGCTGGCCGAGCCGCTGATTCCCCTCCTCGACACGGCGCTTCTGACCAACGCGCCCGGGGAGCCGCGCGTCGGCAGCCAGATCGCGACGGAGATCGCCTCCGCGGACCGCATCGACATCGTGATGGCTTTCGTTCGCCGCAGCGGGATTGCGCCGCTCATGGAGGCATTGCGCAAGCACCGGGACAGCGGCCGCGTGCTCCGACTGTTGACCACTACCTACACCGGCTCGACAGAAGCCCGCGCGCTGGACGAGCTCTGCGCCCTCGGCGCCGAAGTCCGCGTCTCGTACGACACCGGCTCGACGCGCCTGCACGCCAAGGCGTGGCTCTTCCACCGCGACTCAGGGTTCTCCACCGCCTACATCGGTTCGTCGAACCTGACGCACTCGGCGCAGGTGACCGGGCTCGAATGGAACGTGCGCGTCTCCGGCGCGCGCAATCCCGACATCGTCGCGAAGGTCGCGGCGGTGTTCGAGAGCTACTGGAACGGCGGCGACTTCGACCCCTACGACCACGACGAATTCGCGCGGCGAACTGCCGTCGCGGATACCGGTGCGCCTCGCTTCGTCTTGCCACCCACGGAGCTGCGTCCCGAGCCGTTCCAG
>CAIXWQ010000907.1 GCA_903923175.1 uncultured delta proteobacterium | reverse complement strand
CGCCCGGCGCACAAACGATTGCGCGACGAACCGTCGTCGCTTCGAGGAGCGCGCCGAGCAGGCTCGCGGCGATGCTCTGTGAGACACCGCTCGCGCGGGCCGCGCCCGCGCCGATGCGCGGCAGCGCGATCGACAGGACGCCCAGGGAATCCGCGTGCCCCACGATGCCGTGCACCAGACGAGCGACGTCACTCGCGTTCGTCCGCCGATTGGCGTCAAAGTCGAGAGTGATCGCGTGGAGCACGCACCGTGCGGGCAGCGCGCCGGCGGGTGACTCGACCACGTCGCCGAGGCGCAACGGACCGGTCCGCGCGTGAGCCCAACGGTCCAGCGCACTTCCCGCTGCTCCCCAAAGCGCCGCGGAAACGCCTCCGCCGTGCGAAAGCAGGTTGTCGTCCGAGCTGACGAGCGCGTCGGCCCGAACGTCGAGGATCGAAGCGTCGACGACCTCGATCGTCCGGCCGGCGAAGGCGAAGCTGCTGCTGCGAGGCTCCACGAAGCGATAGTACCTGGTGGCGCGAAGCTGGCGTGCTTGGCGAGCGTGATTCGACCATTTCGAACTCTGCGAGACGGCCGCACCTTCCACCCGCAGCGCGCGCGGCCAGTTGCAGCGATCGAGGCAGCCCCCGACGAGCAGGCGCTCAGGCTCGTGGGGAGCTCGCGATGATGAGCGGCCGCTTCGACCCCCGCAAAGGGCGCTGGCTCCGCACGCGAGGGGCGGCACGTCCGTCGGCGATCGGCCAACCGAGTTCGTGGTGCCGAAGCAGCAGCGCGACGGCAGAACTCTGCGTCGTTCACGCCGGGCACGTTCACGTCAAGCGGCGCGAACTGCGTGGCCGTCGCCTCGGGCCGAGGCTCCTCGCGCTTCATCGCTTTTTCGCGAGATGTGCGCGAAACGCGGAGACCTGCGGCCCGGAGCTCGTGCGGTCTGAACGAAGGCGGCGACGGCTTGGATGACGGCGGCTCGTTCGGTCGATACGCTCGGGAGGCGATGAGCGGCGAGACGCACGCGCGCGGACAACTCGAGGATTCAGACTTCGCAACCGCGAGAGAGGATCCGGCAGTGCTCGCCGCGCTCGTGCGCACCCGCTTCGAGGCCGAGCTCCGCCTGACCGGCATCCCCGCGCACGAGGCCGCAGCGTACTGCGGCGCGCGCGTCGGCCGCGTCATCCGCGCGATCGAGCAAGCGCGCTGCGCGCCCGGAGAAGAGTCCGCCTACCTCGCGCGGGCCGCGCGCTCGATCTTCATCGAGTGGGAAGCCAAGGCACTCCACGAAGGAAGCTTCAGGGGCGCCCGGAAGACGGGCGCGTCGGAGAGCGAAGCCGAGGACATCGCGCAGCAGAAGGTACTGGAGCAGCTCGAGCGACAGCGAGAGTTCGGGCTGGGCAAGGCGCGCGCGGTCGGCTTCGTCGCAGGAAAGCGCGCGGTCATCGATGGCGCGCGACGTACGAAGCGGCTCGTGGCGTTCGACGAGGACGCGCCGGATCGGTCGGCCTCCTCGGAGAGCGAAGAGGACGAGGCCGCGCTCCGCGAACACGTGCTTGCATACCGCGAGCTGCTACCGCAGCTCGGAAGTCCTTCCTACCGAGAGATCCTCGACGCCGTGGCCCGAGGCACCAAGCTCAACGAGCTGGCCAAGGAGGATCTTGCTCGATCCCCCGTAGGCTCGAGCGGAGCGCCGCGGACGTTGAAGCAGGCTCGCAACAAGCTCGACGTGCGTCTCGGCCGAGCAAAGAGGCGGCTGCGGCAGCTGATCCTCGAGCGGGCGGCGAAGGAGCTCTCATGAGCGTGCTCGCGCTGGTCGACCTCGACGCCTTCGTGGACGACGAGTCTCGCGACCGGCTCAAGCTGCCGCCACCGCCAATGGAGTGGTTTCGATGGAGCCGTTCCGTGCCCCTCGTGGTCGGCGTGGCCTTCAATGCACGGACGGCGCGCGCGATTGGCGATTTCGACGGGCTCGAGCGGATCGCTGACCAAGTTCGATCGCTCGTCGCCCCGTACGCGTCCAAGGTCGTCGTGGAGCCGGTACTCACGCTGACGATGCCCGAGGCCGTCGATGCGGCGTTGCTCCGGCTACTTGGCGGAACCGCGAGCCCAGAGGCGGTCGGGCCTTTCAAGGCGCTCTACCTGCTCACGCGCGATCGCGGCCTCACGGCGAAGATGCGGAGCGTGCTCGAGAGCGCGAGTCCCTCGTACGTGCCGGGCACCAGCATGTATCGCTGGATCCTGCGGGAGCCGATCCCGCGCGAGTTCGTCGGTCCGGCCGCTCGCCCCCTGACGCCTCCCGCCCCGTCGTTGTCCCCCGTCGTCGAGCTCCTCGACGACCTCCCGAAATGCGCGGCCGGCAGGCTACGGCCCGCGCAGTGCCCTGGATCCCTCCAGGTGCTCGCGGAGGTCGTCGACCGGCATCCTTGGTTGCTATCGCAAATCGGGCTCACGACGAACAGCGTGCGCGGCGTCGCGCGGATGCGGCGATACGTCGAGCACGTCGTTCTTGGCGGGGACGTCCCGCATCTGGAGGCGAATCCCGACGATGGCGTCGAGATCGGCGTCGGCCCCTTCGACGCGTTGTGGTCTCCGCCGAGCTCGGCTCCGTTCGCGGAGCCCGCGTCGGTCGGACACGGGGCGATCTCGCTGCAATGGCCGCCGGGCGGGAGCCTCGCCCGCGTCACTGCGCGGACTTGGCTTCCGCCCTGGCTCGTCTGCGCCTGCACTGGGTCGGATACGCCACTCGTGCCCACGGCCGAGGGGGCGCTCGTCGACGATCTCGCGCTCGTGATCGCAAGGCTGGGCAGGACGAGTATCGAGCTCCCGGATTCGCCACGCGCCAAGGTGCGATTTCGCGCGGTTCCTGATGGGCTCGAATGCAAGCTCGACGACCCCTTCGACGAGCTCTGGTGGTCCGACTACCGTCCCCGCGCCCGCGCCACGAAGCGCCGCAAGGTCACAGGGCTAGACGCCGCCGCGATGTGCCCGGTCCCCGCAGGCGACGTCGACGTCCTCGCCCACTGGCTCGTCGATCGTCTCGTGCTTGCTAGCCCACTCGCCGCGCGAACTACGCTTCAGGTCGACGCCCCGATCGACGCTGGCACGATCGGCTCGGCGTACGACGCGAGCGGACTCGTCTGCGCGGTGCTCGCTACGCGGGGACCGATCACGGGTGCCGTCCGGTGCACCTCGATCCAGAAGCTCTCCCGCACCCACGTGCGTGCGGAGCTCGACGTCGCCGGGCTCGCGGACGATCTCGCGGAACACCTCCTGGGCCTCCCCCTCGTGCTGCCGGACCCGTGAACCGTGTCCGACACGTGTCAGATCCTTCCCGAACGAGCGTCCTTCGACCATGAGTGAGCCCGATCGCATACTCCTCCCGTCCGACCTGCTCGAGCTCCTCGCCGAGCTCGTCCACGCGCCCGAGCCCGGAGCGATTCTGGCAGCGCGTTGCCGTCCGGTGGACGAGTTGGCGCGACTTGGACGCGCCGCGGCCACGCACGTGGACCGAACGTTGCCGCCGACGCCCCCGACAGAAGAGATCGCCCTCGAGCGGTGGCTCGAGTCGCTCGAGCGTCTTGATCTTGCGTGCCGCACGGCACGACGCCTGCCGACGGAGGCCCATCCGTGGGCGCCCATATTGGTCGCGTCGCTCCAGTCCGTTCTGGATCGGTGCGACGAGGCCATCGCCTCGGCGTCGTGGAAGTGGCGATACGCCGGCACTGCGCGGCTTCGACGCAACGCGCTAGGCGACGACGTCCGGCCGTGGCGCCTCCTGGACCCGGGGGTGCCGAGCGAGCCGCGCGACGGCGACATCGATGCATGGGCGCTCGGCTCACTCCATCCAGACGACGAGAAGACGCTCCGCCAATGGGTCACGTCGAAGGGCCCCTGGCAGGAGGCATATCGTCGCTGGCTCGCGGGACGTCTGGCGCCCCTTTGGCTATCTGCG
>CAIXWQ010000906.1 GCA_903923175.1 uncultured delta proteobacterium | reverse complement strand
TATGACGGACTCCGTGCGCTCCCCGGCTGCCACATGGGAGCCGAATCCCCTGCTGGGCGATGTCTGTGCGTTCTGCGATGCGGAGAGCGAGGCGCAGGTCGGCGAGGTGCAGCCGCTCGCGTCTCCGCCCTCGGTCATGGCGTCGCTCCCGAGCACCCAGGCGTCGTCGCCCGCCTCGCCCGCGGCGTCGCTCGCGCTCTCGCCCGCGCCGTCGCCGGCGCTGGAGTCCGGCGGCGCGAAGCCAGGGTCGGCCGATCGGTCGCCCGTCGCGCAGCCGAGGCCGCCGCCCGCTGCGGACGCCGCCGT
Organism: uncultured delta proteobacterium; assembly: GCA_903923175.1. GTDB lineage: Bacteria > Myxococcota_A > Polyangia > Polyangiales > JADJMO01 > CAIXWQ01. Next base: position 12,468 of record CAIXWQ010000906.1, on the reverse strand, counting down.
CGCGAGCGCCGTCAGGAGCGCAGACCGGAGCGTGCCCCCGAGCGCGCTCCCGAGTGAAGCGCGCGCGTACCCACGGGACAGCGAAGTGGAAGAGCGATGACGCATGGACCCTCGGGGTGGTGTGCCAGCGACTGCGGACCTGTCGCGAACGCGTACCGCGCGCTCGCCGCGAGCCGTATCTGGCATGGCGGGCACTGTGTTGCCGATTGTCGATCCACGCAATGGTCGCCGGTGCGCGGTCGTGCCGACGAGGCGAGGCGAGCCTCTGTGGGGAATTGGGCGCACCGCCCAGGCGAAGGGGTCGCTGGCGTGATTCGTTCGAGAAAATCCGCATCGTCGGCCGCGTGTCGGTGGTCGCATACATCGAATAATTCGATGCTGTGTTTCAATTCATTCCACCGGATCCGAACGATTACGCGCGCTAGGGTGTCGCTCGTTCACCTCCATTCGTTCCACCGAGGGGTCCAGTCTGCGCGGTCGCGACCACAGCGCGTCGCTGCGCCGGAGTGGCCTTTCCACGGGAGAGCACCGATGCGACGAGCCCAATCGATCCGGCCCTCCACCGCGTTCCTCGTCGCCACCATCTCGGTGTGCGGCTGCGCCACGGCCCAGCCCGACGACGCCTGGAAGGCCCCGGCGGTCGATGCCCAGCCCGGCGGGGGCGCTTCCGGCGGCGCGACCGACTCGGGCTCTTCCGGCGGTGCGACCGACGCGGGCTCTTCCGGCGGTGCGACCGATTCGGGGCCTTCCGGGCACGCCGACACCGGCGGCGCTGCGAGCGGCGGCGATGCGAGCGGCGCGGCCTCTGGCGGCTGCGCGGACGCCTCGCTCAGCTGTCAGAGCCTGGGCTCGGTCGGCTCGTATTGCGTCGACGTCGGCACGGCCCCGCCGGCGTCCGCCGCCGATTGCACCGCCGATCCGAAGTCGTGCCCCTCCGGCTACGACTGCCTGACGTCGGCCGGAAGGGGGTATTGCCTCGAACCCTGTGCAGGCTCCGCGGGCGGCAGCGACGCGGGCGCGGCCGACACCGGGACGGACGGCGGCGGCACCGGCGGCACCGGCGGCACCGGCACAGCGGACTGCAGCCTCGTGAAGAACCCCTCCGAGTCGTGCTGCGTCGACGACACGCACGCGCTCGACTGCGCCTATGGTGGCACGCCGATCGACTGCAGCACGTTCGGCCAGGCGTGCGGCTGGGACACGGTGCTCGGCTACTACACCTGCGTCGACGCCCCCGCCGTGGCCTCACCGAGCAGCAGCGAGCCGCGACTCTGCGGCGGCGGGACCGCGACCTACGACGGCACGGTCGGCAAGGCCTGCGCGGGCGACGCCGAGTGTCAGAAGGTCTCGGCGAGCAAGGCGGTCTGCAGCTCGAGCACCTTCACGGGCGGGCCGAGGCTGCCGACCGCGGTCTGCTTCCTGAGCGCGTGCGACCCGGGCACCGACGGCAAGGTCCACTACTGCGACGGCCCCGACGCTTCGACGTCTCCAGGCGTGTGCATCGGCGCCAGCGCGCCCGGCGTCTGTCGCGCCAAGTGCCAGTTCGCGTCGGACGGCTCGGCCCCCACCGGCTGCCTCGCCAACGACCACTGCCTCTCGTACGCGGCCGGCGCCGACGCGAGCGGCAAGGCGTTCGGCATCGGCGTCTGCTCCGTCGGCTGCACGGCCGACGCGCAGTGTCCGAGCGGCAGCCTCTGCGATCCTCTCCTGCTCTCGTGCGTGATGTCGAAGCTCGCGCCGACCCTCGCGCTCGGCGACGCCTGCACCAGCAGCTCCAGCTGCTACTGCAGCTCGGGCTCGACCACCACGCAGGGCTACTGCATCGAGCGCTGCGTCGTCGGCCACGGCGCGAACGACGGCTGCCCCACCGGTTGGGCCTGCGAGGCGTTCCTCCCGAAGTCGCTCTCCGCCGGCGCGGCGGGCTTCTCGACGCAGAACGCCGGCCTGCTCGGCGAGTGCAGGAAGAAGTGCACGGTCGGCGGCGCTGCGTGCCCAGGGGCGAGCACCTGCAAAGCCGACACGGTCGCCGGTCCCGATTGCCAGTGAGCCAGCCGCGGCGCGCGCGGAGGGGCCGCGGCTCGCGGGTGCGCGAGCGCTCCTCTGCTGCGCGGAGCGCGGAAGCCCGCGCGGACTTGCGCGCGCGCACGAGGGTTTCACGCGGGACGTCTGCCGTCCGGCCGAGTGGGCGCGATCGGTCGCGGAATCCGCGTCGCCGAGGGTCGGAGTGGCCTAGCATCGAGCCAGGATGTCGACGCTGCCGCGCGCTCCTGAGCTCGACGCGAACGTGATCGTTCCGCTGCGCTCCGAGAGCGTGGACGCCGTCCCTCCGGTGACCGCGGCGCGCTCGACGCTCCTCAGCGCCTCGCTGCTCGCGATCGCGCGCCGTGGCCTCTCCGAGCGCTACTTCGCCGCGCTCCCCTCACCGCTCCACGAGCCGATCCGCTCGCTCGTCGCCGGCGGGTGGGCCCCGATCGAGCTCGCGATGGCGCACTACGGCGCGCTCGACGCGCTCGAGCTCTCGCACTCCCAGCAATTCGAGATGGGCGCCGAGGTCGGCGAGCGAATCCAGAAAGGGCTCCTCGGCCTCGCGTTCCGCCTCGCCAAGACCTCGGGCGTCACCCCGTGGGCGGGCATCTCGATGTTCGCGAAGCTCATGGACGCCTCGTTCCAGGGCGGCGACGCCCGGATCGTCAAGCTCGGGCCGAAGGAGGCGCGGTTCGAGACGTACGGCCTGCCGCTCGTCCGATACGAGTACTTCCGCAACGCGTGGCGCGGCCTGACCAGCAGCGGAATCGAGACCTTCTGCTCTCGAGCGTTCGTCAAAGAGGAGCCAGGCGCGACCTCGTCGAGCTTCCGCTGTCGGGCCAGCTGGGCGTAGCCGCGGCGCGCTGCCGGCGCGCCCTCGGCCGCCCGTCGAAGCCTCGAGGCTTTCTTGCACGCTCCGGCTACGCTGGGGCGATGGTGCCCGTCGCGCCGTCGCGCTCGCGAGCCACGGGGCTGGCGCTCCTGCTCGCACTTTCGGGCTGCGCCCCGGCCTCGGCGACGGCTACCCCCGACGCCTCGACCGACGCGGTCGACGCGAGCGACGCGACCGACGCGGCGCTCTCCGACGACGTGCTCCCCGACGCCTCGGCGTGCGCCGCGCTCATCGCCGCCTGCCAGGCGCCGAGCGTCGTGAGCACGCAGGCCGCGTGGTGCCACCTGCTCGGCCACGCCGGCGACGAGGGGAGGTGTCTCGCGTCGCTCTCGTCGTGCCTCGGGACGTGCGCCGAGGAGGCCGGGCCCGCCGACGCCGATGCCGAGGGCGGCGACACGCCCGACGCGCGAGACGCGGGCGACGCCGCAGACGCCCCCGTGACCTGCGCCAGCTACTGCGCGTGCATGTCGCTCCAGTGCGGCTCGCTCGCCGGTTACCCGTTCGCCGACGACGCGGCGTGCCTCGCGCGGTGCGGCGGGTTCGCGCCCGCCGCGCTCGCCTGCTACGCGTACTTCTGCGACGACACCCGCAAGTGGAGCGCGTACCCGACGCTCGTGCAGCACGAGTGCGACCACGCGCTCGGCACCTACGGCGTCACCGCCGAGTGCCCCGCGCTCTGACGCTCACTCGGCTTCGAGCTTGCGCAGCACCGCGACCGACAGCGCCTCGAGCTCGAGCTCCGTGGCGGCCGGCTCGATCGGCGCGCCGCCGCGCATGATCGGCTGCTCGGCCGCGCGTGTGTCGAACAGCAGCTCCCAGCGCGCGCCCCACTCCACGGCCGGCAGGCGGAAGCGCACCGACTTGCGCTCGCCGTTCATCAGCACGAGGAGCGTGTCGTCGACGATCGGCTCGCCGCGCTCGTCGACCGCGGGGATGGCGTCGCCGCCGAGCAAGAAGCCGATCGTCCGCGTCGGGGCGTTCCAGTCCGCGCCGGTCATCTCCTGCCCGTCCGCGCCGAACCACGCGAGGTCCTTGTGGTCGGAGCCGCGCACGTGGACGCCCTGGAAGAAGCGGCGCCGGCGCAGCACGGGGTGCGCCTTGCGGAACGCGACCATCGCCTGGACGAACGAAAGCAGCCGCTCGCGAGGCTCGTCGAGCGACCAGTCGAGCCACGAGAGCTCGTTGTCCTGGCAGTAGCCGTTGTTGTTGCCGCGCTGCGTGCGACCGAGCTCGTCGCCGGACACCAGCATCGGCACCCCCTGCGACAGGAAGATGGTCGCGACGAAGTTGCGGACCTGGCGGGCCCGGAGCGCGGCGAGCGTGGCGTCCTCGGTCTCGCCCTCGACCCCGCCGTTCCACGCGTTGTTGTTGTCGTCGCCGTCGCGGTTGCTCTCTCCGTTGGCCTCGTTGTGCTTCTTCTCGTACGTCACGAGGTCGCGCATCGTGAAGCCGTCGTGCGAGGTCACGAAGTTGATCGAGGCGTAGGGCCTGCGTCCGTCGTCCTGGTAGAGATCGCTCGAGCCCGTGAGGCGGAACCCGAGCTCCTTGACGTGGCGATCCATGCCGGCCCAGTAGCGTCGGATGGAGTCGCGATAGCGGCCGTTCCACTCGGTCCACAGCACCGGGAAGTTGCCGACCTGGTAGCCCCCCTCGCCGACGTCCCACGGCTCGGCGATCAGCTTCGTGGTCGAGAGGATCGGATCCTGGTGGATGATGTCGAAGAACGCCGAGAGACGATCGACGTCGTGGAGCTCGCGCGCGAGCGTCGACGCGAGGTCGAAGCGGAAGCCGTCGACGTGCATCTCCGTGACCCAGTAGCGCAGGCTGTCCATGATCAGCTTGAGCGTCTGCGGGTGGAGCATGTTCAGGCTGTTGCCGGTGCCCGTGTAGTCGACGTAGTAGCGCCGATTCCCCGGGTGCAGCCGGTAGTAGCTCGCGTTGTCGATGCCCCGCAGGCTGAGCGTCGGCCCGAGGTGGTTCCCCTCGCAGGTGTGGTTGTAGACGACGTCGAGGATCACCTCGATCCCAGCGGCGTGCAGCGCCTTCACCATCGCCTTGAACTCGCGCACCTGGCCGCCGCGATCGCCGCTCGACGAGAAGCGCGCGTCGGCGGCGAAGAAGCCGAGGGTCGAGTAGCCCCAGTAGTTCTCGAGCCCGCGCTCCGCGAGGAACCCCTCCTTCGCCGCTTGGTGCACCGGCATCAGCTCGATGGCCGTCACGCCGAGCTTCTTCAGGTGCTCGATCGCCGGCGCCGAGGCGAGCCCGGCGTAGGTGCCGCGGATGGCCGGATCGACGTCGGGGTGGCGCTGCGTGAACCCCTTCACGTGCATCTCGTAGATCACGGTGTCGGGCCAGGGCGTCGCAGGGTGCTGGTCGCGTCCCCAGGGGAACGCGTCGTCGATCACGACCCCCTTCGGCACGAACGGCGCGCTGTCACGCTCGTCCGGGAGGAGATCCTCGCGCGGCTGCTTGCGCACCCACCCGTAGACCGGCTCTTCGTGGCGGAGCACGCCGGCGAGCGCCCGCGCGTACGGATCGACCAGCAGCTTGGCGGCGTTGAAGCGGTGCCCGTGCTCCGGGGCGTAGGCCCCCTGGACGCGGAAGCCGTAGAGCTGACCCGGCGCGAGCCCCGGTACGAAGCCGTGGAAGACGTGCGCCGTCGTCTCGGGGAGCCGGATGCGATCGATCTCGCGTCCGCCGGGCTCATCGAACAGGCAGACGTCGACGGCGGTCGCGTTCTCCGAGAACAACGCGAAGTTGACCCCCGCGCCGTCCCACGTCGCGCCGAGCGGCCAGGGGCGACCAGGGCAGACCTTGAGCCGGCTCGGGGCCGAGCCGAGGGACGGGGGCGAGATGCTGGAGCGGGTCACTGGGGGCGAGCTTCACCCGAGCGCGGGGCGCGAGGGAAGGGCGTGGCGCCCTCGCGGACCGCCGCGGCGCTGCCGTGCTCCGCACGTTCGCCGATCGGCAGAGCGCGCCCGCGCGAAGGGCGGTCGACCCTCCGGCGGATGCATGGGGCCCATAAAGAAATTATTCGCTTAAGGCGCTCGCCCGCGGCACCATACCGAGCGTGCCCAAGGCCGTCGTCGTCCAAGACCTCAGCCGCGTGACCTTCGATCACGGCGGGCTCCTCTCCGTGACGTACACGAGCGAGGGGGTCGCCGTCGCGGTCCGCGAGGACGATCCCCGCACGCGCTGGCGGTTCAAGTTCTCGAACGTCCAGGCGCTCCGCGTCACGGCGAGTGACTGCTACGACTACACGGGCGTGCTGATCGACAACAAGCTCAGTCGTCGGCTCGTGGAGATCGTCGGCTCCTCGTGGCTCAAGGCGCTCGCCGCGGAGCTGCGTGAGCACGACGCCTCCTCGACTTCGATCGAGAAGGCGCGCCACTTCGTGCTCGCGTTCCACGAACACGCGATCGAGGTCGCGGCCTGGAAGGCCGACGCCGAGGCCGTGCAGCTGCGGCTCGTCGGGGGTCAGTGGGTCGAGTGAGCCGGTGAGTCGCGCGAGCGCGCCCGCGGGGCCGCTCTCCTCTGGGGTTGCCAATGCAGCGAGCGGCCGAGCCGCGGCGGGGGGCTCGTGACCAGGCTGCGCTTCGACGACCAAGACCTCGCGGAGATCGACGCGGCGGTGCGGACCGGCGTCATGCCGCGGTGTCCTCACGACCAGAAGCCGCTCATCTCCACCACCTGGGAGGGGCCGCTGCGGATGGTCTATTTCGTCTGCCGCGCCTGCAATCGCATCGGGGCCATCGGTTACGATCGAGCCCGCCCCGAGTCCCCGGGCATCGCGGCGATCGGCTCCCGGCGAAGCTCGCGCCCGCCGCCAGGGCCCGCCGGCGAAGACTGAGCGCCGCGCGCGCGTCCGCCCGGCGGACGCCGTGTCCCACGAACGACGCGACCCCCGCGATCCGAAGGAGGATCGACGGGGGTCGGCGTACGCCCAGCAGCGCGGTTCACGAAGTGGCGGAGCCGCCCGTCGCCGCGGCGGCCCGGCGGCGGCGCAGCGCGCTCCCACCCTTGCGGCCGGCGTCTCGCGCCTCCTCGCTCGTCCATTTGTGCGCGGTGCCGTTCTCGTGGGGCCGACGGCCTGCCACGCTCGCGCTCTCGGGCGTGAACTTGTTCGCCGTCCCGCGCTCGTGGGCCGTGCGTCCACCCTTGCTGCCGAGGCGCTTGCGGTCCTCCGCGCTCATCGCCGCGAAGCCACGCAGCCGAGGCGCCTGACCATCTCCATCCTCGTGTCCATTCGACGACTGCGACCCGGACGTGGCCCCCGATCGATCCATGGCCTGGAACCTTCCTGCCGCGCGGGTGGTTGAGTCACCGCGGCGAGGTGCGGTCTGCACGTGCGGTGCCGCTGGCTCGAGCGTGGCAATTCAAGGCGATTGGTGAAATTCGGCGCACTCCACCTCCTAGCGCCCGGCTCGACTGGTCATTCCATGCACATACCGCTAGCGCAGAGTGCGCAGGCGAGAGGCACCGGTTGGGGCGCGTATAGTTTGTACACACATGCCGAACGGATCATGCTCTGGCGCAAAGTGTGTGCCCGGGACAAGCGCGCCCCCCCTTCGCTCCAGCGCCGCGCTGCCGTAGGACTTCACCGATGCCCACGATGAGACGCGGAGGGGGGCCCTTCCGCCCGACTTCGATCGCGATGCGCGCGGTCGTCGCGCCCGCGGTCCCGTTCCTGGGCAAGGCAGCGCTGTCGCGCGCCCTCGAGCGGCACCTCGGCTCGCCTTCGGCGGTCGAGACCTTCCTCGCGGAGGCGCTCGAGGACGCGGCGCTCGACGAGCTCCCCGAGGGGCGCGAGGCCTTCGAGGCCTTCGTGCGCGACACCGTGCTCTCGAAGCTCCTGCCGCTGCTCCGCCTCCAGGAGGTCCACGAGTTCGTGCGCCGGACGATCGGCGGCGAGGAGAACCTCCACCCCGCCCCCATCCGTCGCCTCGGGAGCCTGGGGAGCCCGATCACGCCCGCGGCGCGCCCCGACGAGCGCCCGCGCGTCGTCGTCGTCGAGCCCGACCCGCTGCGACGGATAGAGATCGCCCGCGCGCTCGTGCGCGACGGCTTCGACGTCGAGGTGGTCGCGAGGCCCGCCGAGGTGCTGCACGTCGAGCCGTTCCACGCGCTGGTGATGGCGCTCGACGTCGAAGGCCAGCGCGTCGCGGCGGCGCTCGCCGAGCAGGGGACGCGCGCGGGGCTCGTGAGCTACGACGACGCCAGCTCGCGCGAGAGCGTGCGCCGGACCATCCACGACTGGCCGAGCGATCGTGTCTCGCTCGTCCCCCGCGGCGCGCCCACGAGCGTGCTCTGCGCGCGCGTGCGGATCGTGCTGACCTGAGGCGGCGGGCGGCGCTAGGCGGCCGGCCTGCGGTGGCTGCGCGCGTGCGCGAGGCAGTAGACCGTGGCCTTGCCGTGGCAGACCTCGGCGCACGTGCACACGCGCAGATCGGCCCCCTCGTCGTCATCGGTGAGGCCGCACTCCGCGCACTGCCGCCGCGGTCGCGCCTCGACCGGCTCCACGCGCTGCTCGGCGCGCCGCTGCGCCGCGGCCGCCATCGTCGCCCCGCCGCGCATCATCCGCACCAGGCTCGCGTAGAAGAACAGCAGGTAGACGGCCGCGGCCGCGCCGACGGTCGCGCGCACCGGCAGCGGCCCCTGGAACGCAAGCCACCCGAGGTAGCCGGCGGTCAGCAGCGCGGCCCACTTCATGCGCAGCGGGACGATCCCGTAGAGCATGATCTGGAACTCCGGGAAGAGCGTCGCGAACGCCAGCACGAGCGTCGACGTGACGATCATCGAGCTCGTGGGCATGCCGGTGAGCAGCCCGGCGACGGTGGTGCCGACCACGAGCGCGAGCACGAAGAAGTTCGTCTTGAAGCGGCCCCACTCGTTCTCGAGCGAGGTGCCGATGGTCCAGAGGAACTGCACCCAGAGGAACAGGAACATCAGCACGCCGAACATGCTCGGCGCGAAGTTGGGGATGAAGACGTGCGTGAGCAGCCGCCACACCTGCCCGTGCGCGATCGCGTCCGCGTCGAGCGTCAGCGCCGCCAGCGGGCGCGGCGAGACGAGCATGAGCGCGAAGACGATCCCGGTCGCGCCGATCAGCGCGTGCACCAGGTTCGGCAGCGGCAGTCGCCCGAACCGTCGCTCCAGCGTGGCTAGGAATCGCTCCATACGTCCCAGGGGGTAACGCGGCGTCGGGGCGCTGTCACGCTCGCATACCCTGCCACCCCTCGCGGCGCCGGGCCTCGGCGCGATCGGCCGCCGCGACGCGTCCTTTGACGCTGCGAGGCGCGAGGCACGACTTACAATCTCGATCGATGGCCCCCGTCGAATTCCGCGCCGGAGACGGCAGCTGCGCCGACGTGACCGTACGCGCCAAGAGCGCCCGGCTGCTGCCGCCGGAAGAGCTCGCGCGCAGGTGCGACGTCGAGGCCCTCGGCTTCGACACGACGGACGCGCTCGAGCCTCTCCCGGGGCCGCTCGGGCAGGCCCGCGCGCTCGAGGCGCTCCGCTTCGGCATCGGCATCCGGCACGAGGGCTACAACCTCTTCGCGATGGGCCCCGAGGGGGCCGGCAAGCAGACGGTGGTCAGCGCGGTGCTCTCGGCGCGCGCCGCGGGCGAGCCGGTGCCCGACGACGTCTGCTACGTGCACGACTTCGACAAGCCCCAGGCGCCGCGCGTGCTGCGGCTGCCGGCCGGCAAGGGGCGCGAGCTCGCGCGCGACGTCACGCGCCTCGTGGGCGAGCTGCGGGTCGCGATCCCCGCGGCGCTCGAGAGCGACGACTTCCGCGCGAAGAAGACGGCCATCGAGGAGGAGCACAAGGCGGAGCACGAGAAGTCCTTCCAGGAGGTGCGGCAGCGCGCCGAGGAGAAGAGCGTCGCGCTCGTGCAGACGCCGATGGGCTTCGCGTTCCTCCCGCTGCGCAACGGCGAGCCGGTGAAGCCCGACGAGTTCGGCGAGCTCCCGCAGGAAGAGCAGACGCGCTTCGAGAAGGAGATCGAGGCGCTCGGGCAGATGATGCGCGAGCGGATCGCGCTGCTGCCGCGCCTCGAACAGGAGCTGCGTCGCAAGGTCCGAGCGCTCGCCAAGGAGACGATCCTCGCCGCGGTCGGCCACCTGCTCGACGAGCTGCGCAGGCAGTACGAGGGCTTCCCCAAGGTCGGCGAGCACCTGGCCGCGCTCGGTCACGACGTCGTCGAGAACGTCGGGCTGTTCCTCAAGGGCGAGGAGGGGGCGAGCGCGCCCGCGGCGCTCTTCGGCGACGGCGACTCGCCCCTGCGGCGCTACCAGGTGAACCTGTTCGTCGACAACGGCGAGCTCAAGGGCGCGCCCGTGGTCTACGAAGATCACCCCTCGTACGACAACCTCGTCGGCCGCGTGGAGCACCGCGCCCAGCTCGGCGCGCTCACCACCGATTTCTCGCTGATCCGCGCCGGCGCGCTCCACCGCGCCAACGGCGGCTACCTGCTCCTCGACGTGCGCCGGCTCGTCACGCAGCCCTACGCGTGGGACGGCCTGAAGCGCGCGCTCTCGGGGCGCCAGGTGCGCATCCTCTCGCTCGGGCAGCTGCTCGGCCTCACGGCCACGGCCACGCTCGAGCCCGAGCCGGTGCCGCTCGACGTGAAGGTCGTGCTGCTCGGCGACCGCCAGCTGTTCTACTTGCTCGAGCAGCTCGATCCCGAGTTCCACCCGCTCTTCAAGGTCGCGGTCGACTTCGAGGACGTGGTCGATCGCTTGCCCGACAACGATCGCCTCTACGCGCGCCTCGTCGCCACGCTCGTCAAGCAGACCAAGCTGCTGCCGTTCGATCGCACGGGCGTCGGGCGCGTGATCGAGCACGGCGCGCGCCTCGCCGACGACGCCGAGCGGATCACCGCGCACATCGGCGTGCTGACCGATCTGCTGCGAGAGGCCGATCACTGCGCGCGCGAGGCCGAGAGCGTCGTGGTCGGCGAGGCCCACGTGGAGGCCGCGATCCGCGCCGAGGAGCGGCGCGCGGGGCGCGTCCGCGAGCGGATGCTGGAGCAGATCCAGCGCGGCACGGTGCTCATCGACACCGCCGGCGGCAAGGTCGGCCAGGTCAACGGCGCGGCCGTCTACCAGCTCGGGCGCTCCGCGTTCGGCCGCCCCGCGCGCATCACCGCGCGCGTGCGGCTCGGCCGCGGCGAGGTCGTCGACATCGAGCGCGAGGTCGAGCTGTCGGGGCCGATCCACTCCAAGGGGGTGCTCATCCTCTCGGCGTTCCTCGGCGCCCGCTATGCGCCGGAGCACCCGCTCTCGCTCTCGGCGTCGCTCACCTTCGAGCAGTCGTACGGGCCGGTCGAGGGGGACAGCGCCTCGTGCGCCGAGCTCTACGCGCTGCTCTCGGCGCTCGCCGAGGCGCCGATCAAGCAGTGCTACGCCGTCACCGGCTCGGTGAACCAGCACGGCGAGGTGCAGGCGGTGGGCGGCGTGAACGAGAAGATCGAAGGCTTCTTCGACGTCTGTCGCGCGCGCGGCCTCGCGGGCGAGCACGGCTTCCTGCTGCCGGCCGCGAACGTGAAGCACCTCATGCTGCGCAGCGACGTCGTCGAGGCGGCCCGCGCGGGGACGTTCAAGATCTACGCGGTCGAGACGATCGACCAGGGGATCGAGCTGCTCACCGGCGTCACCGCGGGCGAGCGCGACGACGCCGGCCAGTTCCCCGACGGGAGCATCAACCGGCGCGCCGAGGACCGGCTCCTCGCCCTCGCGAAGATCCGCCTCCAGATCGGCCCCACCGCGGAGCCGAAGATCGCGATGGGGGCCGACGCCTCGCTCGGCAAGGCCTGAGCTATCGCTTCACGTCGAGATCCACCGCGACGCCTTGCTCCGTCGAGGCGAGCTTCGCGGTGAGCCTGCGCCAGCGCCCGTTCCCCTCGCGCGCGTCGTCGGAGACCATCTTCGCGGTCGCCTCGAGCAGCTCGCGCGAGGGCTCGATCGTCACGATCTCGCCGGTCGGCGAGGCGCCGACGACGTGGATGTAGAAGCGCCCCTTGCCGTCGTGCACGTCGAGCGACATCAGGAACAGCGCCTCGCGGAAGCCCCCCGGCATCGCGAGCGACAAGGCGCCGAGGACGAGCTGGGCGACCGGTCGGAAGACCGAAGGGCTCGGTTCGCGCACCGGCAGGGCCGGGCTCGGCGCGGCGACGCTCGGATAGGCGCCGACCGGCGGGGTCGGCGCGGCATGGGCGGCGGGCGAGGCGACCGGCTTCGATTCGCGCGACGGCGAAGGCCCGGAGGGGACGATCGGCGCGGGCACGTCCCACGGATCGTCGGTCGCGACGGGGATCGGCGCGAGGGGCGACGGCATCCGCGGCGGCTGCGGGAGCGACCCCGAGCGACGCGTGGCGGGCGAGCCCGGTGGCGCTTGCGAGGGCCGCGCAGAGCCGACCACCGCGGCGCGAAAGGCCGGCCCCGTCGAGACCGGGCGATCGAACGGCGTGAGGTCGAGCGCGTCGTCGCGCGGCCCGGGCATCTGCGAAGGGCGCGACCGACGCTGCGGCTCGCCGCCGCCGCCTCCGC
>CAIXWQ010000905.1 GCA_903923175.1 uncultured delta proteobacterium | reverse complement strand
GCCGCCGCCGCCGCCGCCGCTCCCCGCGTCCGCGCCGCCGGCGGTCGCGCCACTGCAGACCTGGAGGCACGTGCCGGACGCGGCGCCGGAGGCCGCGTAGCACTGGTAGCCGGTGGGGCACGCGGTCGCGCTGTCACAGGTCGGCGCGCCGGCCGGGATCCCCGAGGTCGAGCTCCCGTCGACGCAGGCCATCGAGCCGTCGCCGAACGTGTAGCAAGTGAGCGATGCGTCCGAGCAGCCGCCGGCGCCGGTGCTGCCGCCGCTCCCCGAGCCCGCGTCGGTCGAGCCCGTGCCGCCGCCGCCGCTCCCCGAGGTGCTGCAGTTCTGGATGCACTTGCCGCTGGTCGCCGTCGAGCTCGTCGCCCAGCACGCGTAGTCGGTGGGGCAGTCCGTGTCCGCCTTGCAGGTCGCGGCCGAGGTCGGGAACGCGGGCCCGGCGGCGAAGCAGCCGTAATCGCCCGCGGCGGTCGCATCGAGGCAGCTGGTCGAGGGGTCCGCGCAGGTCGTGCCCCCCGTGCTCCCGCCCCCGGTCCCCGTGTCGGGCGTGCCGCCACCCGAGCCGGCGTCCGTGGGCGTGCCGCCGCCCGTGCCGCAGTAGCCGTTGTTCGCGTCCGAGGTCGCGCCGCCGGTGGCCCAGCCCGCGACCGTGTAGCCGCCGTCGGTCGCGGCCTGCTGCGCCATCTGCTTCAGCCAGGCAGCCTCGCCGTAGACCCCCTCGTACACGGTCTGATTGCAGCTCGACGCGGGGCCTCGCGAGACGGTGCCGAGGATTCGTCCGGCCGAGTCGAGCGCCGGACCGCCCGAGTCGCCCTCGCAGGTCCCCTTCGCCGCCGAGGAGCCGCCGATCCACTCCATCGTCGAGCTCGTGCCGCCGCCGCAGCTCGAGGCGCACTGCACCGAGAGCCCCGTGACCTTGTACCGAGTCCCCGCCGCCGCGCCGCTCGGGCTGGTGATGCCGAATCCGACCGCGGTATACCCCTCCGAGCCTCCTACGGCCGAGTCGACGCGCGGGATCAGCGGACAGATACCGGTCATCGGCTTCGACAGCTCGATGACGGCCATGTCCTGACCGCAGATGTTGCCGCCGGCGACGGTGACCTTGGTGGCGCCGAACCAGGTCTTGCCGTCGACCGCCGGGACGCTCCCCGAGCTGAAGGAGCTCGCCGCGGCGTTGTAGCTCGAGGTGACGCGGAACGAGCTCGCCGCGTACTGGGTGCCGAAGCTGCTCGTCGAGCACCCCGACGACGACGAGGGGGTCTGCGACACGCAGTGGTGCGCCGTGAGCACGAGGTTCGGCGCGATCAGCGAGCCCGTGCAGATGGCGAGGCCGCCGCCCGCGTTGATGACGATGCCGACGATCGCCGGGTCCCCCGTGTCGACCGTGCCTCCCTGGATCGGCTGCGCGGCGCGGACGACGAGCTCCTCTTGTGCCGGGTGAGCGCTGCAGCCGTACACGACGGCGCCGAGACACGCAGCGAGGGCGAGGGAGCTACGGAAGAGTCGCATGGGGGCCTCCAGGGCACGCCGAGCTCGATTCTATCGAGCTCGTGCGGAGTCGAGCGGCGACGATCGGGTGCGGGCGACCATAGCCACCGAACGCTCAAGTACCCATCATTTTTCGAGTGTTCATTCGGCGGAAGAGTGCGCCATTGGTGAATTGTCAGCCAGTTCGATCGCGCCCTTCTGGCCTTTTCCGCGGACACGCGACGCGACGCGAGAACGCCAGTTCCCCGGGTGGCCGCGCCGCTGCAGGATTTCGCGTCGATCCGCGCGAGCCCACACGTAGGCGCGGGCTCCACGTCGAATCGCCGGCAATTTTCGGCTCAGGCGGAAGCGCCAGCACGCACCACGCCCGCGGCGGAAATCTGCATCGAGATCCTTCGGATCCAAAGGGCCTTCGCGCCGCGCGCCGCGCGCGCGAGAGGCGCCTGCGTGTGATTGCCAATCAGCGCTTGCTCGGCCGTAGGCGTCGTCCGGGCGAGGTCGCATGCGCGCGCGGGTGGCGTCCGCGACGCGCCCGTCGCGCGTCGGAGCCGTGGCCGCCCCTCCGGGCGTCGCCGGCGCTCCTCGCGCGGGCCGGCGAGGCGCCTGGTTCCGCTGCGGCGGCGGCGGCGCTATGAGGCCCCCATGCCGGCAAACCCGGGTGCCAAGCGCAACCAAGAGAAGGCGAAGAAGAAGCGCGATGCCGCCCGCAAGGTGCGGCAGGAGGCGAACGCGCGCGCGAAGGCGCGGGCGCCGCAGGTGCCGGTGGAGCAGCCGCTCGCCGAGGGCGAGGTGCCGAGCCCGTTCGACGGTGGCTCGCACGACGCGGACTTCGACGCGCTCGACGAGCTCGCCGAGGAGGTCGCGAAGCTGTTGAAGGCGAAGAAGGTCGACGAGGCGCAGCGCAAGAGCGCGGAGATCGTGCGGCGCTTCCCCAACGAGCCCGACGGCTGGCAGGGGTTCTCGCGTGTCCACGAAGCGCGTGGCGACCTTCCGAAGGCCCTCGCGGAGATGGAGCGCGCGGCCGAGCGGGCGTCCGCGGAGGACGACGTCACCACGGCCAAGATCGCCAAGGACCTCGCCCGCCTGCGCGCGGCGGTGGCGAAGCAGGCTCGCTAGCGCGAGAACGCCGCACGCGCGCACGTGGCGCGCGCGTGCGGACGCGGTGGCCGAGGGAGACGAGCCCGAGCCCGGGGCGAAGCCCGAGCCCGGTCGACCCGAGGAGCCGGTCAGGCCAGCGTGCGGAGGAGCGCGCGCGGATCGTTCGCGGCGACGGCCTCGTCGAGCTGGCTCCAGGGCGCGTGCGGCAGCTGGGCGCGCAGCTCGGGCTCGGTCGTCGCGGGGGTCGCCCCGTCGACGGCGAGCGCGACGGCGACGCGCGCGAGGACGTGCGCCGCGAACGTGTCGGCCGGCGTCCGCGCCGCTTCGAGCGCGAGCTCGGCGGCGTGCTTGGCGTGCGCGCGCGCCTCGTCGAGGCGAGCCGCCTCGCGGAGCAGCATCGCGCGCTCGACCTCGAGAGACCACGAAGCGTGTCCGCGCGTGAGCGCGTCCTCGCGCAGGGCGCTGAGATACGCCGCGCGCTCCTCGGCGCTGCCGTGGAGGGCGAGGAAGCGCACGACGAGCGGGTGGACCGTGGCCTGCGCGGCGCCCGGCTCGCGCGCGAGCGCCGCGAGCGCGGCGGGCGTGAGCGGCGTGAGCGCCTCGATCGTGGCGCGCGCGTCCGACGGCGCGTGCGCG
>CAIXWQ010000904.1 GCA_903923175.1 uncultured delta proteobacterium | reverse complement strand
GGTCGCGAGCTCGGTCAGCGAGGCGACCGCGCGCGTCCGGTAGTTGCGGAGCACGCGCTGCCATTGCGCCCGCAGCGCGCCGAGCCGCGCGGGCTCGAGGTTCGCGGCCAGCGCGGCGTCGCGCAGGCGCGTGCCGTCGAAGAGCAGCCACTCGAGGCCGACGTCCCAGTCCCGGATGCCGTGCTCCCACGGGATGACTCCGGAGCGAGCATCGCGCGCGCGCTGCTCGTCGCGCGAATCGAGCTCGGAGAGCGCCTGCGCCGCCGTCGCGTGGGCGGCCTCCGGCGAGGTCGCGAGCGCGCGGTGGAAGCCGGTGAGCAGCTCGTAGATCCGCGTCCCGTCGGGGCTGCGCGGGCCCCGCGCGAACGCGAGGCTGGAGGAGAGCCCGACCTTCCGCGCGCGGACCGCGTCGAGCACGCGCTCGCGTCTCGGCTCGTCGCCGCGCGCGAGGGCGAACTCCGCCGCCGCGACCACGACCTCCTTCGCCTTCGAGAGCTCGATCAGATCGAGCACCAGCTGCTCCGCGGTGTCCTGCACCTGCGCGACCGCGAGCGCGCGCCCGACGCGCGCGCGCGCCGCCGGCTCTTCGCGCAGAGCGACGAGGCGCGCGCCGCGTCGAGCGAGCCCCCCTGGCCGTCGAGCGCGCGCGCGAAGGCCGAGACGAGCGCGCGGCGCCGGAGATACGGCGGCGCCCCCTCGGCCTCGTGCGCCGCGAGCGCGCGATCGATGGCGGGCGAGTCGCCTGCGCGCAGCCCCGCCGCCCACGCCGCGTTCGACGCGACCGCGGTGTCGCGATCGCGCAGGAGCGTCAGGATGGCCTCGTCGAACACGCGCTCGCGCTCGCCGCGCAGCAGCAGGTCGGGCCCGAAGCTCGAGACGGCGCCGGCGACGCGCCGGCACAGGATGGCGAGGCGCAGCCGCGCGCCGAGCGAGAGCCGCTCCTGGTGGTGCAGCAGATCGCCGAACCGCTCCTCGGTCGCGAGCAGCGGCTGCACGACGCGGTAGAGCTGGTCGGGGCGCAGCACGTCGGCGTCGAGCGCGAGGTGGAGCACGGCGCGCAGCGCGGGGGTGCGGAACGCCTCGGGGAAGTAGACGTGGAACGGGAGCGCGGCGGTCGCGACCGAGTCCCAGCTTCGAAACACGGGCCCGAGCACGGTCGGCAGCCGCGCGAGGGCCTGCTCGCGCGGGACGTTGCAGAGCGCGGCGATGTCGTCGACGAGCGACGGCTGGGGCATGTGGGGCTCCGTGACGGGCGGTGCTGCGCGCGCGCGGCCACCGCTTCCGGGATGATCGGCGACGCTCCCGCCGCTGGCAAGGTCGGCGGGAAGTGCGGACAAACGCCCCGCGGGCCTTTCGTGCCACGGCGCGCGTCGCGCGCGCACGCGTGTCCGCGCCCGCGCGCCGGCCGGTGATAGCCTCGCGGGGGTGAACCCGGGAGCGATCTCGCGCGATTCCCTCGAAGCCGTGCTGCGCGCGCACGGCGTGTCCGAGGCGCTGGCGGCGCTGCTGGCCGCTGCGGTCCTCGAGGTGCCGGCCGGCTCGTTCGATTGCCGCGAGCTCGAGGGCGCGTCACCCGTGAGGCTCGCCGTCCTCGCCGCCATCGTCGCCGCCTTCGATCCGCGGCGGTTCGGCGGCGCGCTGCGCGCCCTGCTCGGCAGCCTCCAGGGGCTCGACGCCGAGCTCGACGCGTACGACCGCGGGCGCGTCTGGCACCTGCGCGGCTTCGTCGCGTGGCGGCTCGACGGCGAACAGGCGCGCGCCGACCGCGCGCTCCAGAAGAGCGCCCACGCGCTGCGCGAGGCCGGCTCGCCGGCCGCCACGGCGTACCTCGCGCGCGTGCACGACACGCGCGGTCAGCTCCTGCACGCGCAGGGGGCGCTCGGCGAGGC
>CAIXWQ010000903.1 GCA_903923175.1 uncultured delta proteobacterium | reverse complement strand
GCTCCCCTGGACGCGGCACTTCGGCGGCACCGGCGACGATCACCCCCTCGGCGTCCTCGCGAACGCGGCGGGAGAAACCATCGTCCACGGCTTCTCGCAGTCGCCCACCATCGACCTCGGGAACGGTGCGGTCACGTTGCCAGGCGGCACCCCAGGCTTCCTTGTGAAGCTCGATCCAGCCGGGAAGACCCTCTGGACGAAGGTGTACTCCGCCGAAGGCGGCGGCGAGATCGACGCGGCGACGCAGGCCATCGACGCCAGCGGCAACATCTTCGTCGGCGGCGGGCTCTACCACACGACCGGCGTGGACTTCGGCGACGCCAAGATGACCGCGCCTTGCGGCGGCAGTGGCAGTTCGGGATGCGCGTACGTCGCCAAGATCGACCCGTCAGGGAAGTTCTCATGGGGCAAGTTCTTCGCCGCCTCCGTCGCTTATCTCGACGGGATGGTCTGCGACGGAACCAACGTCGTGCTGGCGGGGCACTTCTCTGGATCCATCGACTTCGGTTTGGGCCTGCTCAGCGGAGTGGGCTCGGACAACGAAATCTTCCTCGCCAAGCTCGGTCTCGATGGCACGACAACGTGGGCGAAGCGCTTCAACGGTGGGAGCGCAGGCTCCTCGAGCAACGGCGTCGCGACCGATGCCGACGGCAATGTGCTCGTTACAGGCTGGTTCAACGGAAGCATCGACTTCGGTGGGGGGCCCCTGGTATCGGCGGGCGGCACGGACATTTTTCTCGCCAAGTTCGACAAGACTGGCGCGCACCTTTGGAGCCAGCGCTTCGGCGACCCCGCCGTCGAACAAGGCGGTATGGACGTGAAGGCAGACCAAGCTGGAAATGTGGTCGTCGAAGGCTATCTAACCGGCTCGGCCAACTTCGGCGGAGGGAGCCTGTCGGCAGTGGGAAGTGGGACGAGGAACCTCTTCGTGGCGAAGTTCACGCCCTCAGGCACGCATGTGTGGAGCAAAGTATTTGGCGGCAGCGGGGGTGCAACGGGAGCGATTCTCGCGGTCGATACCATGGGCGGAGTTCTGCTCACCGGTGCGTTCGGCGACTCCATCGACTTCGGTGGCGGGCCGCTTGCGGGCAGCACCCTTGCGAAGGGAGACATGTTCCTCGCGAAGCTCACTTCGGCCGGGGCGCATGTTTGGAGCCACCATTTCGGCGGGCCAACCTCGAAGTGGGCGGTGGGAGTCGGAGTGGCCTCGGATCCAACCCGAAGCGCCGTCGTACTCGCCGCCTTCGAAGGGGCAACGGACTTTGATGACGGCCTGTTTCCTGGCGCGAACTATGGGCCGTTCGGAGGCCCGTGCTCGTCAGGTTTGGTCTGCGAGGACATCTTCCTCGGCAGGTTCAGTCTGTAGATTGCGATTCTGTCATTAATTTGGACTTCGACTGGGTGCATATCCACCGTTTGGGCGCCTACGCCGCCCTCGGCCGGGTCACGTTCGCGGCGTAGCCCTCGGAGAGCACGGACCAGAGGGTGTTAAAGCGTCCTGACTTGTGGGCCGCGAGCAAGGTGAGGACGGTCTGC
>CAIXWQ010000902.1 GCA_903923175.1 uncultured delta proteobacterium | reverse complement strand
TCCGACGGTCTTCTCGGTGAAGTGCACTTCATTACACTAGCACGAATCCAGGAAGCAAGGTGAGATTCGCGCTACGAAATGAGCTGCGCCAGTCGCCGCCAGCCTCGCGAGGCGGCGCCGTTTTGCGAAAGTCGGGCTAGGTTGAGTTCGACGAGCGAGCGAGCGGCGCGCCGGTAGCGGTTCACCATCTCGCTCGACTTGTGGCCGGTGCGGTCCGTGATCCACGCCTCGGTATGGCCGATCGCGGTCGAGACGGTCACGAACGTCGCGCGCAGATCGTGGCACCGCAGGGGCGCGCGCTGGTCGTTTCGCTCGAAAAGCTGGTGACGCTCGACGCCGGCCGCGCGCAGCGCGTCGCGGAGATCGTCGGCGAGCTTGAGGTTTTCGGGCTCTAGGTTGCGCCCCTTCGCGTCGACGAACACGTACCAGTCGGCCGCGTCGGCCTCGCTCAGCGTGCCGCGCTTGGCCGTCGGCTTCGGCGCGATCTCGCGCCAGATCCGAAGCGCCGCGATCACGGCCGGATCGAGCTTCCACGTGCGGGCGTCGTCGGTTTTGTTCTCGTCGAGCGTGACCGCGCCGTGCGCGAGGTCGAGATCCGACCAGCGCAGCCCGCACGCCTCCGACGCCCGGCACCCCTCGCGCGCGAGGAACCCGAAGAGCAACCGAAGGTGCAGGGGCGTCGGCTTGTGCGCGAGGAGCCTCGCGTCTTCGCTCGGGTACAGGAACCCGAACACCGGGGGCTTGCTCGGCTTCGGCAGCCAGTTCGAAGGCAGCGGGTTCGACGGGATGATCCGCAGGGGGAACACCGCGAGATCGAGCACCCGGTGCACGAGCTGACCGACCTTGCGGCGCGTCTCGGGCGAGAGGTGCGCGCCGAGCTTCGCCATGACGCGATCGGCGTCGTCGATCGTGAAGTCGGCGAGCGCGATGCCGCCGCAGTGGTCGAGCACGTGATCGCGCAAGCGCTGGACGTCGTCGCCGACGCTGGCCTTGCGGGCGACGTGGTCGGGGTGGCGGCGGGCGAGCTCCCCCGACGTCCACTGCGCGGCCACGCTCCCGAAGGTGGGGCGCTCAGGTCGCACCGGCGCGGCGTCGGCGGCGCGTTTCGACTCGTCGGCGACGACGCGGATCGTGCTCGCCGCGTACGCGCGCAGCGCCGCGTCGCTCGCGACGCTCGGCGGGATCCTGGCCTTCCGGCGCTTCCTCGCGGCGTCGTACCAGGCGAGCTCGCCGCCGCCGTCGCGGTGGTCGTAGACGGTCCAAGCGACGCCGTCGGCGACGCCGCGGAGGCGCACGCCGGCGCCGCGTGCGCGCTCGGGTTCGGTGGGCGTCGGGGCCGCCGTCGGCGGGGTGAGCGGCCTACGCGGCATGGCGCACCTCGGCAATCTTGCCGGGCCGGAGGTTCGTTGCGATCGTGGTCATGTTCGGACCTTCGAGAGAGGTTTCGGGCCATGGGGTCGGCACGTTGGCGCGTGCGCGACCCCGCTTTTTCGAGCGGGTGTCAGCGCTTCGCGGGGCGCTTCGGTGTCGTCGCGGGGAAGCGCGCGGCGTGCTCTCGGCGCTCGAGCAGACGCACGACGTTCGCTTGTGAGAGGCCGTCGGCGTCGGCGAGCTCGCGCAGCATCGACGCTTCCAAGGGGCTCATGCGGAGCTCGATTCGCTCCGTCTTGGGTTCGGTCGCCATCCGTCACTTGTACGGAACGTCGCCGGGGCGCGCAAGTCGACGGCCGAAGGTGAGCAGCGCGCTACTCGTCGCCGGGCTCGTCGTCGGGGGCGGGTACGACGCGCAGACGCGCCCGCGCTGCCGCGGCCTTCTCGGCTTCGAACACGTTGCGCGCGGCGACTTCCAACGCGTCGACGAGCGCGCGCAGGGCGGGCGCGACGCCGGCGAGCTCCGGGTGTCGGTGGCACTCGTCGAGCATGAAGGGGAGCGTCCCGACCCGGATGCACTCGCGGAGGCTCGCGAGCCCACGCGCGAGATCGGCGCGGTGCAGAGGCTTGTGACCAGGGGGAAAGCTGTTGCGGCCCATCGGGTGCGTCCTTTCGCGCGAGGTCGACTCGCGAGGTTGTCTCGGGAGCGATGCCGCGTACCTCGCGCGCTCGTCGCGCCGCCGGTTCCGACGCCCTCGCGGCATCGCACGCGCCCGCGATTGAAAAACGTTATTCAATCGTCGCGGCGAGCCACACGGGGCGCCTACGACGCGACGACGGGCGCGCGGGCATGTCGCCCGGTCCGACGTCCGAAGACGCGTCCAAGGGCCGCCCACGCGCCCGCATCGGGCAACGTGAATCGAGGGGCACCCGTCGGCAGAAAGAAGCGTGGCGCGCGGCCCGCCGACGAGTGCCCCTCACGTCGCAATCAACCCGACCTGCGCGCCCTTGTCGAGCGCACGGCCGTCACGCGCTCAGAGCCGGTAGCGCCGCACCTCGATGGTCACCGCGCCCGCGAGCGTGACCGAGCCCGATCCATGCCGCCACAACGCGCCGAGGTGCCAGGTGTGCGCGCTCCACGACGACGCCGCACCCGGCCACGACGGCGCGAGCGAGATCGGCGTCGAGAGCTGCGTGGTGACCGGCGTCGAGCCGTCACCATGCGCGGGGATGTTGGAGCCGCCCGAGTGCATCGCGACGGCATCGAAGTCGCCCACGAACGTCGCCGACGACTCGACGTATTGCTCGACGTGCCCGTACGCGTAGGTGACGCCGTTCGCCGGCGTCCAGGTGAGCGCGTTGGCGAGCTCGACCGCCTTGCACCCGATCGGCACGTGCGTGCCTTCCACGAGATCGAACTGCCACACCGTGCCCGACGAGACGTTGACGCCCGTGGCGACCGTCGGCGCCGTGAGGATCTTGGCCGTCGAGTACCACCCGGAGCCGTCGACGGCGGTCGGGATCAACTTCTGCACCGCCTTGCACGGCGCGGTGAACACCCGAACGGCGGCCGTCGTCGTCGCGCCACCGAACCCGAGGTTCGAAGGGAGCGCGATCGCCGCCGCCGGCGCGCCGGTGACGTCGCACGCCTGCTGCGTCGCGACCGGGATCCCGCGCAGCATCGAGGGCAAGCGCGGGCTCGGCGCCGCCGCGTACCTCGCCCACCGCGGCAGCCCACCGGGGAACGCGAGGTACAGGTTCCACCATCCATCCGTCATCGCGGAGATGAAGTTCGCGACGGCGTAATCGTTCGTCGAGAGATCGAGCCCACCCGCCGGCAGAGCACCACCGACGATCGATCCGCCGTAGCGCGCGCTCACCCGCCCGTTGATCGTCTTGCGCGTCGCGGTGCCGGCGTTGGCCTCGTACGCGAACCCGGCGACGAGCTCGGCGTCGACGATCTCGTTTTTCGACGGCGCGAGGTTGCCGACGTTCGCGCGATCCGCGAGTAGCGGCCGCACGTCGTAGCAGGCCACGCCGTCCCAGTTCGTCGCGCCCACCGGCACGATCGCCACCATGAGGGGCAACCACCCCGACGCCGTGCCGGGGAAGCCCGACCCTTCGGCGCCGCGCCGGATCCGGTACTGGAGCTTTCCCTCGCGCGCCTTCGGCACCACCGCCGACGCGAACGCGCCCGCGGTCGGGTTGTAGATGTCGCGGCTCGCCGACTCGACGATCGTCGAGGGGTCGGTCGAGTCGACCCACGCGAGCTCCACCACGTCGATCCGCGTGGCCGCACCGACCGCGAGGAACTGGACCGCGCCCGGCGTCGTCATGCCGGCGGGGTCGCGCACGACCTTGGCGATCGAGTCGTCGGTGTCGGGCGCCGCGTCGGTGGCGATCGCGACCAGTTCGCCGCCGTCGACGTAGAGATCCTGAGGGTTCGCGTCGGTCGAGAGCTGCGGCCGGCAGAGGAAGCCCGCGAGGATGATCGCCGCCATCGGCGACGCGGCCGCCGACGGCACCGTCGCGACCCCTCCCGAGCTCCCTTCGCTCGTCGCCGAGAGCAGTAGGTGCCGAAGCGCCTCGCCGATCGCGGCGTGCTGGAAGCTCTGCAAACGCACGATGTCCGTGCTGACCGCGCGCTCGCGCGAGCCGATGATCATCTTCTTCATTCCGCTGCTCATGGGACAAAGCTCCTTCCAAGGGGCGCTCTTCGCGTCCCCCAACCCGTGACGTTGAAATGCCGTGACGACGGCCCGCGCGGTCGCGCCCGCACGCGAGCCGATCGCCTACTTGCTGCGAAGCGCTTCCACGACGACGAGCACGCGGCCGCCTCCGGCGTCGCGCAATTCGACCTCGAAACCGAGGGATCGCGCCGTCGTCGCCGCGAGCCCCGCCACGGCGCGCGAGGGGAAGATCGAGCGGTACACCTCGACGAGCGTCGTCACGGCCACACCCGAAGCCAGCGGCCGGGATTCGTGCCGAGCCCGACGGGCGCGCGGTTCGCGTCGAAGCTCGCCGCCGAGCTTCGCGCGTTGATCACGGTCGTGCCGTTCGCCGCGGTCGCGCTCGTCGGCGCGAGCGAGTAGCGGGCCCCTGTCGTGCGCAGCGTCGCGAACGTCGCCGGCACGTCTTCGGCGAGCGATCGCGAGAGATCGGCCGCGTCGTACGCGAAGTAGTCGGACACCCATCGCCCGGCGAGCTTGCCCCCGTTCGACGACTTCGATGCGACGATCGCGACGCCGTCGACGGGCGCCGTCGAGAGCCGCGAAAGCGTGAACAGAAAGCGCGTGTCGAGCGTCCAGCAGTAGCGGCCGTCGATCGTCGACGAGTCGTCGAGCGTCGAGAGCGCCGCAGCGTTCGCGACCCACGAGCGCGGGCGGAGCGTGCTCGACTCGGCGGCCGCGCCGGCCATGACGCGATCGATCGTCTCGCTGCCGTCGCCACCCCGCACGCGCAGATCGGCGACGCGCGCCGCCGCCGACGCCACCAGCGGATCGTCGGACGGCCAGAGCGACCCGCCGGCACGGCGTAGCGCGGCGACGTCGTCGTTCGCGTCGTCGAAGAGCGTGCCGGCGTAGTGAATCGCGGTGCCCGTTCGGGTCGTGTTCAGCAGGTAGAAGGTCGCCACTTCACTTGCCCGCCTTCGCGCCGGTGCCGGGCACGACGTAGGGCAGCCGCACGCCGTTGACGATCGGCGGCAGCATGCGCGTCGGCCACGCCGGATCGACGTTCAGCTCGTCGCGCCACTTGTACGGCACGCGCGGCGAGCCGTTGCCGATCTGCGACGGCGCCAGCAACCAGACGTTGAACGAGCAAATCAGCGGCGAGATCGAGAGCATCCGAGCCCACGCGGCCCGGCACCCCTCGATGTGCGGCGGCACGAGCGAGCGCCGACGATCGCGGATCATCGCCAGGAACTCGATCGCCGCGACTTGCTCGCGCTGGAGATCGCCCGATCGCGTCGACGAGATCGCGTTGCCGGCGCCGTTTCCGCCGCGCACGCCAACGCGCTTCAGCAGCTCGGCGTCCGACATGCGCGAGATCGCCAGCGCGATCGGCTCGACGGCGTCGCCGAGCAGATCGATCTCCACGTCGGCGCCGCGCTCGACGTACCCCTTGAACGTCGCCAGCACCTCGACGAACGGGCGCGCGTTCATCTCCTCGCGCAGCGAGGCGACCTGTAGCAGCGCCTTGAGGTCGCGATCGGTGCGGCGCAGCGCCGCCGGCCCCGTGGCGTTCGCCTCCGCGGTGTCGACGGCATCCTTGAACGCCTTGGCGCTCTTCAGGTAGCCGTCGGCGATCTCCTCGCCCTTCGCGGCACTGCGCTTGGCGATGACGTCGCGAGCCGCATGCTGAATGCCGCCGAGCACTTCGGCCGGCGGCGTCTCACCGCGATCGCGGTAGGTGCGCAACGTGAGGTCTTTCGTGCACTTTCGCACGTGGGCTTCGCCGTTGGATTGGATCAGATCGAGCCCATCTTCGAGCCACAGCAGCGGCTCGCGCGCGAGCTTCGCCAGCGGCCCGCAATCCGCCGTCGCCTGCCGCTTCGCATCTTCGATGCGATCGCGCACGTCGCCGATCTTCATGCTCGGCGCGGGTGCTCCCTGAACGTTCGTCGTCGCCATCGTTGGATCGCTTTCTCGCGCTCGCGCGCGTCTCGTGTCACTCGTCACTCACGCACCGGAGGATTCAGGCGCGCGCTCGGATGCGGCAGCTCGGGATCGCCTGGAGCCCACGCGCCGCGCGCCTGTCGTTCGGCCACCGCTTGCTCCCAATCGAGCGAACCGATCGGCGGCGCGGCCGGGATCCGCGTGCGCCCGCCGTCGGGTCGCTCGATCATGCGGAACCATTGGTTTTCGAAGCTCACGCCGCGCTCGTCACGCGTGACCTTCGTCACGCAGAACACGCCGTCACCGCTCGGCGCGATCGACTTCGCCGCGTGCACGACCAGCGCGAGCGCGTCGGCGACGTCGTCGTGCGCGCCCTTGCGGTTCGGTGCCGCGATCTCCACGCGCCCCGCCGCGTGCAACTTCACCCGCAGATCGACGAGCTCGCGAACCGCGAGATCGTTGTCGAGCAAGCGGATCGATCGCGCCCGGATCTTCTGCGCGAGGAAGTCGAACCGTTCGGCCTGCTTTCGCGAGGACATTGGGAGCTCTTCGCTCTGGATGCCGCGCTGTCGTAGCGCCCCGTCGACGGCGTCGCCGGCGAAGTTGTCTCGATAGACCTTCGGCGATCCGTACCGCCGAAGCACGTTCGCGACCTCGCCGATCAAGGCATCGAAGTCGAGCCGTTCGCCCGGTCGCGGCGTCCACGTTCGGATGCAATCGACGACGACGAGATCGAGCGGCAACGTGCCGTCGCGGTTCTTGAGCTCGCGGTGCGCGATCACGAGCGCGGTGCGGTCGCGTCGAAATGCGACGTCCAGCGCGGCGACGTAGTGCGTGCCGTCCGTCGCCGGCCGTTCCTCCACGCCTTGATCGACGCAGCCGTTGACGTCGCGACGATCGACGAGCGCCGACTCGTGCTCGCCCGCGCGCGCGGCGTACTCGCGCGCCCACCGTCGCGGATCCGATTCGAGCTCGTGCGTCTGGGCCTCGTTGATCGTCGTGTTCCACTCCCAGGTCGGGCCGTCGCACACGAGCACGTCGCCGGAGGTCTTGCCGCGCTTGCCCGCGCACGTGTCGTAGTGAACGCCGCGCATCGCCCACGGCGTGGAGATCGCGACGAGCTTGCCGCCCGTCGTGGCGAGGCTCGGACGCAGCGACGCGAACACTTCGGCGTCGAACCCATCGGCGCCCTCGTCGGTCGGGAGCAACGCGGCTTCGTCGACGACGGCACAGATCGCCGTGCCCGACCGAACCGCGACGTGGTCGGCGACGGTCGCGACCGCCACCGTGCGCAGCCCCGCCGGTGCGAGATCGATCTCGCGCTCGCGGCGCCCGTGCTTCACGCCGAGCCGATCGAGCAAGCCGGCGATCGTGTCTTGGATCTGCCCGACGTGCGGCAACGTCGGCGCGACGAGAAGCACCCGCGCGCGCTCGCCCGGCGCGAGGATCGACGCGAGCCGCGCCGGGTCTGACAGCAGCGCCGCCACCGCGACAGGCGCCGCCACGTGCGAGGTCTTGCCGCCACGCCGGCCGGCGTTGATGAAGCACTCGCGGTAGCCCTCCGCGCGCGGCTTGGCGAACGTCGTGCGGGTCAACGCTCGGAACGCGCGGAGCTCGTCACGCGAGAGCGGTTCGCCGGCGATCGCCTTGAGCGTCGCCGACTGCGCGAGCGACAGACGCAGCCCCGCCGCGATCGCGATCGCGAACGGCGAGGCGCCGAGCAGGCCACGCGGGATCGCGCTCATCGCTCCCCCCGATCGGTGCGCCTGGAGGCGATGCGATCGACGTAGGCGGTACGCGCGTCCGCGACGTCGACGAACGCCACACGCCAACGCTTGCCCATCTCCCAGATCGTCAGCGACACCCGCGCCCCATCGAAGGCGACGACGTCGGCGAACACCGCCGGCCGGCCTCGCACCTCGATGCGCACCGGCGTGCCGGCGCCCAACCCGAGCACCCCGCGGAGCACTGCGCGGCGCTGCACGTGCTTCTCTGCGCGGCGCTCGGCCACGATCTCGTCGTGTAGGGCGTTCTTCACGGCCGGCGCTCCACGCGTTCGAGCAACGCGATCTTGAACACCCGCTCGCGCCCTTCGGCCTGACGCAGCCGGTACGACTCGTAACCGACGTCGACGATCACGCCGGTACAGCAGCGCCGCTCCCCGCTCGGCATGCGCGCCACGAGGAAGAGCCGCGAACCCTCGCCGGCGAGATCGACAAGCTCCTCGCGCCGATCGTCGAGCGTCGGGGGCCGGGGCGTCGCCGGCTCGTCGTCGGGCTCGTCGGGGGTCGGCAGGCGCGCCAGCGCCCACCGGCGCAGCGCGTCGGGCGCGTCGTCGGGCGTCTCGCTCGGTTCGGTCGGGTCGGTCGGGTCGGTGGGGTCGGTCGCGTGGTCGGGGGTCGCGTTCATCGGGGGAGCTCCGGGGGTGGGGGGTGCGTTTGAAATACGTTTTTCAATCGTCCGGGTCGGGCGCGCTGGCGCCTCGCTGGCGCCTCGTCAGGGGTGGCCGGGCTCGCCGTCGTCGGCGTCGTCGTCGCCCTCGGTAGGGGCCTCGCCGTCGCCGCAATCGGGCTCCCCTTCGGGGGGCTCGGCCGGCCGCTCGGCTGCGCGCTCGGCTTCGAACCGACGCACCGCACCGGCCACGTCGATCGCCGGGAGCTCGGTCACGCGACGCTCGCGTGCGACCTGGAGGGCGCCGACCAGATCGAGCCGCGCCTCGCGCCCCGCCTGCGCGGCGAGCTTGGCGAGCTCGGCACGCTCGGCGGCCGTCACCGCGGCGAGGCACGCGTCGAGCGCCCACGCGGCGAGCGCAGCCCACCGGGCCGAGCGCACGAGGAGCACGAGCGCCGCGCCGCTCTCGATCCCGTGCTCCCTGGCGACGCGTGCGACGTCGAGCAGGGCGCGGATCGCGTAGGGGCGAAGGTCGCGGCCGGCCGCGACGGCACCGCGGAGCGCGAGCCCCCCGTCGGCGACGAGCGCGGCGACGAGCTGCACCTCGACCTCGCGGCCGGCACGAGCCCGAAGGCGACCGCGGACGTCACGCACGTGGCGCTGCGCGAGGCGACGAGCCGAGGTCGACGCCGGCGAGGGTGCGGCGAGCTCGTGCGCCTGCGCGACCGAGAGCTCTCCGAGCCCGACGGCGAGCGCGAACGCGAGCTCCGGGAGCGAGGTCGCGACCGGGAACCGCGGCACCGTCGGCGAGGAAGGGCGCGGAGCCGGTGCCACCTTGGCGCGCGAGGGGCGGCCCTCGGCACGCGTCTGCGGTGCCGAGACGGCACGCGGCCGGCCGTGCTTGGTTCGGATCGACACGTTCAGACCTCGCCTTTCGAGCGCTCGCGGCGAGCCGCGACAACGCGACCGCGACAGACGCACACGCGGATCGAGCGCGAATCCTCGATCGAGGCGCACGTGCGCCGACGGCGTGAGCCGCCGCCGGTCGCGAGGAGCGCCGAGGGCGAGCTCGTCGAGGCGCGGGACGCCGGCGCGCCCTGGCGGCCGCTCGTTGGCGACGTCGAGCCCGACGACGTGCGGCGAGCCGACGATTCGAACCGTGCCGCGCGTTCGCACCGAGGCGTTGGGGCGCGCCGAGTGGACCGGGGGGCCGAGCTCGGGACCGGGGTTCGGACGAGGAACGAAGGTCCACCGTTCGACCGCTGGACGGGCTGACCGGACGGGTCACCGGACACCCCATCCCTACGGGATGGGGATGTCCGTCCGGTGGCCGTCACCGGACAGTGGCCGGCGAGCACTTGAGAGCTTTTCTCTCGACTGGAGTCGATCTCACCGGACATCGAAAAGGGGCTGTCCGGTGCTGTCCGTTGCTCGGCGGCTGTCCGGTGAGATTTCGGGGGCTCACGCATCGTCGTTTCCCTTCGTCGGCTTGGCCTTCGGCTTGGCGCTCGGCTTGGCGCCGTCGAACCACTGATCGAGCTCGCGGACGTCGGACTTCGCCGAGAACACGTCGACCTCGCGGCCGCGGCGGTCGCGCTTGGTCCTCTTGATCCGCTTCTCGCCGAAGAGCGTGGTGAGCGCGGCCTCGACGCTCGCGCCGGACATCGTCAGCGCCTCGCGGATCTCGTTCTTCGTCAGCTCGCCGCGCTGCTCTAGGAGCGCGTGCACGCGGTCGTGCGCGTTCGCGTCGTCGACGCTCGCGGCGGTCGAGACCGCGCATCGCCAGCGCCCCGCCTTCTCTTTCGAGATCGCGAACGTCACGGGCTCGGGGTGCTCGTCGACGGCGTCGCGCAGCTTGGCGACCACGACGCGCGACGAGAGCACCCGGCCGTCGCTCTTCTTCGCGTTGACCAGCAAGACGACGTCCGCGGCCGCGACGCGCTGGTGGCTGCCCGAGACGTCGTCGAGCGAGTCCGCGGCGCCCTTGCGGGTGTGCGAGACCACGATCACCGGCGCGCCCGACGCCTTGATCAACCCGGCGATCATCGCCGCGACGGCGGCTTGCGAGTTCTCGTCGTTCGCGTCGCCGCCGGCGAAGATCCGGGCGCGCGAGTCGAGGATCACGAGCCCGATCCGGCCCTTTCGGCCGAGGTCGAGCAGCCCGTTCCACGCCTCGTGCTCGCTCGCTCGGAAGCCAGCGCGCGCGAGCAGCAACACCCGATCTAGCGTCGTGCGCGGATCGAGACCGAGCATCTCGCACGAGGCGAGCAGCTTGTCGCGGCACGAGCGCTTGCCGTTCTCCTCCTCGATGATCACGACGTAGCGGCCCGCCGCGATCGGCGTGACGCGCCGGCCGAGCACGTCGACGGGCTCGCCGATGGCGGCGGCGGCGGCGCCGACCAGGAACGCCAGCGTGGTCTTGCCGGAGCCGCTCGCCCCGGTGACCTCGGCGAGATGATCGCGCGCGAGCAGCCCGTGCCACACGTAGTCGATCGGCTCGTCCGAGACGGACGAGATCGCGTCGAACCCGACCAGCGCGGCACCGCGCAGCGCAGGCGGGAGCAACCGATCGATCGTCGGGGGCGGAGCCGGGGCGGGCGCCGGCGGGAGATCGAGCGTCCGACGCGCGCGCTCCGCGGCCTCGACGTCGAGCAGCGAGCCCCGACGCGGCCGCGGCGTAGGCGTCGGCGCGATCGTCTCGCTCTCGGCGAGCGGCTGGCGAGCCATCACGGCGCCGCCTTCCGCCGGCGCTTCGCACGCTCGGCCGCGAGCTCCGCGACTTCGGCGAGCTCGGGATCGCTCTCGGGTGCCGGCGTCGCGCCACGTGCCGGCGCCGGCGAGGTCGACTCGTCACGCATCCACGCGAGCGCCCGGGCGACGTCGACGCGCCGGGTGCGGCCGGAGCCCAGACACGGCAGCCCGCGCCGCACGAGCGCGTGCACGTGCCGCACGCTGACGCCGGTGTGGCGCGCGTAGTCGGCGATCCGCATCGCCGCCGGCCCCGACGGTGCCGCGATCGACTGCGCGCCGAGCAGGCGCCGGAGCCGTTCGACGAGCTCGGGATCGCGCTCGATCTCGTCGAGCACCGCGCGAAGCAGGCTCACGACGCACCCCCACGGCGCGCGGCATTGGCCGTCTCGGCGAAGGCGAGCTCGACCACCGCGAGCGGGACACCGATCACGGTCGCGAGACGTTGGACGACGTCACGCCGCGGGATGCGCCCGCGCCGCGCCGATCGCATGGTCCGGGGAGCCGGCCCGTTGCGGCGTGCGAGCTCGACGTCGCTCGTGATGCCAACCGAGGCGAGGAGCGCGTCGATCGGTGTCGTGACCGGAGGCGGCGTAACGATCAGGCGTCTCGGCATGTCGATGGAAGGACATTGGCCGAGGCCACTGCCCGATACACCGAGAGCAACCGCCTACAGTTTCTTGCGACGTGCCTTCGACGCAGCCGACGCGAGCTTGACCGCGCTGTTCCGAGCCGTCGTCACCGCCGCCGCGAGGGTCGCGACCGCAGGAAGGCGCGCGCTCGGATCGACGTCGCGATCCGCGTCGAGCGCTTCCGACTCGACGATCAAGAGCGCCGCGAGCCACGCCGTGCCCTTGCGCCCGCGACCGCCGAGCGGGCCGCCGTAGTGCTTCGCGATGAGGTCGACGAGCGGGAGCGTGCGCCCGCGTGTCGCGCGCTGCGCGAATGCTTCGTCGAGCGTCGCTTCGGTGCACTCCCACAAGAGCGAGTCGAGGAGCTTGCGACCCGTGGCCCCCTTCGGGAACGCCGTCGCGGCGCCCATCCGTTCCTCGACGACGCGGGCGACGTCCGCGAGGTTGATCGCTCGCAGCGACCCCTTGCTCGCGCGTGCGCGGCGCCGCTCCAGCACTTCGAACAGATCGCGGAGCACCGCGCGATCGGCATCGGTCACGAGCTCGGCGTGGCGCAGGAACATCCGCGCGAACGCATCCACCTCGATCGCACGCTGTACGTCGGTCGAGAGGATCGGGATCTCGCTCTCGTCCTGGAGGTCGACCACGACGACGCCGCGGGGGCCGATCGCCGCTCCCTCGCCTCCGCCTCCGCCCGCGCTACCCTTTGCCTTGGACACGTTCACTCCGTGTTCTCGCGGCCGCCGGGCACCACCCCGAGCGGCCGCACCTACTTCGGCGGATCCTACTGCGATGCCGCGGCGAGCTCGTGCACGCGCCGGCGGAGCTCGCGCGCGTCGTCCTGGAGCATCACGAGCTCGTGCCCGATCTCCACCGGGATCGGCTCGCCCGCATCGAGGAACGCGCGCGCCACGCGCACCGCACCTTCGACGTCGTTTCGATCGAGCTCGGGCAGGGGGGCCATGATCCGGTTCTACGCCCCCCGGCGCGCGCGAGCCGCATCGAGGTCGACGACGTTCGCCGACGCGAGGCGCCGCTCGCGGAGCTCGGTCGCGAGCTTGCCGACCAGATCCCATTGACCGGCCGTCGTCGCGGCCTCGATCGCCCGGGCGAGCACGTCGTCGAGCGAGGGGGGCTCGGAACTGTCGCGGAGCTGTCGCGCACCCTCCGAGGCGCGGCCTACGGGGCCGCCGGTGCAGTCGGGTGCAGCGTCGGTGTCGAGATTCCCGCGGGTTGCTGCGTCGGCGGTTCCGCCGGCGCCGCCACGCCGGCCGCCGGCGCCGCCGATCGCCGCG
>CAIXWQ010000901.1 GCA_903923175.1 uncultured delta proteobacterium | reverse complement strand
GGGTTCACGAGCTCGATGCGCCCCTCGGGGTCGGTGATGAGGACCGAGCCGTCGATGTGCTCGACCGCGAGCGTCAGCGCGGCGCGATCGAGCTCCGCGCGCACCAGCTCGGTCACGTCCTCGATCACGACGCGAAAGCGCGAAGCGTCCGGCGAGGCCTCGCCGCGCAGCCGTAGCCGAACGCCCGGCGCCCCCTCGGGATCGACGACGCAGCTCGCGCGCTTCGTCGGCCGCTCGGCGAGGAAGCGCGCGAGGTACGCCCGGCTGGCCGTCGTCACGAGCTGCGAAAGCGAGCGCCCGACGAGCACCGAGCGCTCGCGCCCGAGCAGCCGCGCGGCTTCGAGGTTCAGCTCGTGGATCTCGCCCGCGCCTCCGAGCGTGAGGTAGCCGGTCGGCGCGAGGTCGTAGAGATCGGTGTAGCGCTCGAGCGTCTCCTCCAGCGCGGCGCGCGTCCGGTGCAGCTCCTCGTTCCGCAGCTCGAGCTCGACCTGGTGGACCTGGAGCTCGTGCACGAGCCTCGGCAGCTCCTCGGGCCGAGGTGGTACGACCGCCTTGGCCCGGTCGACCTGCCGCTCCGCGCGCAGCCGCAGCGCCGCCGCGCTGGTTTCTGCGTCTTCGGGGGGGCGTCGACGCGTCATCGCGGACTCCGACGGCGCCGGCGCCGTTCATGATGCAGGAGCACTTGGATAAGCAACGTCGCCAGGTGTTGCGGGCTCGTCAATCACCCGAGCCCAGCAAGGGGCGTGCGCGCTCCCGCTACGGGGCCGGGCGCTCGGCGGCCTGGCGCAGCCGCGCGATCTCCTCCGCTTGCGTCTTGATTCGCGTGATCTCGAGGAACGTCAGCACCACGCCGTCGATCAGGTTCTCGAGGGTGCGGTAGGGCATCGTGCGCACGACGAACCAGCGGCCGTCGATGGCGCGAACGTCGCGCTCGGAGAACGCGAGCTTGCGCAGCACCTCCTCGACGTCGTGGCCGAGCGAGGGGTGGATGAGGCTCGACGTGAGGTCGGTGATCGGTCGACCTAGATCGCCCGGCAGCAGCTTGAACAGCTGCGCGGCCTGCGGCGTGTAGCGCCGCACGCGCAGCTCGCGGTCGAGGAAGAGCGTGGCGATCTCCGTGCTGTCGAGGAGGTTCTTCATGTCGTTGTTCGTGCGCGAGACCTCCTCCATCTTGGCTTGTAGCTCGGCGTTGATGGTCTGCAGCTCCTCGTTCAGCGACTGCATCTCCTCGGACGACGTGGTCAGCTCCTCGTTCGCCGACTGAAGCTCTTCGTTGGTCGACTGCAGCTCCTCGTTCGCGCAGGTGAGCTGCTCGTTCGAGGTCTGCGCGTCGTCGCGCAGGGCCTGCAGATCGCGCTGCAGGCGGCGCACTTCCGCTTCGCGCCCGCGCGTCTTCTGGCCCTCGCCGCCCTTCTCGCCGCCTGCGAGCGCGCCTCGCTCCTTCGCGGGCTCCGGCTTCACGAGCGCCTCGGCGAACGAGACGGCCAGCAGCCCGCGCAGCGCCTCCGGCTCTTGCACCGCGTGCACGGTGAGGTCGACGCGCCGGCCGCTCTCGCGCGTCGCGCCGACCGCGCCGCCCGCGCCGCCCGCGCCGCCCTCGCCGCGAACCCTGAGCCGGCGGACGTGGATGGTGCCGCGCCCCTTCTTCGCGACCTTGCGGAAGACGCGCTCGAGCGACGAGCGCAGGCCGTCGCGCGCCATCGCGAAGACGTTCCAGTTGGCGCGCCCCGCCGGGGGCTCGAGGTAGCGGCCCGTCCGCCCGCTCAGGTACACGATGTCCCCCTCGGGGGTCGCCAGCACGCTCGCGGGGCAGAAGCGCTCGAGCAGGAGCCGATCGGCCGCGACCTGCAGCGCCTGCGCGGAGCGGGGCTCACCGTTCGTGGCGTGCGCGCCCTCCGTCGCTGCGCCCCTCGCCGTGCCTGGCGACGGCGCGGTCGCGAGCCGCGGGAGGAGCGTCGTGCGCGCGTGCGCGGCGTTGGCGCGCTTGCGGAAGATGCGCCAGCGACCGTCGAGCGGCGAGAAGAGCGTCGAGCTCGTGCCGACCGTCTCGGCCGCGCCGAGGAAGAGCGCGCCGTTCGGCTCGAGGCAGTAGTGGAAGAGCGGGAAGACGTGCTTCTGCGCCTCGGGCTCCAGGTAGATGAGCAAGTTGCGGCAGGTGAGCAGATCGAGCCGGGTGAACGGCGGATCGACGAGCAGGTTGTGGACGGCCACCGTGACCATCTCGCGGATCTCGCGGCCGACGCGGTAACCGCCTTGCTCGTCGCGCTGGAAGAACCGACGCAGCCGCGCCTCGCTCACGCTGGCGGCGATGCCGTCCGGGTAGAGCCCGCGGCGCGCGAACGCGACGGCGTCGGGGTCGAGATCGGTGGCGAAGATCCGCACCGGGATGGGCCGCGGCGCGTCGAGGCGATCGATCGCCTCCTTGAACAGGATGGCGAGCGAGTAGGCCTCCTCGCCGGTGGAGCACCCGACGCACCAGATCCGGATCGGGCGTGTGTCGGCCCGGTCGGCCAGGATCGCCGGCACCACCAGCCGCTCGAGCAGCTCCCACGCCTCGGGGTCGCGGAAGAAGCGGGTGACCCCGATCAAGAGCTCCTTGAAGAGGAGGTCCTGCTCCTGGACGTTGTCGCGCAGGTAGCGCAGGTAGGCGCCGAGATCCCGGAGCTGGTGCAGGGTCATGCGCCGCTCGACGCGGCGCTGCAGGACGGTCTTCTTGTAGTACGAGAAGTCGTTGCCGGTGCGCGCGCGCAGCAGCACGGCGATCTTCTCGAGCGCACCGGTGCTCTCCGGCGTGAGCGCGCGCCGCTCGCGGGGGAGCGACGCGAGCACCGCGCGGCCGAGCTCCTCGGGCGACGCGACGAGGCTCGCGAGCCCGGTCTCGACCGCGCTGCGCGGCATGCCGTCGAACGCGGCGGTCGCGGGATCCTGCACCAGCGCGTGCCCGCCGGCCTCGTCGATGGCGGCGATGCCGAGCGTGCCGTCGCTCCCCATGCCCAAGAGCACGACGCCGATGCAGCGCTCGCCCTGATCCTCGGCGAGCGAGCGGAAGAAGTGGTCGATCGGCAGCGTGCGCGGGCGCGTGGGCTCGATGTCGAACAGCTGCGCGGTGCCGTGGAGCAGCGAGACGTCCTTGCCCGGCGGCGCCACGTAGACGTGGTCGGCGAGCAGCAGGGTGCGATCGACGAGCGCCGCGACCGGCAGCTCGGTGACGCGCTGGAGCAGCGCCGGCAGCTCGCTCGGGCGCACGGGATCCTGGTGCTGCACCACCACGAACGCGAGGCCGGTCTTCGCCGCCACGTTGGCGAAGAAGCGCTCGAGCGCCTCGAGGCCGCCGGCGGAGGCGCCGACGCCGACCACCACCGGCGAAGGGGCTTCCGCCGCGTCGCGCGAGGCCTTGCGAGGGGGGCGAGCCTTCATGACGAGCGGGGTAACACGGGGCCTCTCGGGGGCCCCGCGCGGCAGGGGTCTCCCGTCGCGCTACGATGCAGCGCGCGCATGAGCAACGACGCAAACAAGGGCAAGCCCAAGGCCGCGACCTCGCCGTTCGCCGCGCTCGCGTCGCTGCGCGCGTCGCTGCCTGCGGGGCAGG
Organism: uncultured delta proteobacterium; assembly: GCA_903923175.1. GTDB lineage: Bacteria > Myxococcota_A > Polyangia > Polyangiales > JADJMO01 > CAIXWQ01. Next base: position 3,155 of record CAIXWQ010000901.1, on the reverse strand, counting down.
CGCCGCCGGCTCCCGCGACTCCCGCGTCTCCCGCGTCCTCGCCGCCCGCTGCGAGCCCCGCCTCCGCGCTCGGCGACAAGCTCGTGGTGTCGCGCTCCAAGAAGGGGCGCGGCGGAAAGACGGTGACCACCATCGCGGGCGTCGCCAACGCCGCGGCGCGCGAGGCGCTCGCGGTCGAGCTCCGGCGCGCGCTGGGGTGCGGCGCCAGCGTCGACGACGCGCTGGTCGTGGTGCAGGGCGATCAGGTCGCGCGCGTCCGCGCGCACCTCGAGGCGCGCGGCGTGCGCAAGGTCGTCGTCGGCAGCTGAGCGGCCTCGCGGGCCGGAGCGCGAGCGCGGGCGCGCGGTCGCCGAGAAGAGAGGAGAAACTCGGCCCACCGCGCGCGCCGCGCGTAGGCTCGCGCCAGCCCGAGACGGTCGCGCTCGCCGATTCCCCGCCGCGCGCTACCACGGTAGCCGACTCGCCCCGCGCGCCTCACCCCGCGCCCCGCCTCATGCGCCCGCCCTTCGCCCCCATCGCCCCCTCGATCCTGCTCGCCCTCGCGGCCACCGGAGCCTCGCTGCTGGCGGCGCCGCGCGCGGTCGCCGGCCCGACGGCCGAGGTCGGCAGCGCGGCGCAGGACGTCGCGCCGAACCACGCGAGCGCCCTCGAATCGGCCGAATCGGCCTCACCCACATCAACGCCCGAGCCCGCGTCCTCGCCCGAGCCCGCGCTGCACGAGGCGCCGCGGCTCACCCAGCGCTGGGGGCTCGTCGACGACGGCGCGGCCATGACGCTCGGCACCGCCGCGTTCCGGCTGCAGAGCGGCGGAAGCTTCCAGCGCGACGCGATCTACGGCGAGATCCACCCGTCGTGCGCGCTGCTGTCGTGCGAAGGCGAGCCGCGCTCGCTGCTCCCCACCTGGGACGGCCTGAAGCTCGCGAGCACCGGGCTCGCGTTCGCGGCGGTCGGCGTCGGCGCGACGTGGCTCGTCGCGGCCCCGAGCGAGCGGCTCGGCGTTTCGTCGATCGAGATCAAGCTCACGACCGGCGGCACCACCGGGCTCACGCTGATCGGTCGTTTCTGAGGCTTTCGGCGCGGCGAGCGCGACGGGCGCATCACGCGCTCGGCTGCCGGCGAAGCGCGCGCGCGACGCGAGGAGCGAGCGTTCGGCGCGCGCCCTGATATGGTCCGTCCTTGTCTACCCCCGCCGACGTGACCGACGCGAAGCTCGACGTCACGCGCCTCCCCATCCGGATCGTGGCCGACCCCCGACGCGTCATCGCGCGCTCGTTCGTCCCCGGCGCCGCCGCGCGCATCCAGGAGATCGTCGGTCGCGTGCGCACGCTCCCCGACGAGGAGGTCGCGTCGATGCTGACGACGCTCGTCGGCGACTACCGGCAGCGGCACCGGGACATCCGCGGCATCTTCCGCCAGAACTTCGCGACCGCGACGGCGAAGCTCGCGTTCGACGCGCCGCTGAGCGAGGAGCGCCGCCTGCTCCTCGGCGCGTACTTCACCAGCGAGTACTCGCTCGAGTCGGTGGCGCTGTTCAACCCGTCGATGGTCCTGCACCCGGATCAGAACGGCGTGCCGCGCGGCTCGGTTCGCTTCATCGTGAGCCTGCGGGCGTGCGGCGAGGGGCACATCTCCTCCATCGAATTCCGCACCGGCCTCATCGACGCGGCGGGCGCCCTCAGCTTCGACGCGACGAGCCGCTTCGCGCTCACCGCGCGCCCCGAGGACGACACGCTCTACGACAAGAGCTCGTTCGCCCTGAAGCTGTTCGAGATGAAGTCGCACCGTCCTTGGGCGGAGGCGGCCCTCGGCAAGCTCGACGCCGAGTTCTCGCTGACCGACCTGAAATGGGCGCTCGAGAAATGCCGCCCGCCGGGCGCCGACGCGTCGTTCAAGGGCTTCGCCGACAACGTGCTCTGGCTCGCGCACTCGAACTACCAGCTCGAGTTCTCTCCCGACACCTCGCTCTCCGAGCGGGTCATCTTCCCGGTGAGCGACAACGAGAGCCGCGGCATCGAGGACGCGCGGTTCGTGCGCTTCACGCGCCCCGACGGGCGGATCGTCTTCTACGCGACCTACACGGCCTACAACGGCGTCAGCACGCTTCCGCAGCTCATCGAGACCACCGACTTCCGCCACTTCAAGATCAACACGCTCAACGGCCGCTGCGTGCAGAACAAGGGGATGGCCCTCTTCCCGCGCAAGATCGGCGACGACTTCGTGATGGCGGGGCGGATCGACGGCGAGAACATCTTCCTGCTCAAGTCCGACAACATCCACTTCTGGAACGAGTCGAAGCTCCTCTACGCGCCCAAGCAGCCGTGGGAGTTCGTGCAGCTGGGCAACTGCGGCTCGCCCATCGAGACGCCGCACGGCTGGGTCCTGCTGACGCACGCGGTGGGGCCGATGCGGCAGTACTGGCTCGGCGCGCTGCTGCTCGACCTCGAGGACCCCTCGCGCGTCCTCGGCGCGCTGCGCGAGCCGCTGCTCGTCCCCAACGCCGACGAGCGCGACGGCTACGTGCCCAACGTCCTGTACTCGTGCGGCGCGATGCTCCACGAGGACACGCTCTTCCTGCCGTACGCGGTCGCCGACAGCTACACGAGCGTCGCGACCGTCTCGATGAGCGAGCTGGTGGCGCGCCTGAAGCGCTGATCACGCGCGCTACACGCTCTGCGCGCTCTGCACGCTCTGCACGCGGCGCGTCCGCGCCTCCATCAGCGCCGAGACGAGGCGCTCGACGTCGCGCGGCTCGGTGCGGTGGTTGTTCACGCAGGCCCGCAGCGCGCGCCGTCCGCTGGCGAAGCGCACCAGCGACAGCCACCCCGCGCCGGCCTTGATCGCGTGGCGCGCGAGCGCCTCGAGGTGGGGCGCGCGATCGCCGTCGGCGCGCGCGCCGTCCACGAAGCACACGAGCGGCAGCGGCGTGTCGTTGACCACGCGAAACCCCGCGGCGACGAGCGCCGCGCGCAGCTGGTCGGCCCGCGCGCACTGCCCGCGCAGCGCGTCGGCCACGCCGTCGAAGCCGGCCACGGCGAGCGTGAGGAAGACCCCGAGCCCCGCGAAGCGCCGCGACCACTGCGCGCCGCGCGCGTAGGGATCGGGCGCGTCGACGTCGCCCGCCGCGCTCGTCTCGCGCGCGTCACGCGCGTCACGCG
>CAIXWQ010000900.1 GCA_903923175.1 uncultured delta proteobacterium | reverse complement strand
GCGCGGTGGGCGGCAGCGCCTCCGTGATCAGCTCGGCCAGCGCGCGGGTCACGGTCGCCGTCGAGAAGAGCGAGCTGACCCACACCAGCGCGCCGATCACGCGGGCGACGCCGTGGCCGAACGCGCGTTCCGCGTAGAGGCACGGGCCGCCGTCGTACGGCAGGGCGCGGGCGAGGCGGGCGAAGACGAGCGCGACCGGCAGGCAGCCGATCGCGACCGCGACGTACAGCCACGACGCGCGCGGCCCAGCGATCGACGCGGCGACGATCGGCGGCGCGAAGAAGATCCCCGCGCCGACGATCCCGTTCACGCCGAGGGCGAAGAGCGTGATCGGCCCGAGCTCGTCGTCCTGCGTTCGCGCGCGCGCCGTCGCCTCGGACGCCTGCGCGTCGTCGGGCGCACGCCTCTGCCGGCTCCCCTCCCCCGCTTCGCCCATCGCTCCCCGTGCGAGCCGACGCGGGCGCGTCGCGCGCGCTGCTCAGTCCATCTTGAACGAGGCGATCATCTGGTCGAAGACCGCCGTCTGCTGATCCTCCGGCGTGCTCGGCGACATCACGCCGCCGATCGAGCGGAAGTCGAGGACGAGGGTCGAGCCCGCGCCCTTGGGCAGGAGCACGACGCGCGAGTTGTACCCCTCGACGCCCATCACGAGCTGGTAGCCGTGCCTGCCGGCGAGCTCGAGCGCGGCGATCGACTCGGTCTCCTGGAACTTCCCGCCGGGGAACGCGCTCTCGTAGAACGAGCCGTAGTCCTTCTGCAGCACCGCCGTGGGCGCGCCGGCGTGCACCGACACGTGCAGCCCGTAGACCCACTTGCCGGCCTTGGGATCTTCGCCGAGGCCGTCGCGCGAGAGCGAGCTCGTGAACGTGACCCCCGACGGCGTCTCGTCGAGGCGGAAGGTGTCGGACGGGTACGCGAGGGTGAACCCGAGCTTCGCGTTGGCGTAGGGGGTCCAACCCGGGGGGACCACGAGCGGCTCGGCGCTCGGCGTGACCGTCCGGGGTGGGATCGACGAGCCGCCGCCGGCCTGGCCTTGGTTGGAGTGGCCGCACGCGCCGACCAGGAGCAGAGCGAAGGCGAGGCCGAGGAGTCGCGCGTTCATCGGCGCGGCGATAGCACCGATGCGCGCGAGCCTCACCTCGGCCGCGCGCCGCGGGCCGCGGGCCGCGACGCGAAAAGGCCCCGCCCCCGACGGCGCGCGCCGGGGAGCAGGGCCTGATCGCGACACCGCCAGACGAGGCGGCGCGGGTCGCGGGCTAGGTGGGGATGCCCGGCGCCGGGAAGGCCTTGCAGAACTCCTCGACCTCGCCGCGCACGGCGTCGATCGTCTTGTCGTCGTCGGTCTTCGCGATCACGCGGTGCATCCACTCGGCGACGCGCGCCATCTCGGGCTCCTTCATGCCGCGCGAGGTGATGGCCGGCGTGCCGATGCGGACGCCCGACGGATCGAACGGCTTGCGCTTGTCGAACGGGACGCTGTTGTAGTTCAGCACGATGCCCGCGCGATCGAGCGCCTTGGCGGCGACCTTGCCGGGCACCCCCTGCTTCGAGAGATCGATCAGCGCGAGGTGGTTGTCGGTGCCGCCGGTCGTGACGTGGTAGCCGCGCTCGAAGAGCGCCGACGCGAGCGCCTTGCTGTTGTCGACGACCTGCTGCGCGTAGACCTTGAACGACGGCTGCAGCGCCTCGTGCGCCGCGACCGCGATGGAGGCCGTGGTGTGGTTGTGCGGGCCGCCCTGCAGCCCCGGGAACACGGCCTTGTCGATGGCGGCCGCATGCTCCTTCTTGCACATGATCATGCCGCCGCGCGGGCCGCGGAGCGTCTTGTGCGTGGTGGTCGTGATGACGTCGGCGACCAGGTTCGGGCTCGGGTGCACGCCGCCGGCGATGAGCCCGGCGATGTGCGCGATGTCGGCGACGAGGATCGCGCCGACCTCGGTCGCGATGTCGCGGAACGCCTGGAAATCGAGGAGCCGCGGGTACGCCGAGCCGCCGCACCAGAGCAGCTTCGGGCGGTGCTGCTTGGCGAGGTCGCGCACCTGATCCATGTCGATGCGCTGATCGCTCTCGCGCACGCCGTACTGCACGGCCTTGAAGTACGCGCCCGAGATCGAGACGCTCCAGCCGTGGGTCAGGTGGCCGCCGCTCGGCAGGCCGAGCCCCATGATGGTGTCGCCGGGCTTGCAGAACGCGAAGTAGACCGCGAGGTTCGCCGGGCTCCCGCTGTAGGGCTGCACGTTGACGTGCTCGACGCTGAAGAGCTGCTTCATCCGCGCGATGGCGAGCTCTTCCACCGCGTCGACGATCTGCTGCCCCTCGTAGTAGCGCTTGCGCGCGTACCCCTCGGAGTACTTGTTGGCGAGGAGGCTCCCCGACGCCTCGATGACGGCGCGCGAGGCGTAATTCTCGCTCGGGATCAGGCGGATCGTGCGCGCCTCGAGGCGCTGCTCGTCCTCGATGAGCTTGGCGATCTCCGGATCGACCTGTGCGAGCGACGGCTCCTTCCAGCTGGGCATGCGACTCCTCCTCTTGATCTCTTGATCGAGACGCGCGGTCTCCCCCCGCGAAGGGCGGGGGCCGCGCGCAGGCCGCGTTGCGTAGGGGGGGCACGCGGGTGCGGCAAGCTTTCGCGGTTTCGAGCACGATCGCGCCGCTCTTGGCGGGATCGCGCCGGATCGCGCCGGATCGCGCCGGTCCGCCGCTTGCTCGTGCAGCACTTCGAGGGCACGAACCGGGGCTGCCGTGCGAATCGAACTCGCGGCGAGGTGCGCGCAACGGAGGGGATGGCAGCTCGCGAAGCGCGAGGCTCGCCGAAGGAGAGCATGAGAACGCTCGTTCAGTCCCCCGCGCGACGCGCGCGCGGCGGGGTCGTGCAGGGTTTCGTCTTCGCGCTGGCCGTGGCGACCGCCGCCTGCGGCAACGCGCCCGCGCCGCGCGAGGCGTCCGGCAAAGGCGGGCCGTTCGACGCAGGGGCGTGCGTGGGAGGGCTGTGCGTGCACCCCGACCACGTCACGGCGACGCGCCTCGGGAGCGGTCGCAACCCGCGCTGCCTGGTGGTCGCGTGGGACGGGACCGACGATCTCCCGCCGACCGCGCGGGTCGGCGTGACCGACGGCGCGCCGGCGCGGCCGGGGGTGTTCGCGGTGGTGGATCTCCCGGTGTTCGAGCCGTTCTCGCACTTCACGATCGCCAGGGATCCGACGAGCGTGCGCGACGGCGCCTCGGTCTACGCGGCGCGCGTGGATCCGGCGGTGCGGTTCGCCGACCACCGCGTCGCCGCCGACGGGAGCGTCGAGGTCGAGCCGGCCGGCGACGGCGCCCGGATCACGGTCCGGACGCGCTGGGAAGGGCGACAGCAGATCGCGTCGTTCACCGTGCCGCGCACGGCGAACGGCTGCGTGGTGCACGGAGGCGAACGTGATTGAGCCGAGGACGTCGCGGGTCTCTGCGGGCGAGGTGGGCGGCGAGTTCGAAGAGCGCGAGGACTGGAACCCCGCGCCGGAGGAGGATTTCCTCCGCGACTCGCTGGAGATCGTCGATCTGGACGACGGCAGCGACGACGGCAGCGACGACGCCGAGTGGGCGTGATTCGCGCGTCGTACGCCGGCGCGCGGGGCGCATCGCGCGACGAGGCACGCGCGGTCCGTGTAGGCTCGCCCGAAGGCCGATGCTCGATTTCCTGTTCAAGGGCGGCCGACGCAAGAAGCTCCGCGAGACGCCGCTCTCCGCCGAGCAGGTCGCGGTCGTCGCGCGCAACTTCCCCTACTGGGCGAGGCTGTCGCCCGCGGACCAGCGCGAGCTCGGCGGGCACATGCAGGTGTTCCTCGCCGAGAAGAGCTTCGAGGGGTGCGGCGGGCTCGAGCTCACCGACGAGATGCGCGTCAGCATCGCGGCGCAGGCGTGCCTGCTGCTCCTGCACCGCGGCGACGAGTGCTACCCCGCCCTCGACGTCGTGCTCGTCTACCCGAAGGCGTTCCGCGCGAAGGTCGAGCAGCGCGAAGGCGCGGTGGTGGTCGAGGGGGGCTCCGGTCGGCTCGGCGAGTCGCACTCACGCGGCATCGTCGTGGTGTCCTGGGACGACGTGCGGCGCGGCGCGGCCGATCCGAACGACGGCAAGAACGTGGTGCTGCACGAGTTCGCGCACCAGCTCGATCAGGCCGACGGCGCGGCCGACGGCGCACCCGAGCTCGATCGCCGCTCGATGTACGGCCCGTGGGCGCGCACGCTCGGCGAAGAGTTCGAGGCGCTCCACGAGGCCGCCGAGCGCCACCGCAAGACGGTGATCGACAAGTACGGCGCGACCAACCCGGCCGAGTTCTTCGCGGTGATCACCGAGGCGTTCTTCGAGAAGCCGCGGCAGCTGCGGCAGAAGCACCCCGAGCTCTACGCGCAGCTCGTGGCCTACTACAAACAGGATCCGATCGAGCGGCTGTGACGGCCGCGCGGCCCGCGCCTCACGTGCGGCGCGCCAGGCCGCGCGAGATCGCCTCGCGCATCGCGCGCACGGCGCCGGCCATGCCCATCACGAGCGCGTCGGCCACGATGGCGTGGCCGATGTTGAGCTCCTCGAGCTCCGGGATCGTCGCGAGGTCGACCACGTTGTGGCGCGTCAGGCCGTGCCCCGCGGCGACATCGAGCCCGAGCGTCCGCGCGGCCCGCGCGGCGTCGAAGAGGGCCGAGAGCTGCGCGGCGCGCGCGGCGGTGGCCCCGGGCGCGTAGGCGTGCGCGTACGGGCCGGTGTGGAGCTCGATCTGCTGCGCCTGCGCGCCGCGCGACGCCTCGAGCTGCGCCGGGTCGGCCGCGATGAAGAACGACACCTTGATGCCGGCGGCGCGGAGCTTCGCCGTCTTGTCGGTGAGCGACGCGCGCTGCCCGACCACGTCGAGCCCCCCCTCGGTCGTGCGCTCCTCGCGCCGCTCCGGCACGAAGGTGACCACGTCCGGCTTCACCCGCAGCGCGATGGCGACCATCTCGTCGGTGGCCGCGCACTCGAGGTTGAGCAGCGTGCCGATCGACTCGCGCATGCGCGCGACGTCGCGGTCGACGATGTGACGCCGATCCTCGCGGAGGTGGATGGTGATGCCGTCGGCGCCGGCGTCTTCGCAGAGCAGCGCGAGGTGGACGGGGTCCGGGTACGCCGCGCCGCGCGCGTTGCGCACGGTGGCGACGTGGTCGACGTTCACGTGGAGGCGGATCGGCATCGGGCCCACGGCTCTAGAGGCGAACACCGCGCCGGGCAAGCGGCCGCTCCGCCCCTCGCGGCGTGATTTGACGGACGCCCGGCGCCGACCAAGATGCGCGCCATGCACGACCTCGCCCGCCGCGTGATCGAGGGGGATCTGCGCGCCGCCGCGCGCGCGATGCGCCTCGTCGACGACCGCGCCCGCGGTCACGTCGAGCTGCTCAAGGAGCTCTGGAAGCGCCCGGCGCGCGCCTTCGTCGTCGGCGTCACCGGCACGCCTGGCGCGGGCAAGTCGACCCTGGTCGACAAGCTCGTGTCCTCCTGGCGCAAGGACGACGCGAAGGTCGGCGTGGTCGCGGTCGATCCCACGAGCCCCTTCACGGGCGGCTCGATCCTCGGCGACCGCATCCGGATGCAGCGCCACTTCCTCGACGAGAAGGTCTTCATCCGCTCGATCGCCACGCGCGGCGCCATGGGCGGCCTGTCGCGCTCGGCCGGCGACGTCGTGCGCGTGATGGACGCGTGGGGGTGCGACGTCATCCTGGTCGAGACGGTCGGCGTCGGGCAGGACGAGCTCGAGGTGACGAAGGTCGCGCACACCACGGTCGTCGTGGTCACGCCCGGCGGCGGCGACGAGATCCAGGCGAACAAGGCCGGGATCCTGGAGGTCGCCGACGTCTTCGCCGTGAACAAGGCCGACCGCGAGGGGGCCGACGCGCAGGTGCGCCACCTCGAGGGGATGATCGCGCTCGGCAACGAGATCGCCCGCGGCCTCGCGGCGAAGCCGGCAGGGCACTCGCACGCCTCGCACGCCTCGCACGTCGCGCACGCGGGCTTCCTCTCGGGCCAGGCGGGCGCGCAGGCCGACGGCGGCTGGACGCCCCCGATCCTCAAGACGGTGGCGGCGAAGAACGAGGGGATCGCGGAGCTGCGCGCGGCGGTGGAGCAGCACCGCCAGTGGATCACGAGCGAGCTCGGGCTCGCGCGGCAGCGTCGTCACGCCAACGAGCGGCTGATCGCGCTCTTCCGCGACATCCTGACGGAGGCCGCGATGACCGAGCTCGCGCCCGACATGGCGACCGCGGCGCAGGCGGTCGAAGCCGGCGCGAGCGACCCGTACACGGCGTGCGAGGGGCTGCTCGACAAGTTCCGCGCGCGCTGAGCCGTACGAAGCAGAGCCATGCGCGGTGGCGCGGATCGCCCCCCGCGGGCGCTCGCCCGCGAGAGACGAGACACCTTTCGTGCCAGCCACGGTTGCCCGCGCACGCCGCGGATGGCATGGTGCGGCCGTCCAACGACGTTTCTCGGTACGGCTTCACTGCTCTCTCTTCGTCGAGCCATCGCTCGCCGGGATTCGCGGAAGGTCATCGGGTGACGAGCCGGCAGCGGGTCCTCGCTGCGCCCTTCCTCGAGGCCGCGGCCCTTCGACGAACCGGTAGTTCACGATGCGCACGAACGCGCCCGACGCCGCACAGAGAGCCACTTGCTACAGAACGACGCCACTCCGAGACGCACGCCTTCCATCGAAGCCCCCCCCGCCAGCCCGGCCGTCGAGCCCTCCCGCTTCGAGGACCTCGGCCTGATCACGCCGCTGCTCCGCGCCATCGCGGCGATGGGGCACACGATTCCGACGCCGATCCAGCTGCGCGCGATCCCGCCCGCGCTCGGCGGCGCCGACGTGCTCGGCATCGCCCAGACCGGCACCGGCAAGACCGCCGCGTTCGTGCTGCCGATCCTCCAGCGCCTCTCGCGCGCCCCGGCAGCCGGCGCGCAGCGCGCCCCCCGCGTCCGCGCGCTCATCCTGTCGCCGACGCGCGAGCTCGCGACGCAGACGAGCCGCGCGTTCGACGCGTACGGCGCGCAGCTCGGCATTCGCAACATCGTCATCTTCGGCGGCGTCGGCGCGCAGCCGCAGATCAGCGCGCTCCGCCGCGGCATCGACGTCGTCGTCGCGACGCCCGGGCGCCTCGTCGACCTCATGAGCCAGGGCGCCGTCAACTTCGATGGGCTCGAGGTCCTCGTGCTCGACGAGGCCGACCGCATGCTCGACGAGGGGTTCCTCCCGGCCATCCGGCGGATCGCGAACGTGCTGCCGCGCCAGCGTCAGACGCTCTTCTTCTCGGCCACGATGCCGACCGACATCCAGCAGATCGCGGACCGCATGCTGGTGCGTCCGGTCAAGGTCGAGGTCGCCAAGGTCGGCCAGACCGCCGACCGCATCGACCAGAGCGTCTACTTCGTGGAGATGCACGACAAGCGCGCGCTGCTCGGCCACCTGCTGCGCAACAGCGACGTCACGCGCGCGATCGTCTTCACGCGCACCAAGCACGGCGCCGACCGCGTAGTGAAGCAGCTCTCGGCGAGCGACGTCGAGTCGGCCGCCATCCACGGCAACAAGTCCCAGACCGCCCGCGCGCGCGCGCTCGCGCGCTTCCGGGACGGCGACCTGCGCGTGCTCGTCGCGACCGACCTCGCCTCGCGCGGGATCGACGTCGACGGCATCTCGCACGTCATCAACTACGAGATGCCGATGGATCCGGAGGGGTACGTCCACCGCATCGGTCGCACGGCCCGCGCCGGCGCCCGCGGCGAGGCGATCTCGTTCTGCAGCGGCGAGGAGCGATCGCGGCTCGCCAGCATCGAACGGCTGATCCGCCATCGCATCCCCGTCGTGCAGACCCCCGCGCACATGGCGCCAGTGCCGAGCGTGGCGCACATCGCCCACGACCCGCACGGCTCGCGCGGCGGGCACGGCGCGGCGGTGCACCTGCCCGAGCCGGCCCGCACGTCGCACGGATCGGCCCCGCGCCGCGCGCCCGCGCCTCAGCGCCGCCGCGCCTGGTAAGACCAGAAGTCGAGAGGAGGACTCATGTCGATCACGTTCAAGAAGCGCGAAAAAGAGCGGGCACGCCAGGAGAAGGCGAAAGAGAAAGAGGCGGAGCGTGCTCGGCGCAAGACCGAGAAGCCCGTGCGAGCTCCGGGCGAGGCGGGGGAAGACCCCGACATCGCCGGCATCGTGCCGGGGCCGCAGCCGCAGCTCGAAGACTGACCCTCGCCGTCCCGGCGAACTCGCAGGAGCGCCGTCCCTCGGGGCGGCGCTTCTTCCGTTTGTAGGGCTCGACGCGGCCGATGGACGCCGGCGGCGCGAGCGCGACCGCGCAGCGCTAAGGCTGGAAGCGATCGGGGTGCGCGGCCTGCGCGGGCTCGGTCGCGAGCGCCGCGGCCTCGACGGCGAGCAGCCGAGGATACGGCGCGAGGTCCACCTGGTAGCGGCGCGCGTTGTAGAGCTGCGGAACGAGGTAGAGCTCGGCGAGCCCGACGGCGTCGCCGATGGCGTGGCGCCCCGCGAGCCCCTCGCGCTCGAGGAGCTCGAGGTCGCGCTCGACGGAGGCGAAGCCGCGCTCGATCCAGCGCGCCGCCCACACGCGCTGCGCGTCCTTGTCGCTCGACACGACGCGGTTCACCGCGAGGTTCTGCAGCGGCTGGATGCCCGCGTTGACGAGCTCCGCCAGCTGCCGCGCGCGCGCCCGCGCGAACGCGTCGGCGGGGAGGAGCGCCGGCGAGGGGAACGTCTCCTCGAGCCAGTGGACGATCGCCATCGACTCCGACAGCGGCCGGCCATCGACGACGAGGCAGGGCACGTAGCCCATCGGGCTCTTCGCGACGAAGCCAGCCGCCCCCTGCGCGCCGGTGAGGAGATCGACCGCCTCACCGCGCCAGGGCACTCCTTTGATCGCGAGCGCCCAGCGCACCCGCCACGAGGACGACGAGCGCCAGTAGTGGTGGAGGACGAGCTCCGGCATCGTGACGCTCCCTGCGTTCGGCGCGTGCGGCGCGTGCGGCGCGTGCGGCGCGATCAGAGGACGGGCTGCTCGACGCGGATGAGGATGACGGTGATGTTGTCGCGCCCACCGCGCTCGTTCGCGGTGTCGACGAGCTTGTTCACCGATTTGTCGAGGTCGGGCTCCCCGACCATGATCTTGCAGATCATGTCGTCGGGGACCATCTTCGAGAGGCCGTCCGAGCAGAGCATGTAGAAGTCGCCGACCTGCGGGTGGTCGATGGTGAGATCGACCTCGACGGTGTCCGCGATCCCGACCGCGCGCGAGAGCTTCGCCGCCGCCGGGCCGGTGATGCCGACCGCGCCGAGCGTGTGATCGGCGGTCATCTGCTTGATCTCGCCGCCGCGGACCCGGTAGCAGCGGCTGTCGCCGACGTGCGCGATGTAGACGCGCTGCTTGTTGGGCGAGAAGCGGCAGGACACGAGCGTGGTCCCCATGCCGTGCTGCGCTTCGTTGGCGCGCGCCTGCGTGAGGATGGCCTCGTTCGACATCTGGATGGCGCGCACGAGCTCGTCGCCGCGCTTCGGGCGCATCGGGTCGGACTCGCCCACGAACGTCCCGGTCTTGTACGCCTCGGAGATGACCTCGGTGGCGAGCGCGCTCGCGACTTCGCCCGCGGCGTAGCCACCCATGCCGTCGGCGATCACGAAGAGGTTGTGATCGGGGAGCACGAGGTAGCTGTCCTCGTTGTGCTTGCGGCGCTTGCCGGCGTCGGTGCGCCCGACGGCCGTGACGAGGATCAAGGCGATCGGCCCGGTGGGGTCGTCGTCCTCCATGATCTCGGTGTCGACCGTGATGTCCGGCCCGCCGCTGCGCCCCTCGGAGGCGCGCATCTTCTTCTGCTCCTCGAGCGCGACGTCCTTCACGACCGCCCGCGTGACGGCCGGCGGCGGCACCGAGGCGACCTTCGTCCCCTCGGGCTCCTGATCGTCATCCCGTTTGCCGGACTTGCCAGCCTTGGCGGGCTTGCTGCCGATCGGGGTCGCGAGCTTGGCCGACGGCGCGCCGCTCGCCGGCTCGGCCGGCTTCGCCGGTGCCGCTTCATTGTCCCCTCCCATCATCGCGCGGACGACGATCAGCAGGACGAAAGCGACGGCGATCCCGACCCCGATCCAGACCATGAGCATCCGCTCACCAATACCGCCGACGCCGCGTGGGCGCGAGCGTGGAAGCGTCGGAGGGAACGTGGAGCGTCGACCCGCGCAGCGAAGCTCGGCCGTGCCGTGGCGTTGACCACCCTGTTTACTTGTCAATCGTCATGTTGACGCCGTGTAAAGCAACCGCGCCGCAATTGCTTGCAGTTTTTCGGTTGATTGCGCGCAACGCGCTGCGTAGAGAATCGACTGGCGCCGATCTTGTAAATGGGTCGGCAGGCCTGACCAGACACCTGTAAACGACAGTGCCGCCGTGGCCGAAGCGAGGCCGGCGCGAGCAAGGAGCAGCCCGATGAGCGGAAATCGCGGAACGAACGGCTCGTCGCCCCCGTCCACCCAGCACGCGGAGGGCACGCCTCCCGCCCTTCGCCCCCTGCGCCGGGTCGCCGTCATCGGCTGCGGGCTCATGGGCGCGGGCATCGCCGAGGTCGCTGCGATCGCCGGCTTCGAGGTGATCGCGATCAAGGCGACCGCCGGTGATCTGGGGCCCGTGCGCGCCAAGATCGAGAAGTCGCTGGGGCGCGCCGTCGAGAGCAAGAAGCTCTCGGCCGAGGCGCGCGACGCGGCGCTCGGGCGGCTCACGCTCTCGAGCGACCTCGCGGACGCGGCGGGGAGCGACCTGATCGTCGAGTCGGCGGTCGAGAGCGCGCTGGCGAAGAAGCGCCTGTTCGCGGAGCTCGAGCCGCTGGTGGGTCCCCGCGCGCTGATCGCGACCAACACGTCGTCGCTGAACCTGGGCGAGCTCGCGAGCGCGCTCGCGCACCCGGAGCGGTTCCTGGGGATGCATTTCTTCTCGCCGGTGCCCGCGATGAAGCTCGTCGAGCTGGCGGCGATAGAGTCAACGACCGAGGCCGCCATGACGGCCGCGACCGACTTCGTGATCGCGCTCGGCAAGACGCCGGTGCGGCTCGCCGCGTCGCCTGGCTACGTGGTGAACCGGCTCCTCGTGCCGTACCTGCTCCACGCGATCGAGTCGCTGGAGAGCGGGCTCACGAGCCCGCTGGATCTCGACGCGGCGATGAAGCTCGGCTGCGGGCACCCGATGGGGCCGCTCGCGCTCTGCGATCTGATCGGGCTCGACGTCGTGCTGGCGATGGCGAAGACGCTGAGCGCGGAGCTCGCCGATCCGCGCTACCGACCGCCGACGCTGCTGCGACGTCTCGTGCTGGAGGGGCAGCTCGGTCGCAAGACGAAGCTCGGGTTCTACGACTACGCGGCGAAGGAGCCGGTGCCGAACCCCGCGATCGAGAAGAGCTCGGGGCGCGCCGCGATCGCCAGCGTGGCGTGAAGCCTCGCGCCGGCGCGGCGAGCACGTCTCGATCGTCCCCGCCTCCGCCCGAAGGGAGGCGGTCAGGGGGTGAGGGTTCGCAGCGCCGCGACGGCCTCGTCGACGATCGTCTCGGCGGCCTCCATCGAGGGGAGCTCCATCGCGACGAGGCCGCGCAGGCGCGCGCGGACGGTCGCCTCGCCGCCGAGCGCGTCGACGCCGAGCTCGCCGACCCGGCGCGCCACCGTCTCGAACGCGAGCGCGACGCCGCCGTGGAAGCGGCGGATCGCGAGGCCGTCGCCCTCTTCGAGCGCGTCCCAGCGTCGGTCGAGCGTGGCGACGAGATCGGCGATCCCCTCGCCGGTCTCGCTGCTCACGGCGCAGACCGAGACCGCGTCGGCGGCGCCGCGATCGACGCCCGCCTCGCGCGCGACGGCCAGCGCGTGGCGCAGATCGCCGACCGCGCGACGCGCGGGGTCGCCGAGGTCGGCCTTGGTGACGACCAGCACGTCGGGGATCTCGAGGATGCCGGCCTTGAGGAACTGCAGCGCGTCGCCGGACGCCGGCTGCACCGCGACGAGCGTGAGATCGGCGACGCGCGCGACGTCGACCTCGCTCTGACCGACGCCGACCGTCTCGACGAGCACGACGTCGAACGCCGCCGCGAGCAGGTCGACGCACGCGGGCGCGGTGCGCGAGAGCCCGCCGAGCGCGCCGCCGGCCGCGAGCGAGCGCACGAAGACCCCTTCGTCGACGCCGCCCGGCCCCTCGTGCGTGAGGATGCGCAGCCGGTCGCCGAGCAGCGCGCCGCCGCTGTTCACGCTCGAGGGATCGACCGCGACCACGCCGACGCGACGGCCGCTCGCGCGAAAGGCGCGCACGAGCGCGGAGCAGAGGGTCGACTTGCCGGCGCCGGGCGGGCCGGTGACGCCGAAGACGCGGCCTCGGGCCATCGCGGCCGACGCGCGCACGAGCGCGCGCTGCGCCTCGCGCTGGGCGGGTCGACGATCTTCGAGCAGGTTGAGCGCGCGCGCGACGCTGCCGCGATCACGCGCGCGCAACCCCTCGAGCAGCGCCTCGAGCCTTTGCATTCAGGGCTGCTGCCCGGCGAGGACGTCGACCAGGTCCGCCATGATCGCCTCGAGCTCGAAGTCCTTCGGCGTGTAGACGCGCCGCACGCCGCGCGCGAGCAGCGTCTTCGCGTCGGCGTCGGGGATGATGCCGCCGACGACCACCGGCACGTCGCCGAGCCCGGCCTTCGTCATGCGCTCGAGGATCTCGGGGACGAGCTCGAGGTGGCTGCCGCTGAGGATCGAGAGGCCCACCAGGTGCACCCCCTCTTCGAGCGCGCTCGCGACCAGGCTCTCGGGCGTGCTGCGGATGCCGTCGTAGACGACCTCGAAGCCGACGTCGCGCGCCTTGAGCGCGATCTGCTCGGCGCCGTTGGAGTGGCCGTCGAGGCCGGGCTTGCCGACGAGCAGCTTCGCGGGGCGCCCGAGCTTCGCGGCGAGCCCACGCACGCGCGCCCGCAGCGCCTCGAGGCGCGCGGCGTCCTGGGTGTTGCCGCGCGCGCTGGCGACGCTCGCGCCGGCGAGCCCCGTCGGGGCGCGGTAGTCGCCGACCACGTCGCGGAGCGCCTTGCCCCACTCGCCGGTGGTGACGCCGGCCTTCGCGGCCGCGATCGACGCCGGCATCACGTTCTCGCCCGACGCGAGGACGCGCCGGAGCTCGGCGAGCGCGGCGTCGACGGCGCCCTGCGAGCGCGCCTTGCGGTGCTGCTCGAGGCGCTCGATCTGGCGCGCGGCGAGCGCGGGATCGACGACCATGATGCCTCCGTCGGTCCCCTTGGTGAGCGGGCTCTCGGCCGTCTCGCCGAACTTGTTCACGCCGACGACGATCTGCTCGCCGCGCTCGATGGCGGCGATGCGGG
Source organism: uncultured delta proteobacterium (assembly GCA_903923175.1). GTDB lineage: Bacteria > Myxococcota_A > Polyangia > Polyangiales > JADJMO01 > CAIXWQ01. Next base: position 6,894 of record CAIXWQ010000900.1, on the reverse strand, counting down.
TCGCGTTCGACTCGACCAGCTTGCTCTTCACGTAGCCGCTCTCGATCGCGGCGAGCGCGCCGCCGCGCCGGAGCACCTCCTCGACCTCGGCCCACGCCTCGGCGCAGAGCTCCGCCACGCGCTTCTCGACGACGAGCGAGCCCTCGAAGAGATCCTCGTGCTCGAGCAGATCGGTCTCGTAGGCGAGCACCTGCTGGATGCGCAGCGACCACTGCTGATCCCAGGGGCGCGGCAGGCCGAGCGCCTCGTTCCACGCCGGCAGCTGCAAGGCGCGGCAGCGCGCGTTCTTGGAGAGCGTGACGCCGAGCGACTCGAGCACGATGCGGACGATGTTGTTCTCGGGCTGACGCTCGGTGAGGCCGAGGCTGTTGACCTGCACGCCGTAGCGGAAGCGCAGGGCCTTCTCGTCGGTGACGCCGTAACGCTCGCGACCGAGGCGCTCCCAGAGGCGCCCGAACGCGCGCATCTTGCAGACCTCGTCGACGAAGCGGATGCCGGCGTTGACGAAGAACGACAGGCGCGCGAACACGCTGGTGAGATCGGCGCCGGCGCCGAGGCGCGCGCGCGTGGCGTCGAGGACCTGGATGGCGTTGGCGAGCGAGTAGGCGAGCTCCTGCACCGGCGTCGCGCCGGCCTCCTGCAGGTGGTAGCTGCAGACGTTCATCGGGTTCCAGTCGGGGACGTGCTCGACCGTGTAGGTCACGACGTCGACGGTGAGCCGCACGCTGGCGGCCGGCGGCGCGACGTACGTGCCGCGCGCGAGGAACTCCTTGAGCACGTCGTTCTGCGTGGTGCCTTGCAGCACGCGCGGGCTGACGCCGCGCTCCTCGGCGAGGGCGACGTAGAGCGCGAGCAGCCAGGGGGCCGTCGCGTTGATCGTCATCGAGGTGTTCATCTTCTCGATGGGGATCTGGTCGAAGAGCGCGCGCATGTCGCCGAGGTGACCGATCGGCACGCCGACCTTGCCGACCTCGCCGCGCGCCTCGGGGGCGTCGCTGTCGAAGCCGGTCTGCGTCGGGAGATCGAAGGCCACCGAGAGGCCCGTCTGCCCCTTCGCGAGGTTCGTCCGGTAGAGCGTGTTCGAGGCCTCCGGCGTCGAGTGACCCGAGTAGGTGCGGAAGATCCAGGGCTTGTCTTTCGGCATCGGGATGGAACGACGTCTAGCACTTCGCGATCCGGTTCGCGATCGCGCGCGCCGCCGTCGCGCACACGGGAATTGCACGAGATCGCGGACGTCCGAGGACGTGCGCCGAACGGGCCGCGAACGCCGCGGAGGCAGGGCGGAGCCTGCCCGCGACGAGACGCACTCGTTGCGCAAACGCGCACGGCGAGCGTCGCGAACGGTTGACGCAGTTGTGCAGCGATCCGACGAAGCGACTCGACTCCCTCCCCGCGGCGTTTCCCCTGGAGAACACACCATGAGCTCGGACGTGAAGGCGGCGACGGCACACGAGGTGATCGCGGCGATCGAGGCCCTCTACGCGCAGGCGAAGAAGTCGGTGCTCGCCCGCGTGGTCGTCAAGGGCGAGAAGGGCGACAAGATCGACGCGGCGCTGCTCGATCGCCACCAGCTCTCGACGCACGCGCTGGCGTACGTGGCGACCGAGCTGGAGGCGTCGAAGCAGGTGCTCGCGTGGGCCGAGCGCGTGGGCGGCGACTACGAGCGCTCGATCGCGCTCGCGTACGTCGGCGAGCTCGCGCGCACGCTGCGGGCGAGCGTGGAGCTCGGAGCCTGCGAGAGCATCGCGGTCGACGAGCTCGGCGTGGACGCGCGCGAGACGGTGGGCTCGCCCGCGGTCGTCGCGTTCAGCGAGGCGCACGCGAGCGGCGATGCGTACCTCGCGATCGCGAAGGTGGCGCGGCACCGGGCCGTCGACGCGCGCGGCGGCGCGAGCGGGCTCGACGAGACGCTCGCGCAGATCCAGACCGAGTTCCGCAAGTTCGTCGTGTCGGAGGTCGAGCCGATCGCGCAGGACGTCCACAAGAAGGACGTGCTCATCCCGATCGCGCTGATGAAGCACATGGCCGATCTCGGCGTCTTCGGCCTGACGATCCCCGAGGAGTACGGCGGGCTCGGGCTCTCGAAGGTCGCGATGTGCGTGGTGACCGAGGAGCTGTCGCGCGGGTACATCGGCGTCGGCTCGCTCGGCACGCGCGCCGAGATCGCGGCCGAGCTGATCCACGGCGGCGGCACCAAGGAGCAGAAGGAGAAGTGGCTGCCGAAGCTCGCGAGCGGCGAGATCATGCCGACCGCCGTCTTCACCGAGCCGAACAACGGCAGCGACCTGGCGCGCATCCAGACCCGCGCGGAGAGGTGCGCCGACGGCAGCTGGAAGCTGTCGGGGCAGAAGACGTGGATCACGCACGCGACGCGCGCGAACCTCATGACCGTGCTCGCCCGCAGCAACCCGAGCGACCCGGGCTACGGCGGCTGCTCGATGTTCCTCGTCGAGAAGACCAGCGCGCCCGACGACGCGGTGGGCGACGCGATGTTCCCCGACGCGCACCTGACCGGCACCGAGATCCGCGTGCTCGGCTACCGCGGCATGAAGGAGTTCGAGCTCTCGTTCGACGGCTACGCGGCGCCTGCCGAGGCGCTGCTCGGCGGCAGCGAAGGCAAGGGCTTCAAGCAGCTGATGGCGACGTTCGAGAGCGCGCGCATCCAGACGGCGGCGCGCGGCGTCGGCGTGGCGCAGAGCGCGATCGACCTCGCGTACCGCTACGCCGAGGAGCGCGTGCAGTTCGGCAAGCCGATCGCCGAGTTCCCGCGCGTGGCGCGCAAGCTCGCGCGCATGGTCGTGCGGGCGCAGGCGGCGCGGCAGCTGACGCACTTCGCGGCGCGCGAGAAGGACGAGGGGAAGCGCTGCGACCTCGAAGCCGGCATGGCGAAGCTCCTCGCGACGAAGGCCGCGTGGGAAGCGGCCGACGCGGGGCTGCAGATCCACGGCGGCAACGGCTACGCCGAGGAGTACGTGATCAGCCGCGTGCTCGTGGATGCGCGCGTGCTCTCGATCTTCGAGGGCGCGAACGAGATCCAGGCGCAGGTGGTCGCGCGACGACTGTTGGAAATCTGATCCGAAAACCTCACCCCCAGCCCCTCTCCGCGAGCGGAGAGGGGAGCGAGACGCTCACGCCCCTCCCTCTCCGCCCGCGGAGAGGGAGGCCGGGAGGGTGAGGTCTCCAAGCACGAGGCCCCCCATGTCCATCCGCTCCCCGAAATACGGCCGTCTCCTCTCCGACTTCGAAAAGGGCGCGACCTACGAGCACCCGTGGGACGTGACCATCGACGGCGGCACCGTCGCGATCTTCCAGGCGTCGTTCCTCGACGCGACGCCGACCTACGCGAGCGCCGCGTTCGCCAAGGCGCTGTCGTTCCGCGATCGGCCGATCCACCCGTTCCTGCTGCTCAACCTCGGGCTCTCGTTCAGCGTGCACGACGTGAGCGAGCAGGCGATCGCGCACCTCGCGTACATCGACGTGCGCTTCCCGAACCCGTGCTTCGTGGGCGACACGGTGCGCGCGTCGTCGACCGTCATCGACAGCAAGCCGGCCTCCTCGGGCGACCGCGGCGTCGTGCACGTGCGCACGGTGCTCGAGACGAGCGAGGGGCTCCCGGTGTGCACGTTCGACCGCAAGGCGCTCGTGCGCGCGGGCAAGCTCGGCGATCGCCCCGAGGCGCCGTGGTACGGCCGGGCGCGCGAGCTCGGCGAGATCCCGCGGCTCCCCGAGGCGCTGCGCGATCGCGTCGTGCTGCCCTCGCGCCGCGGCGGGTTCGCCGGGTTCTACGACGACTTCGAGGTGGGCGACGTGATCGCGCACGAGGTCGGCAAGACGATCGGCGAGTCGGAGCACATGCAGCTCACGGCGCTGGTGCGCAACTCGCACCCGCTGCACTTCGACGAGGTCTACTGCAAGGAGAACAGCTTCGCGAAGACGCGCGTGGTCTATGGCGGGCTCGTGCTCACGTGGGTCGCGAGCCTCGCGTCGCGCGACACGATGGGCAACGTGCTGTGGGACCTCGGCCTCGACGCGGGCGCGCACCCGAACGGCGTCGTCGGCGGCGACACGCTCTACGCGACGTCGAAGGTCGTCGCGACGAAGGACCACGACGAGCACACCGGCGAGGTCACCTTCCGGCTCGTCGGCACCAAGAACGTCCCCGGCGCGAAGCTGCTCGCGGACGGCAAGGACCTGTTCACGCCGGAGCTCGAGAAGAAGGATCCGGCGGCGAAGGTGAAGGAGAAGTGCGTGGAGATCACGCGCACGGTGCTGATGCGCAAGAAGCCGGGGCCGATGAGCGTCGGGTGAGACACTGCGCGAACCTCACCCCCTCGAGGGAGCGCCGCACGTCCCGCGGGGGGGATGAGGTTCGGAAGCTCAATCCTCCTGCGTGGTCTCGAACCGCAGCGAGTCGGTGATCCACTTGCTGCCGCCGCGCGGCTTCGGATAGGCGAACGTGCGGTAGGTCGCGAGCACGCAGCGCACGACCTCCTCGTCGACCTCGGTGCCGCCGGTGGGCTCGACGCAGCGCGGGACGCCGTCGGAATCGAGCCTGAACTTCACGTTGATCTGGCCGCGGATGTCGGTGTCCTCGGGGAGGTCCTGGATGCAGCGCTGGAGGCGCTCCCAGTTCTTCTGCTTCACCTCCTGGATGGCCTGCTTGCCGCCGTCGAAGGCCCCTTCGGGCTGCGACTCGGCGCAGCTCGGCTCCAGGAACGGCGCGGGATAGCGCGACTCGCGCTTCGGCTTGGCGGAGGTGCCCTCCCCCGCGCCGTCGGTGGTCGAGGTGGCGACGCCGCTCGAGCCACCGCCCTGCCCCGCGCCGCCGCCGGACGCCGCGGGCTTGCCGCCGCCGCCGCAAGCGACGAGCAGGGGGGCGAAGAGCGGCGAGAGAACGAGGGCGACGGCGAGCGAGCGGCGGAGGTGCATCGGGGTGCATCCAGGGGTCGCGCATCACGGCGGGGGTCGTCAACCCCGCGCGGCGAGGGTCAGCCGGGGAAGGCGCCCGCGTCGAAGCCCGGGAAACCGCCGCCGTCGAACTTCGGGGTGCCGCCGTCGAAGCCGGGGATGCCGCCCGCGTCGAAGCCCGGGAAGCCGCCGCCGTCGAACTTCGGGGCGCCGCTGTCGAAGCCGGGGAAGCCACCACCGTCGAAGGCGGGCGGGCCCCCCGCGTCGCCGGTGCCACCGCTCGGGCGACAGACGCTGATGCCGCCAGCAGCCGCGCGGCAGCGATCGCCCGCGGGGCACTCGGCGGCCGAGGCGCAGAGCTGCGTGCTCGTCCCCGTGCAGCTCTTCTGGCAGGTGGCGCTGAGGCCGCCACCGCCCGGGCCGCCGGCGCCGCCAGAGGCGCAGCACACCTCGCCGGACGCGCAGCTCGCCGCGCTGCTGCAGGTCAGGGCGGCCCCCTTGCACGCGCCGGTCGCGACGCACGCGGGGGCGCCGCCGGAGATGCAGCACTCCTGCGTGGCGGCGTCGCACTGGGTCATGCCGCAGGTGATCTTGCCGGTGCTGGGGGGCGGCGGGTTCGAGGCGTCGGCCGAGGGGGGAGCGACGGCGTCGGCGACCGGCGTCGCGCCGTCTTCACCGGGGTCGGGCAGGGTCGCTGCGTCGTCGCCCGAAGGGCTCGGGGTGCCGTCGGCGAGCGCGCCACCGTCGTCGTCGCCCGCCGCGACGGAGCCGCCACAGGCGACGAGACCGCCGGCAGCGAGGAGCGAGGCGAGCGAGGCGAGGGCGAAGACCGAGCGGAAGCGAGGGAGCGGCATGGGACCTCCAAGAAGATGGCGAAGCACCGCTCAGATACCTTCGACGTCTCGCTTCCAGACAATGGGTCCGTCCGGTTTCGATTATTCCGTTCCTCGTCGTGGGCGAGCGCGGGGCGCCGCGCAGCCGCGCGAGGGCGAGCGCGCCGAGGCGCGAGATTGCGCCGCACGCACGGCACGGCGTCCAATCACGCCATGCTCCTGCTCGCCGACGACGCCCCGCTCGCGCGCGCGCTGCTCGCGGTCAGCGCGCGGGCACGCGACGCGGGGGCGCCGCTCGAGATCGTCGAGGGGTGGCTGCCGGGTCGGCTCGCCATCGGCGCGATCGGCGACGGCGATCCGCTCGACGAATCGCTCGATCCGGCGATCGATCGCGGCGCGTTCGCCGAGGCGCTGACGGCCGCGCACGTCGCGCGCGCGGCGGCGCCCCTGCTCGCGACCGCGATCGCCACGCGCGACGACGTGGTCGAGCTCCGGGCCCTCGGCGGCGTTCCCCAGCCCGATCGACCGCTCACGATCTTCGAGCACCGCGCGCTGCTCGACGTCGTCGGGGCGGAGCTCGGGGCGCACCTCCGCGTCGAGCGCGTGCGCGTCGAGCGCGCGCTGGTGGACCGCGACGATCGCGGCGGGCTCAACCACTGCGTCACGACGGCCGCGGGGGCGTCGACCGTCCGGCTGCGCTCGGACAACGGCGTGACGCTCGGCGCGCGCACCCACGCGCTGGTGCACGAGCTCGGCCACGCGCTGATCGGCCACGCACGGGCGGCGGGGCGCTCGTACCAGGCGGCCTACGGCTCGAGCGACTACGGCCGCTTCCTCGCGCCGGGTACGTTCGGGCGGATCTGCGACGAAGAGGCGCTGGTGCGCGCGATCGCCGACGCCTGGCTGCTGAGGCGACGCACCACCTGGGCGCGCACGTGGCCCGGCGCGATCGACGCGGTGGGGCAGGACCTCGACGCAGACGATCTCGCCGCGTTCGCGCGCTTCCGGCTCGCGCAGGGGCTCGGGCTGCGGGCGACGCCGGTGCGGGTACGGCGCCTCGGCTGAAGCTCCGCGAGCGCGCGCGGGCAGGCGCGGGCCGCCGCGAGCAAGGCGCCCCGGCGAGCGCGCGTGGCGCCGCTCGCGCGCCCGCGCG
>CAIXWQ010000899.1 GCA_903923175.1 uncultured delta proteobacterium | reverse complement strand
TCGCGGCGACGGCGGGCCTCGGCGGCGCGTCGTCGAGCAGGTTGTCGAACGCGTCGTCGGCGAAGGCGTCGGTGTCGACGGAGTCGTCGAGCGCGGAGGGGCCCGCGTGCCCCTGGTGCCCGCGCAGCGGCGCGGCCGGCTGCGGCCTCGCGGACGGAGCGGGCGCCACCGGGGCCGCCGGCTTCTTCGCGAAGAGCCCGGGCGGGATCTGCCCGACCTGGGTCATCTCGTCGTCCATCTCGAGGTCGCCGACGACGACGTCCTCGTCGATGAGGATCTCCGCCCCTTCTTCGCCCGCGCCCCCTTCGCCGAGGTTCGGCACGAACGCCCGCACGTGGCGCAGCAGGTCGCCGAAGCCGATCGGTTTGTGGACGTAGTCCTCGGCCCGCGTGCGCAGCTTCTTGTGCTGCTCGAAGGTCTCGTCGGACGACTCGCTCGACATGATGACGAGCGGCACGTCCTTGAGCCCGATGTCCTTCTTCAGCTTGTTGCAGACGCTGAAGCCGTTCATCCGCGGCAGCTCGATCGAGAGGAGGATCAGATCGGGGCGGTCGGACGCGGCCTGCGCGAGGCCGGCGTTGCCGTCGTCGACGACCGTGACGTGGCACCCGAGCCGGGAAAGCTCGCGGCGGAGCTCGTTGGCGAAGGCGGCGTCGTGCTCGAAGACGAGAACCTTGGTGCTCATGGGGTGGTGCGGACCTTCTGTTTGCGCCTTCGGGTGGCCGCCGAGCGCACGAAGTGACGGTATCGGGACGGGCGCGGCGGGGTCAACGAGGCTCTGGCTCCCCCCGCGCATCGGGCGCTTCCGGAGCCTCCCGCGCAGACGAAGCCTCGCGCGTCGCGGCCGAGGCTCGCCCGCCCTCGCCTCGGAGGGGCGCGCGCGGCCGCGGCATCAGGGCGAGGCGCGCCTGGTAAAGCTCGGCCCTCCCTTCGGCGTGCGGCCGGGCGGCGGCGTGCGCGAGGAAGGTAGGCAGGTCCACGATCCTGAATCCCGTGCCGAGCGCGGGGTCGCGGGGGTGTCGGTCGAGCCACTGCAGCACGATGCCGAGGGCCTGGACGCTCGAGGGGCGCAGATCGTGGAGGAGCACCACCCCCTGCCCGGCGAACTGGAGCTGCCCGCAGATCCGCTGCGCGAGGCGGTCGGGATCGCTCTCGGTGACGTCCTGGCCGTCGATCGTCCATAGGACGAGCTCCTCCGCCCGCGCCCGCAGCAGCGCCTCGGCGGTAGGTCCGAGCTTGCCGTACGGCGGGCGGAACCAGCGCGGGGCCACGCCGGTGGTGGCCTCGATGAGCTCGGCGGAGCGCTCGATTTCCCGCCGGATCCACGCCGCGCCGCGCCGCTCGCGCGAAAGATCGCGGTGATCGAGCGCGTGGTTGCCGAGCAGGTGCCCCTCACGCGCGATGCGCCTGGCGACCTCTCGGCGCGCCTCGGCGAGGCGGTCGCGCCCCTCGAGGCGGCTGCCCGTCAGGAAGAAGGCGCCGCGCACATGGTGCTCGCCCAGTAGCCGCAAGACCTCGGGCGTGAGCCAGGGCTCCTCGGCAGGCCCGTCGTCGAACGTGAAGGTCACCTCGCCCGAGTCGACGCCCCCCTCGGCGAGGATCTCGGCCCAGGCCGGATCGGCGGCCGCGCGCGCCGGCGCGGTCGGCCCAAGGCCGAGCTCGATCGGCCCGAGCCCGGGCGGCGGTCGGAGATCGAGCGGGCCGCGCGGTGTCGACGCTCTGAGCTCGACGGGCTGCGGGCGCGCCGAGCCACATCCGAGCGCCGAGGCGACGGCCACGAGCAGCACGAGAGGGACGACGCGGCGGAGCGCGAGACGCATGCGCGTCGGCGAGCCTGCGGCGCGCGCGGCGATCGGGCCAACTCGCCAGCGTCGGCCGGGTGGGCGGTGGGCGGCGGGCGGTGGGCGCCGCGCTACGCGCCGTCGTCGTCGTCGCGCACGCTGCGCAGCAGGTGGTTCATCATCTGCCCGACGCTGGTGAACTTCTCGCGGATCTTGCCGCGCCCGCGCCCGGTCGCGATCTCGACGGCGTCGAGGGCGGACCAGTCGGCGAAGGTGGTCACCCGCACGTCGCGGCTCGCGAGCAGCGCGTCGACGGCCGCGTGCGTGCGCGCGGCGGGCGTCGCTCCGGGCGCTCCGGGCGCCTCGGACGCGAGTCGCGCGAGCGCGGCGACGTCCTCCACCATCTTCTCGGCGACCGCGTGCGCGTCGGCCTTGTTGGTGCCGATGACGCCGGTGGCGCCGCGACGGCACCAGCCGACGGAGTACAGCCCCGGCACCACGCGCTCGCCGTCGACGATGCGGCCATCGCGGTTGGCGAGCACGCCACGCTTCGCGTCGAACGGCACGCCCGGGAGCGGCACGCCGAGGTAGCCGACCGAGCGGAACACGAGCCCCGCCTCGAGCTCCAAGAAGTTCCCGATGCCGATGGCGCGCACGCTGCCGTCGGCGGCGCGCTCGAGCTGGTTGCGCTCGACGAGCACGCCGCGCACGTGCGCGTGGCCGTCGGAGAGCAGCTCGACCGGCGAGCAGAGGAACTCGAGGCGCAGCGTGCGCTCCGCGGCCGGCGCGTCGGGGTCGCGTGGCGCGCGCGCCATCGCGAGCATCGCCTCGACGTTCTTGCGCGCGGCGGGCTCGAGCTCGGCGAGCCCGGGCTCCGCCGCCTCGAGCTGCGCGAGATCGAGCTGCACGCGCACGCCCGGCAAGGCGGCGATGTCGCGCAGCTCGCGCAGATCGAAGGCCGCCTCGGCGGGGCCGCGCCGCGCGAGCAGGACGACCTCGCGCACGCGGCTCGCGCGCAGCGCCTCGAGCGCGTGCGTGCCGATGTCCGTCTTGGCGAGCTCGTCGGGGCTGCGGAGCAGCACGCGGGCGATGTCGAGGGCGACGTTGCCGATGCCCACGACGACCGCGCGCTCGTGCGACAGGTCGAAGGGGAACTCCACGAAGTCGGGGTGCGCGTTGTACCAGCCGACGAACGCGCTCGCCGAGTGCGACCCGGCGAGCTCCTCGCCGGCGATGCCGAGGCGTCGATCGCCCGCGCTGCCGATGGCGTAGACGACCTGGTCGTAGTGCGCGGCGAGCTCCTCCGCGGACACGTCACGGCCGACCGCGACGTTGCCGAGGTAGCGGAAGCGGTGGTGGGCGGCCGTCTTCTCGAACGTCTTGTGGACGCTCTTGATCTGCTGGTGGTCGGGCGCGACGCCGGCGCGCACGAGGCCGAAGGGGGTCGGCAGGCGCTCGAAGAGATCGACGTCGAATTCGGGCGCGCTGCGGCGCAGCAGCGCCTCCGCGGTGAAGAAGCCGGCGGGCCCGGCGCCGATGATGGCGACGCGGACGGGACGTTCGGAAGATCCGAGGGGCGCAGCAGGATCCATGGCGGGGGGAGAGTCTACGCTCCGAGGGCGGTGGGCGTGGAGCGATCGGTCGCGCCCCGCGCGAGCGCGCGGAGGCGGTGTAAGGGTCGAGCGAGCTCGATCGCTAGAGGGGCAGACACGGAGTTGGTCCGCGTCCGGGAGCCCTCTCATGTTTCCTCCGCGCCAGCGCGTCGCCGCCTTCATTTCGCTGCTCTCCCTGGCACCTTGCGCGCTCTCGGGCGCACGCGAAGCCGCCGCCGCTCCCGCCGCTCCCGCCGCTCCCGTGTCGGTGCCGACGATCTCGGGAACGGTGACCGTCCAAGTCGACGACGGCGTCGGAGACGCGACCAACACGAGCAACACGAACAACGGCGACAATCGGGACAACGGCAACGTGCAGATCGACCCACCGCCACCGCCACCGCCACCGCCACCGCCACCGCCACCGCCACCGCCGCAGATCAACGTGGTCTGCCCGTGCGCGAGCTGCCCGCCGCAGGTCTACGAAGAGCGCCGCCACGAGCGCTCGAGCTTCTCGCTCCCCGAGCTGACCTTCCTCGGCGCGAGCTTCCGCTACGCGCGCACGAACTTCGGAGAGCGGCTGGTCACCGACGACTCGCGCGGCGCGCTGCACGCCTTCGGCGCGAGCTTCTTCGGGCGCGTGAGCGAGCGCTTCGCGATGTACGTCGGCGCCGAATTCGAGACCGGGCTCGATGACCACGGCTACCGGCGCTACGCGTTCCAGTACCAGCTGCCCGAGGTGCGCTTCTTCGTGAACCCGAAGGACCACTGGCAGATCTACGGCGCGACGTCGTTCACGCTCGGCGGCGTGTGGTTCAAGCAGGGCCCGAACGGCAGGCCGGTCGCCGACTACTCCGACGGTTGGCTGCAGCTCGGCGGCACGTTCGGCGGCGGCGTGGAGATCTTCGTGAGCAAGTCGATGTCGATCGACCTCGATCTCCGCTACGTGCTGCGGGCGCGCGTGAACGGCGAGAAGTCGACCGAGGCGCTCGCGCCGGTGCCGGAGTTCGATCGCGACACGCGGACCGACAGCGGCGTGCGATTCACGACCTCGATCAACCTGTTCTGATCGAGGCGCGCCCTCCACTTCGCCGCCCGCGCGCGCGCGGTGCGCCGTACGCTCGCGGCATGCTCGTCTCGCGGCTCGCCGATCAACGGCCGGCGCCCTGGAAGAACGGCGGCGGCACCACCCTCGAGCTGTTCGCGCTCCCGCGCGGCGCGACGCTCGAGACGTTCTCGCTGCGGCTCAGCCGCGCGCGCGTCGAGCGGGCCGGGCCGTTCTCGCGCTTCCCGGGCGTCGATCGATCGCTCGTGCTGCTCGCCGGCGAGGGGCTGCAGCTGCGCTTCGGGCCCTCTGGAGGCGTGGGAGACGGAGCCGCAGGCGAGGAGCTCCGGCTCGCCACGCGGGCCGCGCCGCTGGTGTTCGCCGGCGAGCGTGCCGTCGAGGCGACGCTGCTCGGCGGGGCCGTCGAGGACCTCAACGTGATGACCCGGCGGAGCGAGCTCCGCCACGAGCTCGCGTGGCTGCAGGTGCGCGGCCGCGCCCAGCTCGCGCGGCGCGGGCGCCACCTCGCGCTGGTGGTCGTCGAGGGGCGCCTCGCGGTCGACGGCGTCTCGCTGGTCGCGGGCGAGGCAGTGATGAGCGCGGGTGCCACGGACGAGGAGGGCGATCTCGGCCGTGCGCTCGAGCTCGACGCGGCCGGCGAGGGCGCGCTCGCCCTGCGGCTCGACGTGTTCGCTGCGACGAGCTGAGTCGCGCTGGACCGTCGGCACGGCGGCCGGGAAGGGGGGCCGCGCGCGATGCGCGAGGACCAAAGGAGCGGGCGCGAGGAGCTCGACTTCGTGTTCCGCTTCGCCGGCCGGGCCGACCGCGTCTCGATCCGCATCGTCTACTCGGCCGTGGACGACACGGCGGTGGTGCTCGTGCGACGATCGGCGTGAGCCCCCGGTCCACCTTCGGCGCAGGTCGATCCGGGGCGTGAAGCCGCGCTCGCGCGCCTCCTCGGCGGCGCTCGTCGCCGTTCGGTGTAGAGTCCGCGGCAGATGGCAATCCCCAAACTGAGCCCGGCCGGCGAGAAGACCAAGAAGCGGACGGGCGCGGCGGCCGACGCGCGCTCGTACACGGGGAGCGCGCAAGGCGCGGCGCTCTTCGTCACGCTGCGCAAGCTGCTCCGCCCGCACGAGGCCGCGCTGGTCGTCGTGACCGACCGCCCCGGCGACTACGAGCTCGCCACGCGCACGCTCGGCGCGAACGGCAAGCCGCTCTTCTTCGGCGGCGTGCGCACGTCGCGCAGCCACACGACGTTCTACCTGGCGGCGCTCGCCGGCAGCCCCGAGCTGCTCGAGTCGATCAGCGAGCCCCTGCGCAGGCGGCTCGAGGGGAACGCGTCGTTCGTCTTCAAGACGCTCGAGCCTGGCCTGTTCGAGGAGCTCTCGGCGCTGACCGCGCGCTGCCTCGAGGCGTGGAAGACGGCGGGGAAGCTCGGTTGACGCTGGGCGCCTCGGCGCCCGAGGCCGCGCGCAGCCGATGAGCGAGCTGCCGATCGCGGCGATCCGGGGCGCGTTCCTCGAGGCGCTCGCGCGCGCGCCGGTCGTCGTCTCGTCGCCCACCGGCTCGGGGAAGTCGACCGAGGTGCCGCGCTGGTGCGCGGGGCGCGTGCTCGTCGTCGAGCCGCGCCGCATCGCCTGCCGCAGCCTCGCCGCGCGCGTCGCGGAGCTCGAGGGGGCGCGCCTCGGCGGCGAGGTCGGCTACCTCGTGCGCGACGAGCGAATGGCCGACGACGCCACGCGGATCGTGTTCGCGACGCCCGGGGTGGTGCTGCGGCGCCCGGCGCTGCTCGAGGGCGCGGCGACGGTCATCCTCGACGAGTTCCACGAGCGCAGCCTCGACGTGGATCTCCTGCTCGCGCTGCTGTCGGTGCGCGGGGCCTCGGGCGACGAGCCGCGCGCGCGGCCCGGGCTGGTCGTGATGTCGGCGACGCTCGACGGCGCGCGCCTCGCCGCCCACCTCGGCGGCCAGCACCTCGTCGCCGAGGGGCGCGCCTTCCCCGTCGAGATCCGCTACCTCGAGACCGGCGACGCGCTCCCCGATCCGCGCGATCTTCCGGCGCGCGTCGGCCGCGCGCTCGCGGCGGCGGCGGCCGAGCCGGGCGACGTGCTCGTCTTCCTCCCGGGCAAGGCGGAGATCGAGGCCTGTCAGAGCGCGCTGCGCGGAGGCCGCGACGCCGTGATCCCGCTCCACGGCGGCCTCACGCTGGCCGAGCAGCGACGCGCGTTCGACGCCGCCGGCGGGCGCAAGATCATCCTCGCGACCAACGTCGCCGAGACGTCGCTCACCATCCCCGGCATCGGCGTCGTGATCGACGCGGGGCTCGCGCGCCAGACGCGCTACCACGACGGCCGAGGCAGCCTCGTGCTCGCCGCCATCGCCGACGACAGCGCGGCGCAGCGCGCGGGGCGCGCCGGACGCACCGCGCCGGGCGTGTGCCTGCGGCTCTGGAGCCGCGCGGCGCGCCTGTCGCCGACGACGCCGCCCGAGATCCACCGCGAGTCGCTGGTGCCGCTGGTGATCGCCGCCGCCGCGTTCGGCGCGCGCCCCGAGGCGCTGCCGCTGCTCGACGCCCCGAAGCCGTACGCGCTCGAGGCCGCGCGCGCGGATCTCGCGGCGTGGGGCGCGCTCGACGAGGCGGGCGCGCTCACCGACGGCGGCCGCGCCCTGTTCGCGCTGCCGATCGACCCGCAGCACGCGCGCCTGCTGGTCGAGGCGCGGGCGCGCGGCTGCCTCGACGACGCCATCGATCTCGTGGCTGCGCTCGCCGTCGGCCGGCCGATCTTCCTCCCGGGCCCCGCGCCCGAGGATCCGCGCGACGATCTGCGGCTCGCCGGCTGCGACGCGACGGCGCTCGTACGCGCCGTCCGCGTCGGCCGCGGCGACGTC
>CAIXWQ010000898.1 GCA_903923175.1 uncultured delta proteobacterium | reverse complement strand
CTCGCGGATGCGCGTGCGCAGCTCGGCGGTCGCCGCGCGCGTGAAGGTCACCACGAGGATCTCGTCGACGCGCATCCCCTCCTCGGCGACCAGCCGGACGAAGATGTTGGTGATGTTGTAGGTCTTGCCGGTGCCCGCGCTCGCCTCGACGAGCGTGGTGCCGGGGACCAGCGGATCCGCGGCGCGGAACGCGCGCATCTCGCTCGCCTTGGCAGCGCTCATGGCGCCCTCCGCGCGCGCGCCGCGGGGGCGCGCTTCGCGGTGCTCTCCGTCCTCTCGGTGCCCGCGGTGATCGCCGCGGTGAGCGGGCGCCACAGGCGCATCGCGCGCGCCTCGAACTCGGGCAGCGGCTCGCCCGCCGCGGAGACGAACGGCGTCGCGCGGCGGAAGGTCGCGACGAAGAACGGCTGCTCCCCCTCCCCCGGACGCTTCGGCGCCCCCTCCCACTCGGCCAGCGCCTTCGCGAGCGCGGCGCGGCGGTGCGCGCGCGTCGGCTCGCCCTCGTGGGCCGAGAGCGCCTTGAAGTACGCGCGGGAGGTCTTCTCGAAGAGGAGGATCGGCCCCCGCATCGCCTCGCGCTCGAGCTCGACGAGCTCCTCGAGCACCTCGGCCGCGTCGGGCGGCGCCGTGAGCACCACCGAAGTCGGCGCGTAGCCCACCGGCGCGGCCTCGACCCCCGCGATGCGCGCCGTCCAGCGGAGCTCCGGCGACGACGCCGCGAGCGCGAGCAGGCGCACCCAGGCGCGCAGCAGGTGCTTCGGCTTGTCGGGCTCGTCGGACACGAGCTCGAAGAGCTCGCGCGCGCCGGGCTCGCCGGGCTCGCCCGGCTCTACGGGGGCGTCCGGCCGCTCGCTCGAAGGCGCTTCGCCGCGCGAGACGCCCCGCACCACGCCGCCCACGCGCAGCGCCGCGCGGGCGCTGGTGTACGCGATCTCGACCAGCGCGCGCGGCAGCTCGAGCGCCCCCTCGGCGCCGAGGAGCGCGGCCTCGACCTTCGCGCGCGCGTCGTCGAACGCGAGCCGGCCCGCCGCGCCGACCGGGAGCTTCGCCCGGGCGTCGAGCAGCGCGTGCGCCCGCCCCCAATCGAGCGCGCGCGGAGCGACGCCCCGGCCGCGCGCACGCAGCGCCCACCCGAGCAGCCCCTCGCCGAGCGACCAGCGCTCGAGCCCGCCGGACGCCTCCAGCGGCTCGCGATCCTCGAGCCCGATCGCGTCGGCGCGCAGCTGCAGGCGCAGCCGCCGCTCGAGCAACGCCTTGACCGGCTGACGGAGGCAGGCCGCGAGCGCGTCGACGTCGAGCACCTCGAGCGGCGCGTCCGTCGCGCTAGGCGCGTCGGCGCGCGCGCGCGCGGGGAGCGCGCCGTCGCGGAACAGATCGAGCGAGCCGCCGCGCGGGCCACGGAGCGCCTCCGCGGCGCGCAGCATGCGGCGGTCGTGGCTCACCGGCCGCGCGGCGTCGAAGCGCTCGGGCGAGAACGGCTGGAGGGCGTGGTGCACGAGGATCGACTCCCGAAGGCGCCTCGAGGCGCCGCTCGCGGTGACGGGCGGAGGGAGCGACGCGTCGAGGATGTCGAGCAGCTCGGCGATCGGCACCGCGGGCGGCAGGGGCTCGTTGTCGTTCGGATCGTGCCCCGAGTAGGTGACGATTAGGTGGTCGCGCGCCGAGAGGATCGCCTCGAGCAGCAGGTGTCGATCCTCGTCGCGCGGCTCCCGATCGCCGACGCGCGGCGCCACGCGCGTGAGGTCGAAGCCCACGCCGCGGGCCGCGCGCGGGAACGCGTCCTGATCCATGCCGAGCAGGCACACCACGCGGAACGGCACGCTGCGCATCGGCGAGAGGGCGCACACCGAGACCGCGCCGCCGATGGGGCGATCGCCGCCGCGCGGGGCCTCGAAGCGCCCCGAGAGCAGCGCGCGCACCGCCGACAGCGCGAGCTCGTCGGCGAACCCGGCCGCGGCCGCCTGGCGCTCGATCGACGCGAGCTCGTCGAAGAGCTCCTCGCGGAGCCACGCGGCCTTCGGGGCCGTGTGCGTGAGCCCGTCGATCACGGCGCGCAGCGCGGCGACCCATGCTCCGAGGGGGCGCGCGGCGCGCAGCGCGCCGAGGTGGTGGAAGAGCGTCGCGCAGAAGTCGGCGAAGCGACCGAACAACTCCGGGCGATCCCCCTCCATCGCGTCGACCGGCGAGACGCCGGCGAAGAGGTCGTCGTCGTCGGACATGACGACGCCGAGCGCGAGCCGATCGAGGCCGAAGGCGAAGGTGTACGCGCGCTCGGCCGGCAGCTCGAAGCGCGCGCGGTCGGACTCGTCGACGCCCCAGCGGATGCCGCTCTCGCGCACCCAGCCGAGCACCGTGGCGAGCGCGTCGCTCGAGAGCTCGAAGCGCCGCCGCACCGGCTCGAGCGCGAGGAGATCGACGATGGCGCTGGCGGTCACGCGCGCCTCCGCGAGCTCGAGCACGCGCAGGAGCACGTCGGCGACGGGGTTGCGCTGACGGACGCCGAGATCGGCGATCTCCACCGGGATCCGCGGCGCGCCGACGGCGCCCCACCCCTCACGCTCGCCGCGCTCGCCGCGCTCGCCGCGCTCGCCGCGGGCCCCGCGCGCGGAAGCCCGATCGCGCCCCTCGCCGAAGATCGCCGCGACCAGCGGCGCGAACGTCGCGAGGTCCGGCGTCATGACGACGACGTCGCGCGGCTGCAGCGTCGGGTGCGCGTCGAAGAGCGCGAGCAGCTCGTCGCGAAGCACCTCCACCTGCCGCGTCGGGCCGTGGCAGGCGTGGACGCGGATCGAGGCGTCTCCGTCGACCGGCGCGCGCTCGGCGAAGGCCTCCGGCGACGCGCGCAGCTCGGCGGGCGAGGCGAGCGTGAGGACGTCGGCCTGCAGCCGCGCGAGCGCGCTCGGCGTGCCTGGCTCGTCGCGCGCGGGCTCGCAGGGGTCGACGAAGAGGCTCTCGCCCTCCTCGCGGTAGCCGCCGGGGAGCTCCTCGAGCAGCAGCTGCTGATCGCGCGACAGCCTGCCGAGCGTCGTCAGGAGCGGGTTCTGGCGAGCCATCCCCTCGCGCACCGCCTCGGCCACGTCCTCGCGCGCGGCGGTGCGCAGCGCGCGGCGCGTCTGCGCGACCGTGCGCAGATCGCCCCAGTAGAGGTCGGACGGAGAAAGGAGGAAGAGATCGACGCGCCGGGTGCGCGCGAGGGCCGCGAGCG
>CAIXWQ010000897.1 GCA_903923175.1 uncultured delta proteobacterium | reverse complement strand
GGCGCCGGGGCAGGCGCGGGCGTGCGCTCCCAGGCGAGCGCGCGGTCGTCCCCGGGGGTGGGCGCGGGGCCGCTTGCGGGCGACTGCCGGAGGCCCGGGGCTTCGGCCGACCACGGTTGCGTCGGCGCGAGCTCCGCTGCCGCATGACGCAAGGCGACGGCGATCAAGGGCGCACCTTCTCCCACCAGCGTCAGCGTCTCGCTGAGCCCCAGGAGCAGGGCCCGCGTGGTCTCTCCGGGCCCGCCAGGGCCGTCCGAGTGAGCAAGGCGCTCCGTCGCAGGTTCGTCGGCATTTTGCCTCATAAGGAGTCTCCGCCAATGTGATCGCGAGAAACGGATGGCCGATATCGGATCTACGTGTCATCCAGTCGTGCCACGTATCGGACTTATGCGCCACCGCTACTCAGGCGAGCTGACCGAGGCTGATCATCTGATCAAGGCCAGAGCGGCCAATGGTCGCTCGCGTCTTGTGAGGGGAGGTCGAGTTGTCGACGGTGGTCGACAAGGTGAAGGGGAATAGTTCTAATAAATACAAGCATTTGCATGTACAACGCAACGCGTTGTGAGCCCTTCGGCGGAAGCCGACTTTTGCAAAGCCACCATCGGAATCGAGATCTCCAGATGGTGAATCTCCGATATCGCCATCGAAGTGGTTGGCTTGTCGCAAGGGAAATACGAGATGGCCACTGGTGTTGGTCGTTACGTTCGTACCCGTGCTCGTAGATGGTCGATGTCAGCCAGTGAGTCGTCGAAGACATGCGAGCTGCGAGAGGGATCGCGAGTCGCGGAAGTTCGATGAGTCGGCTGAATCGCTCGGCCAATTGTCGTGAGTTGTGCAGAAACACAGAAGTCGAGGCAGTGACATGAGAGCCAAGAAGACGACGCGAGCAAGTGCGAAGCGAGTCACCCCATCCGAGGCCACCGCCGAGGGGCTGGCCTCGCCGGTAGATCAATCGGAGAGCGCCACTCCGTCGCTCATCGTGCCGCTGTCGATGCCTCCCAGCGGCGCCGAAGAGATGAGCGGCTCGCAGTACCGCTTCCTGCGCTTTCTCGGCTTTGCGGACGGCGATTGGCTCCTGCTGCGGGCGACTGGCTCGATGGCAATGTTCGCGGCGTGGCCGACCGAGACGACCGATCTGCCCGTCGATCGCTTCGCGTGGGTGCGCTCCGTCGCGTCGTTCAGGAGACTCTTGAGGCTCGCCAATGCGCGCCTGGTTTGCCGGTCCATGGCCATCGCGGCGGAGCGCGTGACGCCGATCGACGAGTCGAAGGGCGAGTCGAGGGCGTGGATTGCATTGGCACAGAATGCTGTCGATCCCGAGCCACGACCGGTTGCCCGACGCGTGCTCTGCCTGCGGTTCGAGCGAGACGCGACGCACGAGGTTCTGTCACCGGGCGCCTGCACTTGGGCTCTCGACGACTGCGTGCAAGCCGGCGTCACCGCCCTCGCGCGAGCCCTCGGTGACGAGGCTGCGCTCGGGGTCGGAGCGAGCGATGATGCCATTCGAGTCTTCGTGGCGCTCGATGAGCTCGCCCCGAGTCCGGAGCTCGCGACGCTCACCGGCGCGATCGTGCGACCGCTCAACCGATGCCTGCAGAACGCAGGTTTCGGCGGCAATGCGTGTCAGATCGAGGCTGTGCAGTGCGTGCCGCTGTACGGGACGATGGAGCACCATGTCAGCGAGGACTTGGTGCCCGCGTTCCGACGAACGGCGTTCCGGTCCGGCGACGAGGTGCGCCGTCTGGGGCTCGCCGAATTGCGGGACCTGGCGGCGAGACTCTCTGCGGATGCCGACTCCGAGGGAGAATCGCCCACGATTGCGCTCAACGCGCCTGTCGCCGACGAGACGGTCGCTGCCCGCGCCGAGGCCGCCCCAGTCGAGCCGGACGTCGACGATTTGCCCGAATTGGCCGCGACAGCTTCTTCCTTCGAAGAGCTCCTCACGGCCTCGGGGCTTTCGTCGCTCGAACGCGGGGCGTCGCTCGCCCAGGTCGGCGACTGCCTGCGGTGCCTCACGAAGCTTGTGGGGAACTCCGACCTGTCCACTGTCGCTCTCGTTCGGAGCGCCGCCGTCCGTCTCGTGCGCGCAACCGGCGCCGTCGACGCGCCGGCAAGGCTGGTCGACGCGTGTCTCGCGGCGCGCGTCCCCGACTCGCCGAGGCCGAATACCGAGGTGGTGCAGGCGCTCTTGGAAGCGCCCGTAGACGGTGCGGCGCTCGTCGAGGAGCTCGTCGCATTTTGCGGGCGCTTCGCGGTACTGCCGCCGCGCGCGGCCGTCGCGCTCGCGCTGTGGATCGTGCATACGCACGCGATCGACGCGAGCGACCGCTCGCCGAGGCTCGGTGTACTGTCGCCGACGACGATGTGCGGGAAGGCCACCGTTCTCGCGCTGCTCGCCGCGCTCGTGGCACGCCCGGAGCCCACCGTGAACGCGAAGGCGTCCACCGTCCTCGACTTGATCAACGAGGAGCGACCGACCTTGCTGATCGGTGCGGCCCGCGGCCGCGGCGGACACAAGATCGACCTCTTGGACTTGATCGAACAGGGGTATCTGCGCACGGGAACGGCGCTGCGCCGCGTGGGCAACGAGACGGTTCGCATGCGCGTCTTCGGCGCCGTCGCGATCGCCGCGATTGGCACGCTGCCGACGACGCTGGTAGAGCGAGC
>CAIXWQ010000896.1 GCA_903923175.1 uncultured delta proteobacterium | reverse complement strand
GGCCATCGTGACTGGCGATGAAGCCTCGAACCAATTCAGGAATCGTGCCGTTGAAGGCATGAGAGTCGAGAGTGAGCATTCGAGTCTGTAGCGTTCGTCATGGTGATCTTTCGACGACGTGGAGCTATGGAGTCGGAAGGTTGGCGGTCTCCCGCAGTGACAGCAAACGTCCGCCCCGGTATGGAGACGAGACGTTCGGGCCTTGTTTGTTGACGTTTCGGTCCTACGTTGTCGCTCATGAGCCGCCAGCGCGTGATCTGTTACATCCGAGTCTCGACCCAGGTTCAGGCAGAGGAAGGCGTCTCACTTGGTGCCCAACGGGCGAAGCTGACTGCCTACGCCCAGGCATTCGATCTTGAGGTCGTCGAAGTAATTGCCGACGAAGGACTCTCCGCGAAGAACCTGGACCGCCCTGGACTGCAGCGCGCGTTGAGGCTGATCGAGGATGGGCTGGCTGATGCCATCGCCGTCGTTAAGCTCGATCGCCTCTCGAGATCGGTGCGAGATCTCGGGCACCTGATTGAGACCTACTTCGCGAAGCCGACGTGCTCCCTCATCTCGGTGGCCGAGAATCTGAACACGCACAATGCGGCCGGCAGGCTCGTCGTGAACATGTTGATCTCGGTAGCTGCCTGGGAACGTGAGATCTGCGCGGAGAGAACTAAGGACGCTCTCTTCCAGCTGAAGTCCGAAGGTGTTCGCCTAGGACGTGAGGGTTACGGTTGGCGTCGTTCCGACGAACTCGACGCCGAAGGTCGCAAGATCGTGATCGAGGTCGAGGAGGAGCGCGAGGCCGTTGCTAGGGTGCTCGACCTTCACGGTGCGGGGCTCTCCCTCCGAGCGATCGCGGGTGCTCTGACTGCGGAGGGGCGGGCTACAAAGCGAGGTGGAGCTTGGAGGAGCGAGACGATCCGCAAGATAGTCCTGAGGTTCGGGGCGAAGTCCGCATCCGTGGGGACCGAGGAGGCAGCGTGAACGCGTTGACCTTCGAGGCGCGCTGCGTCGGAGCCTTCCTTGGCCTGGCCGTTGGTGATGCCCTCGGCCGCGAACTTGAGTTCGTTCGTGGTGAGCGTGTGCGCGAGATGCCCGTCACGCTCGAAGCCGGCGTGTTCAAGCCGACGGACGATACCGCCATGGCCGTCCACCTGGGCAAAGCCATCCTCGATGTATCCGACGACCACTTCGACCCGGACCGCTTCGGCCACGCCGTTGGGTCGCGATACGTCGAGTGGTCGCACGACCCTCTCACCCCGAGCACCGCACCCGGCGGGACGTGTCTCCGAGGCGCTTCGGCGTACGAGCGGACCAGGGACTGGCACGTCTCGGGAGATCCAGGTTCTGACGGATGCGGTTCGGTGATGAGGATCGCGCCACTTCCGATGGCATTTCATGGGGAGACGCTCACCACAGCAGCGGAGATCTCCGCGCTCGTCACGCATGCACACGCCAACGCCCTCGAAGCCGCCGTCGCAGGATCGCACCTACTTCGCTGGGTTCTTGAAGGGGCCCCCTTGGACGAAGACCACGTCCGACGCGCGATCGAAGGTCTCCGCGGATCCTGGGGAAGGGGCGGCAGCGTTGCCGGATCCCTGGAGGATGCGATCGTCCTCGGTCGCCGGCGTGAGGAGCGATGGCTTGACGAGCGGGCCGTTCACCCCGCTGACGCCGGCTGGCGCGCGGGATCGGCGCTAGGTCTCGCGGTTGCCGCCACCCTCGCGTGGGGAGACGATGCAATGATCGCGATCGACCGTGCAGCCAGGATCGACGGGGACAGCGATTCGGTTGCCTGCCTTGTCGGCATGTTCGTCGGAGGGGCGGGTGGGGTTGGCG
>CAIXWQ010000895.1 GCA_903923175.1 uncultured delta proteobacterium | reverse complement strand
CGCGAGGACGAGGCGCACGGTCGCGAGGGCGGTCAGCTTGCCCGCCTCGAGCCAGGCGATGCGGCCGTCGAGCCCGCAGGCGAGGCCGAGCTGGCCGTCGGTGTGCGCCGCCGCGGCGAGCCACGCGCGCGTCGGCCCCGCGTCGATCGGCTCGATGCGGAAGCGGAGCGGGCGATGGATCCCGAGCCAGCCGTTGCCGTCGCGCGTGCGCCCGACGACGAGCCAGGCGTCGTCGGCGATGCGCGAAAGGCCGGTCACGACCTCGACCCCCTCGAGCACCAGCGGCTGCAGCCAGCGCCCCCCGCAGATGCAGTAGAGCGAGGGTGGCCCGTCCGGATCGGCGAACACGATCACCGCGAGATCGTCGAGATCGCCGCTCGCCTGCACCGCGGTGAGCGTCGGCTCGGCCCCCTCGACCGCGTCGTACACGCGCGTGCCGTCGAAGCGCGCGAGCGTCGCGCCGTCGCCGCCGATGAGCCACTTGCCGGTCGCGAGCTTCTGCACGAAGCGGATGCCGTGCGGGTGGGCGAAGCCGCGGGTGGTGACCTCGGCCCACTGCGTGCCGTCCCAGAACGCGAGGCCGCGATCGGTCGCCGCCAGCGCGCGGCCGTCGCCGTTCCAGGCGACGCTGCGCACCACCAGATCCGCCATCGGCCGGCCGGCGATCGTCCAGCGGAACCCGGTGAGCTCCGGATCCGCTCCTTCGCGCGTCGGCGCGCGCACCGGTGCGAGCGCGCCCGGGCGCCGCGGCCGGGTGTCGAGGCGCAGCGCGCCGAGGATGCGCCACGCGAGCACCTCCGCGCTCTGCGGCCGCAGCTCCGGGCTCGGCGAGGTGGCGTCGAGCAGCACGCGGTCGAGCGCCTGACACACCTCGTCGCGGGTGCGGAACTCGGGGTGCAAGCCGGGGCTCTCGAGCACGCTCATGCGCGTCTGCGGGCGGAGATCGCCGCGGAACGCCGCCATCGGGTCGTGGATCTTGAAGTACTCGCGTCCGGTCAGCAGGAAGTAGATGACCGCCGCGAGCGCGTAGACGTCGCTCCACGGGCCGACCTTGTTCGGATCGGCGCCGTTCTGCTCGGGCGGCGCATAGCCGACGGTGCCGAGCGTCGCGTAGCCGAAGGTGTCGCGCATGCCGGTCGAGCGCGCGATGCCGAAGTCGGCGATCTTGAGGATCTCGTCGATCCCGTCGCCGCAGCAGAGCACGTTCTCGGGCTTGAGATCGCGGTGCACGATCTGCAACGCGTGGATGGCGCCGAGCCCGCTCGTGAGGCACTGGATCGCGCGCTCGGCGCGCCGCGGATCGAACGCGTGGCCGGTGCGGGCAAGCGTGTGCTCGATCCGCGCGAGGAGCGTCGTCCCCTCCGCGCCGCCGTGCACGTACTCGATCGCGATCCACGGCAGCCCCATGCGGCTGCGGCCGGTGTCGATCTCGAGATCGCCGACGTCGATGTAGCGGACGACGAAGGGGTTGGGCGGCACCACCGAGCTGAGCCGGCCGAGCGCCACGGCCTCCTTGCGGATGGCGAGCGCGGCGGCCGTGCCCGCCGTGCGAAGGAAGCCAGGAAGAGTGACCTTCACGACGACCGGCAGCTCGCCGTTCGCCCCGCGACGCGAGGCCAGGTACGCGGCCGACATCGAGCCGACGCCGATGGCGCGCTCGAGGCGGTACTCGGCGTCGGTGCCGGGGATCGTCAGCCCCTGCAGCGACGCGAGGCGCAGATCGTCCGGCGGGACGCGCACGACCAGAGGGCTCTGCGGATCGGACGGCATCATCGTCATGAGGGGGGCGGGCGAGGTCATGCTCCACGCGCGCGGTCGGCCGGACAACCCGCAAGCGCCCCGCGGACCACGATCGCGGCGAGACTCGGCTTTCGGTGCAAGCGGCGAGGGCCGCGGGGCGCGCGCGCTCGTCGCGCGACCGAGCGACCGAGCGAGCCCCGCGTGCGCTACGCGCTACGCCTGCAGGATCTCCTGCGGGGCGCGCATGCCGATCGTCACGTAGAAGCCTGCGCCGTCGAAGCGCTGACCGCCGATCGGTTCGGCCGCGTGGGGGAGCGCCCGCACGTCGCCGCCGAGCGCCTGCGCGATCTTGCGCACCAGCGCGAGGCCGAGCCCGACGCCGCCGAACTGCCGCGTCGCCGAGCCGTCGACCTGGAAGAACGGCTCGAAGATCTTCTCGATCTGCGACTCCGGCACCCCCGGCCCCGAGTCCGCCACGTAGAGCTCGTAGTGCCCGCTGCGCAGCGCGCGCACGCGGATGCCGACCTTCGCCGGCGTCGCGCTCTGCCCATTGCCGCCGCTCGCGAACTTGCACGCGTTGTCGAGCAGCTGCTGGATGGCGCGCCCGAGGCGATCGACGTCGCCGTGCCCGGGGAGCGGCCCGCGCGGGAGCTCCTCCACGAGCTCGACCCCCTGGTCTGCGAGCTTGTCGGCGACCTGCGCGATCGCGCGCCGCACGGTGTCGAGGAAGTCGTAGTCCTTGTGGAAGAAGCGGATCTTGCCGGTCTCGAGCCCGGTCACGTCGAGCAGGTTCTCGATGAGGTTGCGCAGGCGCTTGGCGCACTCGTCGACGGCGCGCACGGCCTTGGCCTGCGGCTTGGTGAGCTCGCCGAGCTCCTCGTTCACGAGCATCGAGAGGTAGCCGACGATCGGCGTGAGCGGCGTCGCGAGCTCGTGCGAGATGTTGCGGTAGAACTCGCGCCGGAGCTTGTCGGCCTCGCGAAGCTTCTCGTTCGCGGCGACCAGCTCGCTCACCTTCTCCTCGAGGTGGCGCACCATCTTCTCGCTCTGCGCGCGCAGCCGCGCGTCGGCGGGCTTGGTCGGCCGCTCGCGCTTGCCCTGCAGGTAGCCGCGGACCTCCTGCGCGAAGCGCCGCGCCTGGATCGGCTTCTGGATGAAGCCGTCGCAGCCGACCGCGAGCGAGGTGTCGCGGTCCCCCTCGGCGGTGATCGCGACCAGGGGCGTGCCGGCGAGCGCCGGGTCGCTGCGCAGCCGGAGCGCGACCTCGAAGCCGTCCATGTCCGGGATGTTGAGGTCGATCAGCACGAGATCCGGCCTGATTTCCAGGGCTCGCCGCACACCGTCGAGGCCGTTCTCGGCGTCGATGACGGTCATCCCGTCCGCCGCGAGGAGCTTGCGGACGAGCAGGCGGTTGGCCGGGTCGTCCTCGATGTGGAGGATCGTCGTCGGGCGGCTCCCCCCGTTCGAATGCGCGCGCGAATCGACCATTGGCCGAGAACATAGTGCGCTTCCGCCGTGGACGCGCGCCGCGGGGTGCGGTTAGCGTCCACGGTCGCCATGTTCGCCCACAGCCGAATCGTCCGCAGCCTCTCTACCTTCGCTCTCCTGGCCGCGCCGTTCGTCGTGACCGCGTGCGCGAACCTCACCAAGCCCGACGGCGAAGGCACGGGCGCGGGCGGTCAGGCCGAGCCCGGCGGCGCGCCGAAGGCGGCCGCGCTCGCCTCGGCGGGCCCCGCGCTCCCCGACGGCCGCATCCAGGCGAGCCACATCCTCGTCAGCTTCAAGGGGTCGCGCGGGCCGAACCAGACGCGCACCAAGGAAGAGGCGCGCGGGATCATCGACGGCATCGTCGCCCGGCTCAAGAAGGGCGAGGACTTCGGCAAGCTCGCCGCCGAGTTCGGCGAGGACGGCACCAAGTCGCGCGGCGGCGACCTCGGCGTCTTCGGCCGCGGCCAGATGGTGAAGGCCTTCGAGGACGCGATCTTCGCGCAGCAGCCCGGCGACGCGCCGAGCGTCGTCGAGACCGAGTTCGGCTTCCACGTCATCAAGCGCACGCGCTAGCCGCATGGCGCTCGACGCGCCGAGCTCGACGCCCGCCGAGGAGCGCCGCCTCGAAGGGCTCGGCCTGCACGGCGGGCGTCGCTGCGCCCTCCGCATCCGCGGCGCGTGCGGGCCCACCTCGCTCGGCGCAGGTGGCGTGCGCGTCGCGCTCGGCGCGCTCCTCGTCACGCAGGTGGACCGCGCGACCACCGTACGGCTCGGCGACGAGCGCGCTCCCGGCGGAGCGATCGACGTCGCCGGGGTCGAGCACCTGCTCGCGGCCGTGCAGGGGCTCGACGCCTTCGCAGGGCTCGCGCTCGAGGTCGAAGGGGGCGAGGTGCCCCTGATCGACGGCTGCGCCGCGGCCTTCGCCGAGGCGATCGAGGCCGTGCTCGCGCAGGACGGGCGCGATGCGCGTGCGGGGCGCGACGCAGGCATCCACGACGCGCGCGTGCGGAGGGCGGAGACCATCGACGTCGACGACGCCCGGTACGTCTTCACGCCCTCTTCTCCTGCTACCGCGTCCCCCGTCGCGCCCGGCGCGGGCCCGGGCCCCGCGGACGCGACGCGCATCGAGGTCGAGGTCGCCTACTCGGCGGAGCGCTTCGGCGTCCCGCTGGCAGGCGCGGCACGCTGGGACGGCGAGCGCACGACCTTCCTCGCCGCGATCGCCCCCGCGAGGACGTTCGGCGCCCGGCGCGAGCTCGAGGCGCTGCGCGCCCGCGGGCTCGCCGCGCACCTCCCTGCCGGCGCCGTCGTGGGCCTCGACGTGGACGAGCCCGGCTACGCGCCGCGCGACGCAGGCGAGCCGGTGCGCCACAAGCTCCTCGATCTGCTCGGCGATCTCGCGCTCCTCGGCGGGCGTTTCCGCGGCGGCCTCCACGCGACGCGCCCCTCGCACGCCGCGACCGCGGCGGCGCTGCGCGAGGCGCGCGCGCGTGGCGTCTTCGGCTGAGCCTCGTCGCGACGCGCACGCAACCGGCCGCCCTCGCCCGTCGACCCCTCCACAGGGCCGCGCAGTGCGGCGCAGGAGGTCCGACGAGCCATGGGCGCAGCGATCGAATCGAAGGGCGAAGTGAAGGGGCCGGCCGCGGCGCCGCTGGGGACGCCGAGGGTCGAGGCCTCGGGGGGGCGCGCGACGCCCAAGGGGCCGGCGTTCTCGAACTACCTCGCGGCCGCGCGCCCGGTGCTCAAGGGGGCCGAATCGGTCGCTTCGGTGCTCCCGGGCGGGCCGGTGCTCGCGGCCGCGGTCCGCGCCCCGCAGGCGCTCCTGCCCGGCGGCGCGGCCTCGTCGCCGCAGCTCGGCGGTGTGGCGATGGTCCCGCGCAGCGGACCCGGGCTGGCGAGCTCCGCGGCTGCGCCGTCGAGCGGGGCCCCGCTCGTGCCGGCGACGTCGACGGGCGGGCTCGCGAGCGCGGCCGGCGCGGGGGGGACGGCCGACGGCGCCTCCGGCGTCGAGTCGGTG
>CAIXWQ010000894.1 GCA_903923175.1 uncultured delta proteobacterium | reverse complement strand
GGCGCGGGCGGCGGCGCGGGCGGCGGCAAGGCGCCCCGAGGGACGAGCGAGAAGCTGATTC
The DNA here is from genome assembly GCA_903923175.1 of uncultured delta proteobacterium. Classification (GTDB taxonomy): domain Bacteria; phylum Myxococcota_A; class Polyangia; order Polyangiales; family JADJMO01; genus CAIXWQ01. Next base: position 4,759 of record CAIXWQ010000894.1, on the reverse strand, counting down.
GGGGCGGCATCGGCGGCGGCAGCCGCGACGGCGGCGTCGGCGGCGGCCGCGACAGGGGCCTCACCGCCATCGAGGGCGGCGCGGGGAGCGGCGGCAGCGACGACGGCCTGGGCGGCGCCTGCGGCGCGAAGGGCAAGCGTGCCTCCGACGCCGCGTCGGCCTCGACCAGATCGTCCGGCGCCAGCTCGCCGGTGTCGTCGTCGCCGTGCAGCCCGTCGCTCGCGCCCTTCGAATCGTTCACGCAGGCCTCCGGTCGCGCCGATCGCCCCGATGGGGGGCTCGCCTCGACCTGCGGAGCATGCCGGATCCCGCGTTCGGGCGCGCGCTCGCCGGGCGGCCCGCCGCTCGAGCGACCGCTCGATGTGTCCGCAGCGCTCGCGCTGCAGTCCCGTCGCTCGTGGTCAGCCCCCGTCGCCGCCGACCAGCGCCGCCAGCAGCGCGAGCCCGCCGAAGGCCGCGATGACGCCGATGGCCACCCAGCTCCCCCACCGCACCGGCTCGACGTCGACGCCCGCGAGCTCGCCGCGCCGCGCGCGCCGCCGCGCGCCGAAGAAATAGGCCGGGAGCGCCACGATCCACATCATCGCCGCGAACGTCGCCCAGCCGCCCGGCGCGAGGTTCTTGATCGACATGCCGACGCCGACGCGCCGCCGCACGCCGACCGCGACGGCGTCGAGCCCCACGGCCGCGGACGAGAGGAGCTGCAGCGCGATGGCCGGCCACGGGTTCTCGACCCATTCGAACGTCGCGGCGATCTCGGCGGCGACCGCGAGCCAGACGATCGCGACGCAGACGTGCGGGACCCAGCGAGGCACGCGCGGAGTGTAGCCGCGGCGCCGGTGGTTCGAGCCTCGCAGACTCAAATCTGTCCGGACCACGCGGCGGTCATGGACACGTTCGACGCCCGCAGCCGCAGCGCCGCCTTCCCCCCGGCAACCCCCGCGCGGCATTCCAGGTCGCGCGGGGGGGGGCCGGGCCAAGCGCCGCGGCTCCGGCCCGACGGAGCGGCCGCGGCGCCGGACGGGCGCGGGCACCTTACGCCGGCGGCGAGCCTTGCCGTAAGGTCTGCAGAGCCGTGCAAGGCAGCCGCGCGCCGATACCAGGGAGCCCACGCCGTGACGCAGCAGGCGCGTGGCGGCTCCGTGTCGACCTCGACCGTTCGCCCGCGCTGTTCGACGACGACCCGGCCGCGCTCCGGCGGCTCGTGCTGCTGCTGTACGCGCTGGTCGGCCCGGTGTTCAGCCTCGTGCTGTTCCTCGAGGCGCCCCCGCGCAGCCGCCTCGAATACACGGCCGTGGTCGTCGCCCTCATCGGCGTCGGCGCGCTCCAGCTCTTCGTCCGTCGCAGGCCGCGGGCCGTCGACTGGGTGCTCCCGGTGGCGTTCGTGCCCACGATCTGCTGCGGGCTGGCCTTCGCCGCGGCCGATCAGAGCGGCCTCGCGTACCTCGGCGTGCTCGGCGCGCCGCTCGCCTGGGCCGCCGTGCTGCTCGAGGCGCCGGTGGTGTGGGCGGCGCTCGCCGTCGCCGTCGCGACCTGCTTCACGGTGCTCGCGGCCAAGGTCGGCCCCGTCACGGCGGCCACGAACACCGCCGTGTTCGGCACGATCTTCGGGCTCGTCGCGTGGGTCATCCACGCGAAGTCCAACGCGCTGCGCGAGGCGCGCGAGGCGATCCGGTCGGCCGCGCTGCGCGACCGCGCCCTGCTGGAGGCGCTCCCCGACACCGTCGCGCGCGCGGACGCCGACGGTCGGTTCCTCGACGTGCGCGCCGGGCCGCGCAGCGCGCTGCCGGCGCCGTCCGATCGCCTCGTCGGGCGCCTCGTGTTCGAGTTCCTGCCCGAGGAGGCCGGCGCGAGGATGCGCCTCGCGATCGCGCGGGCCCTCGAGACCGGCTCGGTCGAGACCGTCGAGTACTCGGTCCCGTACGGCGAGGAGACTCGGATCTTCGAGAGCCGCATCGCTCGCTCGCTGCCCGGCGAGATCGTCGTCGTCCGCCAGGACGTGACCGAGCGGCGGCGCTCGGACGAGCAAGATCGGCTGCACTCGCTGCTCGTCCAGAGCATGCAAGAGGCGGTGGTCGCCTGCAGCCTCGACCTGAGGATCACGAGCTGGTCGCCGGGCGCGGAGCGGCTCTACGGCTGGTCGAGCGCGGAGGCGATCGGCGAGAGGCTCCCCGCGCTGGTCCGCCGCCGCGCCGCGGAAGACGCGGAAGACGCGGAAGACGCGGAACACGCGCAAGACGTGGAAGACGCGCTGGCCGCCCTCGTTCGGCGCGTGCTGGCGGAGGGGCGCGTGACCGTGACGAACGAGCGCCGCACGAAGGACGGCGGGCGCTTCGTCGGCGAGGCCACCTACGCCGTGCTGCACGACGCCGCGGGGCAGCCGCGCGGCATCCTCGGGGTGTCGCGCGACGTCACCGCGCTGCAGCTCGCGCGCGCGAGGGAGCTCGACGAAGCGCGCCTGCACGGCCTCGAAGAGCGGATGAACGAGGCGGAGATCGTCGTGCGCAACGACGGCAGCATCGCGCACGCCAACGACCGCGCGCTCGAGACGTACGGCTACGGCCTCGAGGAGCTTCGCGAGCTGACGATCCGCGACCTGCGCACCGCGCGCACGCTCGGGCTCGTGCCCGAGCAGCTCTCCGAGGCGCGCGAGCACGGCCTGCGATTCGAGACCGAGCACCGCCGCAAGGACGGCACGACGTTCCCCGTGGAGGTGAGCTCGCGCGGCTTCACGGTCGGCGGCGAGACGTACCTCCACAGCCTGGTGCGCGATCTCACCGAGCCTCGTCGCGCCGACGAGCAGCGCCGGATGCTCGCCGGGCTCGTGCGCAACATGGCCGACGCCGTGATCGCCACCGACGCGGCGCTGCGGATCACCGAGCACACCGGGAACGCCGAGCGCATCTACGGCTGGACGCGCGAAGAGGCGCTCGGAAGGGGCCTCTTCGACGCCTTCGCGTTCGAGCTCGCCGAGGCCGACCGCGCCGAGCTGCGAGGGCGCCTCGCCGCCGGCGCTGATTTTCGCACGCGCCTTCGCTGCCAGCGCAAGGACGCCGCCTGGGTCGATCTCGACGTCACGACCACCGCCCTGCGCGACGACCTCGGCGCGCTCACCGGGTGGCTCTGGGTCGCGCGCGACATCGCCCCGCAGGTGACGGCGGAGCGGGCGCTGCGCGTGAGCGAGGAGCAGCTGCGCTCCATCTTCGGCGCGCTGGCCGAGGGGGTCGTGCTGCAGGACGCCGACGGGCGGCCGCTGCGCTCGAACGCCGCCGCCGAGCGCCTCCTCGGGCTCACCGAGGCCACGATGTCCGCGTGGACGGCGGGCGACGCGCGCTGGCGGGCCACGCGCGAGGACGGCACCCCCTACGCGGCCGCGGAGCATCCGGCGCTCGCGGCGCTCCGCAGCGGGGACCTGCAGGCGAACGCGCTGATGGGGCTGCAGGGGGCCGCCGGGCAGCGACGCTGGCTCTCGGTGCGCTCCGAGCCGCTCCGCCTCGCGCCCGGCGCGCCGCCCTACGCGGTGGTCTCCACGCTCTCCGACATCACCGAGCGCCGCGCCGCCGAGGAGCAGGTCCGGCGCGCCCTCGCGCTCAACGAGCGCTCGCTGACCGACCTGCGCGGCGCGATGAAGGCGCTAGAAGAGGCGAGCGTGCGCGCCAACCACCTGGCGGCGCGCGCGGAGCAGGCGAACGCCGCGAAGGGCGAGTTCCTGGCGAACATGAGCCACGAGATCCGCACGCCGATGAACGGCGTGATCGGCATGGCCGGGCTGCTGCTCGACACCGCGCTCACGGCCGAGCAGCGGCGCTACGCCGACGCGGTGCGCGTGAGCGGCGAGTCGCTGCTCGCGATCATCAACGACATCCTCGATTTCTCGAAGATCGAGGCGCGCCTCCTCGACCTCGAGACGCTCGACTTCGACCTCCGCTCGACGCTCGACGACTTCTCCGAACTGATGGCGCTGCGGGCCGCGGAGAAGCGGCTGGTCTTCACCTGCGAGGTCGCCCCCGAGGTGCCGGGGCGCCTGCGCGGGGACCCCGGTCGCCTGCGCCAGGTGCTCGTGAACCTGGTCGGCAACGCGCTGAAGTTCACCCACGCGGGGGCGGTGTCGTTGCGGGTCGCGCTGATCGCCGAGCGGCCGGGCGACGCCCTGCTGCGCTTCTCGATCCGAGACACGGGGATCGGCATCGCGGAGAGCGAGCAGAGCCGGCTGTTCCAGAAGTTCTCCCAGATCGATGCGTCGACCTCGCGGCGCTACGGCGGCACCGGCCTCGGGCTCGCGATCTCCAAGCAGCTCGCCGAGCTGCTCGGCGGCGAGATCGGCGTCGAGAGCGCGCCCGGGCGCGGCTCCGAGTTCTGGTTCACCGCCCTCTTGGGCAAGCAGGCGCCCGTGTCGGCCTCGGCGGGGGCGTCACTCGGGCGGGGCAAGGGCGCGTCTTCGCCGGCCTCGTCGGCCTCGTCGGCCTCGCCGGCCTCGTCGGCCTCGCCGGCCTCGCGGGCCTCGCGGGCCTCGCGGGCCTCGCGGGCCTCGCGTGAGCCGGGCGCGCTCCCGCGGCTCGGCGGGCGGATCCTGCTCGCGGAGGACAACATCACCAACCAGCAGGTGGCCCTCGGCGTGCTGCGCAAGCTCGGCGTGCACGCCGAGGCGGTCGCCAACGGCCGCGAGGCGCTCGAGGCGCTGCGAGCGCTGCCGTACGACCTCGTGCTCATGGACGTGCAGATGCCGGAGATGGACGGCCTCGAGGCCACCCGCGCCATC